>WREI01000010.1 GCA_009779405.1 Clostridiales bacterium
ACCGAGATGTGGCAGGCGGCGACCGAGCGCACAAAGGCGCAGATTCTGGAAGAGATCACGGAGCTGAAAGAGCTGATGAATGACGCGCGCAGATTGCGGGATCGGTTTTTGCTGGAGCCCGGCGAGGCGGAGGCATATCTGGTGGAATTGGAGGCAAAATATGCCGCCGCGCCGGAGAGATTAGAGGATATACGCGCCTACGGCGTCTTGCAGGAGATTCCGATCTATGACTTTGAGAACAAAAAGGTGGCTGCATACACAGGATTCAGCGCGCGCGAAAAGGCGGAGCACGGCAAAGCATTGGAAGTGCAGAATAACAACGATGTGAAGGAAATGGTTGTTGTGGGAAAAGACAAAAACGGCAATATCACCAGCATGATTACGCCGATGCGCAACGCGGCTTTCTATTTTCACAATTTCGCATTTTACAATTGGGGAACGGCAGCTTTGTCGCAGGCGGAAGCGCGGGGGACGATAGAACGCCTGTTGGAGCAGATAGGCGGTGATATGATCATCGACCGTGTTGTTGACTTGGGCTATGCGTATTCAGTGGAGTGCGCGCGGGCAGCGGGGGGCGTGCCCATCACTTCCTCCGGTTCCTGGCGCGGGCAGTACGCTATTGAAACGACGGGTCTTATGGAAACGGCTCCCTACTGGGGCTATGAAAAATTAGTTTTCGAGATCAGCCAAGAGGGGATTGCCGATATGTGCTGGCTCTCGCCCATCGAAATTACAGATACGGCCGTGGAAAACGCAAAGCTGCTGCCCTTCTTCGAGATTCAAGAGATCTTTGCGGCGATGATGGCAGTCAAATACGCGGGGCAGCAGGGGATGTTCGGGGTTGCGAACCCGGAAGCAGTGGTGCAGACCAAGGCGGAGCTCTGGGAAGAGCTCGCCGAACTGCGGGAGATTATCCACGACGCGGACAGGCTGCGCGACAGGCGCATGATGACGCCCGAGGAAGCGCAGGAATATCTGATTGATTTGGAAGCAAGGTATGCCGCCGCACCCGAGATCGCGCCCCTGCCAAGCGCAGAGCTGCAATATGTGCTCCACTTTGAAATTGACCGGGTGACCCTGACCTTACAGCGCATAGTCGATGAAGGTGCCTATGAAAGCGGACTGTTGATCCCCGTCTGGAATTTCTATGACAAATCTTCGGGCATGAGCCTGCTGTGCATCAATGCGATTGATGGAACGATAATAGAAGGGTAATGTTCAATGTTCAACGCGCAACGCACAATGGTTGTAGAAATGCTATGGCATTTCTAATTAAAAAGGGATGCCATCGGCATCCCTACATTCATTGAACATTGCGCGTTGTGCATTGAGCGTTTCCTTAAAACGCAAACAACCCATCCACAAACACAGGCATTTCCACGCCATCCTGCGTAATGCCGACAATACTGAGATCCTCCGTCCCCAGCATAAAGTCCACATGCGTAATGGAATCGTTTAGGCCTGCGGCTTTGCTCTCGTCCTTGCTCATCGCCGTGCCGCCCTTTATGCAGCTGGGATAGGCCTCGCCGAACGCGAGGTGGCAGGAGGCGTTCTCGTCGTAGAGGGTCTCATAGAAGAGCACCTGCGCCTGGCGTATCGGGGAGTCGTAGGGTACCAAGGCGACTTCGCCCAGGAAGCTTGCGCCCTCGTCCAGCGCGATCTCCTCGCGCAACAGCGCCTCGCCGCTGCTGGCCGTGGCTTCAATAATCTTGCCGTTCTCAAACACGAAGCGGATGTCGTTGATGATCGTACCCTTCAGGCAGAGGGGCATGCTGGCCATCACGACGCCGTTGGCACCCGTTTTCCGGGGTGCCGTGAAAATCTCCTCCGTGGGCATATTGGGCATAAACGGGACGCCCTTCGTCGTCACGTCGCCGCCCGCTTCCCAAACGTGGTTTTCGGCCAGCTCCACGGTGAAATCCGTGCCCAGGGCGTTGCGGTAGCGCAGGGCCTTGAAGTTGTATTCGTTCAGGATATGCATGCGCTCCTTCAGCTTGGCGGCGTGCTTCTGCCAATTGCCCACAGCGGAACCGTCGCCCAGCACGCGCACGGCGGTGAAGATCTTATCCCACAGCGCCTCTATCGCCTCGGCCTCGGGCAGCTCGGGGAAGACCTTTTTCGCCCATGCGGGCGCGGAAAGCGCGCCGATGCTCCACGCATTTTCGTTTCGCATCATCATCTCGCGATATTCTTTGAGCGCTTCGCCGCTGACCTTAGCCCATCTGGCCAAGCGGGAGGGATCCACGCCCAGCAGGGATTCCGGGTCGTCGGATACCAGATGCAGGGTGGCCGCGCCCTCGCGGGAATAGTCCGTCATAAAGCGGACGAGCCACTCGGGGCAAGTGTCGAAGACTTCGTCGGCGGCATGGAGGTATTTCATGCGCGTCGTCGGGTCGTCGATCCAGCGCATGATGACCTCCTGGCAGCCGTTCTCGTACGCGATGCGCTGGCATTCGCGCGCGAACTCGGCGTTTTCGACCTGGCAGCTGATGATCAGCTTCTGTCCCTGTTGGATGTTTACGCCGACTTCGACCAGCAGGCGCATGTACTCTTTTTGTTTGGGTGTTAGCATGGTTTGCTCCTTTGTTTGTTTTTATTTTGTGTAGGGGACGATTGCAATCGTCCCGCGTAGGGGCGGATAGTATCCGCCCGTGATTTTAGCGTATGCCGGGTGTCCTATTCCGTTTGCGGAGAGTAATAGTAGTTCCCCGTATCCCAAAGCAATGAGTCAAAGCCTGTGATTTGGGATTTGTCCGTGAAGCGGTTATTCCGAACGTCTAAAGATTGATACGACGCAGTGGGGCAGAGGGCGAGGGTGGTCAGTTGGCTGTAATTGCACCATAGCCATTCCAACGCGAGGTTATGGCTTAAATTTAACTCAGTAAAGGTGTTGTGGCCGCACGAGAGAGATTTTAGCGCAGAATTATTGCTCACATCCAACGCAGTCATGAATGAATTTGAGGAAACGGAAAGCGCTTCTAATGCAAAATTGCTTCTGAGATCTATTGCGACCAACTCCGTGTCGCAACACAAAAGCGCTTTCAACGCGAGATTGTTGCTTACATCCAGTTCCACCAGCGGGTTTGCTGTGCATTGCAACCGTTTCAGCGCAAGATTCATGCGCAGGTCTATTTCCGTCAGCGCGTTGTTGGAGCATTCGAGCGTTTCGAGCGCAGGGGTTTGAGTCAGAACGAGCTCCGTCAACCGATTGTCTTCACAGTTGAGATATTCCAGCGCAGGATTATTGCTTACGTCTAACCCGGTCAGTCGGTTTTCATCGCAGGAAAGACGCCGTAATTCCGCAAGGCCGGCCACATTCAATACCCCGGAGAGGTTGTTGTTCCAAATATTCAGCACGACAACTCGCTTATTGCTCACATCCTCTGACCAATCGATATTGAATCCCCACTTCCTCGGAACATAGCTACCGTCAACGGGATCGGCCTTTGGCATGCTCCACCCGTTGTTATCAATGATTGCGTTGATCACGGCGATATCGCCGGGGTTATAGGTGCCGGCAACAGCATCTCCCCGCTGGGGATAATAATGGCATTCTCCCGTGTCCCATTTTGCGGGGTCAAAGCCCGTGATTTGGGCTTTATCCGTGAAGTGGTTGTAGCGGACATCCATGCACCAATAAGGCGCGTCGGGACACAGTGAAAGAGCGCTGAGATTATTGAAGTCACAAGACAGGAATTCCAATGCAGCAAGCGCCGAAACATCCAGTTCAGTCAACAGATTCTCCGCGCAGCCAAGATCCTGCAAGGCGGGAAGGTCGAAAAGGCACAACTCCGCAAGTTGATTGTACGCGCAAGCAAGCTCCCGCAACATCGGAAACCCTGAAAGGGTCAACTCGGACAGATTGTTATCTTCGCAATAGATGCGGAACAAAGACGGAAGGTCGAAAAGCTCCAGTTCGGATATTTGGTTGTCGCAACAGTAAAGGTGACGCAGAAACGGAAGCCCAGAAATATGCAGCGCGCTCAGTCGATTGGCGTTGCAGAATACTGCTTCCAAAGCAAGAAGCCCGGAAAGCTCCAACTCTGTCAGTTGATTGTACGCGCAATCAAGTTCCCGCAAACTCGGAAGCCCGGAAAGGTTCAACTCTGTCAGCCGGTTACGGTTGCAGTAAAGCCACTCCAAAGCGGGAAGCCCGGAAAGATTCAGCTCTGTCAGTTGGTTGTCATTGCAGGAAAGCTCCTCCAAAGCGCTAAGACCAGATATATTCAACACACCCGTCAGCCCCGTTGACCAAAGATGCAAAGTTGTAACTCGCTTGTTAACAGTATCCCACGACCAAGCTACGTTCTGTTGCCACTCCTCCGGCACATAGGTACCATCTACGGGGTCGGCTTTTGGCAAATCCAACCCGTTGTTGTCGATCATTGTGTTGATCACGGCGATATCGCGGGGATTATAGAGCGGCAATGATTCCGCCCAGTCGGGGATGACCGTAAGGCCTGCCAAATGGCGTAGAACAAGAGCGGCATCGGCGACGGTGACGCCGCCCATTCCGTCGACGTTTGCGGCGGCAAGCTGCTCGGGACTGAGGGTGACAAGGCCCGTCAGATGGCGCAGAATCAGGGGCGCGTCGCTTGCGTCCAGCTTGCCGTCGCCATTTGCGTCGCCGGGTTTCAACGGCGCGCTTTCCGCAATTGTCGTAGGGGCGGATAATATCCGCCCGCCGAAGAGCAGGGATATAATGAGGAACCAGGAGAATATACGGAGGATGCGTTTGTGCATAGGCGATCCTTTCAGTCTTTCGCGCATGGCTTATCGGGCGGATACTATCCGTCCCTACGATTGCGGCACTTCCGGCATCGGCTTTTTCGCCGTGGAAGCGGTGGGTTTTTTCGCGGGGGTTGGTTCGGATTCTATCTCGGCGGGCGATGCATGCGTCGCCCCTACGGGTGCGATTTCCACGGCCGTCAATTCGATTTCCGTGGTCGGTTTTTTCCGCGACTTTTTGGGTTTCGGTGGTGGTGGCGGGGGTTCTATGCCGAGTATATCCTGATACAGCCGCAGATAGGCCTTGGCCGATGTGGTCCAGGAGAAATCGCAGGCCATGGCGCGCTGAACCAAGCGTTCCCACATCTCCTTGTCGCAATGGTAATACTCCACCGCCTCTTCCAGCGCGTATAGCATCTCGTGGGCGTTGTAGTTGCGGAAGGAGAAGCCGTTGCCGCTGTCCTCGAAGCGGTTGTAGGGCTGAATGCTGTCGCGCAGGCCGCCTGTTTCGCGGACGATGGGGATGGTGCCATAGCGCAGGGAGATCAATTGCGACAGCCCGCAGGGCTCGAACTGCGAGGGCATCAGAAACATATCGCTCCCGGCATAGATGCGGTGCGCCAGACCCTCGTTCAGCTCCACGCGCGCGGCCACGCGGCCTGGGTATTGTGCCTGCGCATCGCGGATGAAGCGCTCATAGCGCGCATCGCCGTTGCCGAGGAAGGCGACCTGCACGTCGAGACGCATCAGGTCGTGCAGCACGCATTCCACCAAATCCAGCCCCTTTTGCGGGGTGAGGCGCGTAATCATGGAGATGAGCGGCGGCTCGTCGCGCGGCTCCAAACCCAGTTCCTCCTGCAAGCGGCGCTTCAACAGAGTTTTGCCCATGATATTCTCCGCAGTGAAATGCGTGGAGAGGAAGCGGTCGTCGGCGGGGTTGTAGACAGCTGTATCGATGCCGTTCAATATGCCCGAGAGCACGTGCTGCCTGTGGCGCAGGAGCCCGTCCAAGCGTTCGCCGAAATATTCGCTGCGTATCTCCTCGGCATAGCTGGGACTGACCGTGCAGATGCGCGTCGCGAAGACCAGCCCGGCCTTCATAAACGAGAGCAGGCCATGGAATTCCAAGTTGTCCGGCGTGAAATAGCCACTGTTCAGGCCCAATAATGAACCGATACGGTGCCAGGTGTAGAGCCCCTGATAGCGCAGGTTGTGGATGGAGAAGACGCTCTTGATGTCCCGCATCTTCATATCCCAGCAATATTGCTCGTGCAGCAGCACGGGTATCAGCCCCGCCTGCCAGTCGTTGCAGTGGAGGATGTCGGGGAAGAAGGCCAGCCGCGACAGGGCTTCCAGCACGGCGCGGCAATAGAACGCGAAGCGGAAACCGTCGTCCTCCTCGCCCGTATAGAGCTTGTCGCCGCCGAACACGGCGAGGTTGTCGACAAAATAATAGGTGACGCCGTTGTCGACCACGGAGTCGATGCCGCACCAGAGCTGCTGGCTGCCCATCAGCACGGTGAATTCGCACTCGTGGTGCATGCGGTTGACCCAATAGCTGTCGATGATGCGATATTTGGGCAGTATGACGCGCGCGTCCACACCCTCGCGCACCAGCGCCGCGGGCAGGGAGCCCAGCACATCGGCCAGCCCGCCTGTCTTGGCAAAAGGCACGCATTCGCTGCCCGTGAAGAGGATTTTCATGAGGTCACTCCTTGTGTGTTTGTGTTTGCATCAATCTGTCCGATTTGAAAGCTTTTTCATCCCTATTTGAACAAATCGCTGTGGCTGCCTGTGCGGGCAAGCACAAGCAACAGTTCGCCTTTTTCTATGCGATAAACAAGCAACCAATCCGGTCTGATATGGCATTCGCGATATCCGTGCCAGTTTCCCGTCAATGCATGATCCCGAAAGCTTGAAGCGAGCGTTTGCCCCGCTGCAAGCGCACGGATACAATCATCCATAAAGCGCATCCTATGCCCGCGCTTCCCGGCAAGCGCATAATCCTTCTTGAACTGTGACAGAAAAGTATGATGCTTTGCATTTATGCTTTCAGTTCCTTCAATGCGTCTTCCACATCCGAATAGCGTCGCACGCTTTTATCGTGTAGGATGGCTTCTGCTTCTTCGAATGCTGCCAAAGTTGTCGCGTTCGGTATCGCCGAAATCTCAAAGGGTATGCGGCTTTCCCGCACCGTAGCCTTTGCAAAAACCGTTACCGCCGTGGAAAAGCTCATGCCAAATTCACCGCAGAGCCATTCCATCTGTTTCTTCAACTGGTCATCCATGCGGATGCTTACTGTCGTCTGCGCCATATACAATACATCCTTTCACATTTGATAGGTATATATTATTGCGTTTTATGCGGTTTGTCAATCAAATGTCGTAAATATTCGCAATCTTGACACTACACCGCCTGATTCTTCCGCACGATAATCGGAAAACTGTCGTAGCCGGTCAACATACGGTTATTGCCGACGGTGACGCCCTTGTCGAGTATCACGTGATCGAGCACCGCGCCTTCGCCCACGCTGACGCCCTGCATGATGATGCTGTTGCGGACGACCGCTGTCTTGGCGACTCGCACGCCGCGGAAAAGCAAGCTGTTCTCCACCTGCCCCTCCACCACGCAGCCGTCGGCCAATATGCTGTTGGCAACGCGCGCGTTTGCGCCGTAGCGGGCGGGCACCTCGTCCTTCACCTTGGTGAACACGCGGTTCTCGTCAAAGAGGTCGTGCGCGACGTCGGCGCGCAACAGATCCATGCTGTGCGTGAAATAGGTCATCAGCGAATCGAGCCGCGCCACATAGCGACTTGTTTTATAGCCGCGCATATGCAGGGAATGCTTCTTTTTGAGCAGGATATCGCGGTAGAAATCGTAGTCCCCCCGCGCGTAGGCCTCTTCCAGCAGGAATTCGAGGAGGTTTTTATCGAGGATAAACACGTCACAGCTCTGTTTGTCGCTCTTGGGGCGATAGGGGTTCAGTTCCAGATCCTGCACCCGCTCGTCGGCGTCCAGAATCAGGCGCAGATCGTTGTTCTGCGCTTCGGGGTCTAAGGTCGGCACCTCGTTATAGAGGATCGTGATATCCGCTCCGGTATCGATATGCGCCTGCAGCATATCGTTGAAGCGTATATTGAAGATCGTATGGCTGCCCGTGAGTATGCAATATTTCTGCGGGCAGCGGCGCACATAGCCCAACACCGAGCGCAGGGCGTCGACGGAGCCGCGGTATACGCCCTCGTTGCCCTTGGTCAGAAAGGGCGGCAGGATAAAGAGCCCCTCGCGCTTGCGGTTCAGGTCCCACTCCTTGCCGGAACCCAAATGATCCATCAGCGAGTGATAGTTCTTCTGCGTGATCAGCCCAACACTCGAAATGCCTGAGTTGACCAGATTGGAGAGGATGAAGTCTATGCAGCGGTAGCGGCCGCCAAAGGGCGTCGCGGCGATGCTGCGGGAGCTTGTCAAATCTTTCAGCTGGGGGTTGTTGTCCCCGGTGTAAATCAGGCCAAATGCGTTTGTGCTCATGCTATACCTCCTCTTCGCCGTACACCGCGCCCTTGGGGAGCCTTGTGCCCGCGTGCAGCGTCACGCGGCTGCCGATCAGCACCAGGTCGCCCGTCAGGCTGTCGTCCACCTGCTCGCCCTCGCGGCGTCGGTCGCCCAGCACGCAGTCGTCCTCTATCACCGTGTTTTCATCGATGATGGCCTTGTAAATCTTGCAACGTTTGCCGATCTTGGAATTCGGCAGGATAACCGAATCGACGACCTCGCTGCCCTCGTCCACCTCGGAGCCGAAGAAGAGCACCGAGCGCTTTACGCTGCCGCGCACAACGGAGCCCTCGGCGACCAGAGATTCCGTGATCACCGCGTCGTGGCCAATATAGTGCGGGGGCTTGACGGGATTGCGCGTATAGATGCGCCAGTTGGGGTCGTTCAAATCCAGCACGGGCGGATCGCCCAAGAGGTCCATGTTCGCTTCCCAGAGCGAGGACAGGGTGCCAACATCCTTCCAATAGCCCGCGAACGGATAGGCCACCATGCGCTCCTCCCGCGCCAGCATGGCGGGGATGATATTCTTGCCGAAGTCCTTATCGCTGGCGGGATCCAGCTCATCTGCCAGCAGATAGCTCTTCAGGGTCTGCCACCGGAAGATATAGATACCCATGCTCGCGTTGTTGCTCTTGGGCACTTTCGGCTTCTCCTCAAAGGAGACGATATTGTCTCGCTCGTCCGTGTTCATGATCCCAAAGCGCGAGGCCTCCTCCATCGGCACGCGGATGACGGCGATGGTCGCCGCAGCCTTCTTCTGGATGTGGTGGCGCAGCATGGCGGCATAGTCCATCTTATAGATATGGTCGCCCGAGAGGATGAGCACATACTCGGGATCATACTGGTCGACAAAGGCGATGTTCTGATAGATGGCGTTGGCGGTGCCGCTGTACCATTGCCCGACCTTCTCGGTCATATAGGGCGGCAGGACGAAGACGCCGCCGTCGTTGCGGTCCAAATCCCAGTGCTGGCCCGTGCCGAGGTAGGAGTTGAGCTCGAGGGGGCGGTACTGCGTCAGCACACCAACCGTATCGATATCCGAATTGACGCAGTTGCTGAGCGGGAAATCGATGATGCGGTATTTGCCGCCGAAAGGCACAGCGGGCTTGGCCATATCGGAGGTGAGTATCCCCAGACGGCTGCCCTGCCCGCCCGCGAGCAGCATGGCGACGATTTTCTTTTTCATAGACGTCTCCTTTCTTGGTTAGGCAATAGGCAGTAGGCAGTGGGCAGTAGGGAATGAATTCCCTAACACCTTGCGCCACTGCATATAATTAAAGCAAACCTACTCTGCCTGTTGCCTACTCCTCACAAACAAAATACACCGCCCCAAACGGTGGCAGCTGCACCGACAAGCGGTGCAAAAACCGGTCGAGGGGAACCGGGATGGTCTCCACGGGGGGGGTATTCTCAAAATCGCCCGTGCCGCCGAAGCGCGGGGCGTCGGAGGAGAATACCTGCGTGTAGGTACCCGCCTTGGGGACGCCCAGGGTATAGGCGCGGTCGGGTACGGGCGTGAAGTTGAACAGGCAGAGCAGCTTGTTGCCCGCTTCATCCCGCCGATAGAAGCCGCAGACCGAGCGGTCGCTGTCGTTGACGACGGCCCATTCGAAGCCGAACCAGTCGTCGTCGCACTGATAGAGAGCGGGCGTGTCCTGATAATATCGGTTCAGCTCCCGCGTAAAGCGCTGCATCTCCACATGTTTGGGGTACTCGAGCAGCAGCCAGTCGAGACTCTCGTCAAAGCGCCATTCGATAAACTGGCCGATCTCCATGCCCATAAAGGTCAGTTTTTTGCCGGGGTGGGCGATCATATAGGCATAGAGCAGGCGCAATTGCGCGAACTTCTGCCAGTAGTCGCCCGGCATCTTGTTCAGCATGGACAGCTTGCCGTGCACCACCTCGTCGTGCGAGAAGGAGAGCATATAGTATTCCGAAAAGGCGTACATCATCTGGAAGGTCAGCTTGTCGTGGTGCCATTTGCGGTAATAGGAGTCCATCTGCATATATTTCAGCAGATCGTTCATCCAGCCCATATTCCACTTATAGTCGAAGCCCAGACTGTCCTCGTGCTTGTTCGTGACTTTCGGGAAGGCCGTGCTCTCCTCCGCGATAAAGAGCTTATAGCCGGGCAGTTCGTGCACCGCTTCCGCCGTCCGTTGCAGCAGTTCCACGGCGTCGAGGTTCTCCTTGCCGCCGTAGCGGTTGGCCAGCCATTCGCCCTCGTTGCGCCCGTAGTCCAAGTAGAGCATGCAGGATACCGCGTCGGCGCGCAGGCCGTCAATATGGAACTCCTTCAGCCAATAGACCGCGTTGCTCACGAGATAACTGCGCACCTGCGGGCGCCCGTAGTCGAAGAGCAGAGTGCCCCATTGGCGCATATCGGAGCGGCGCGGATCCGGGTGCTCATAGAGGGGCAGACCGTCAAAGCGCGCCAGTCCGTGCGCATCCCGCGTGAAGTGGGCGGGCACCCAGTCCATCAGCACGCCTATCCCCTTCTCGTGGGCACGGTTGACCAAGTATTTCAGGTCGTCCGGGCTGCCATAGCGGGCCGTGGGCGCAAAGTATCCGGTCACCTGATAGCCCCAGCTGGGCGTATAGGGGTGGCACATCAGCGGCATCAGCTCGATGTGCGTATAGCCCATATCCGCCGCGTAATCCACCAGCTCGTGCGCCAGCTGGCGATAGGTGAGCCCCTTCTTCCAGCTGCCCGCGTGCACCTCATAGATGTTGACGGGCTTGTTGTGATAGGTATGGTTGCCCGCGAGGTATTTTTCATCGGTCCACGGAAAAGGTTCCGCGTCCCAAATCATACTGGCCGTGCCGTTCTTCTCGCAGGCGGCGGCATAGGGATCGGCCTTGAGGACGACGTTCCCGTCGCGCCCCATCACGGCATACTTGTAGAGGTTCGTGTGATTGGCAATGCCGATGAAGATTTCCCAAACACCCGTGCTGCCCACGGGAGTCATAATGTCCGCGCTCTGGTTCCAATAGTTCCAGTCCCCCACGACGGACACGCGCATGGCGTTGGGCGCCCAAACGGCGAAGCGGTGCGCGGGCCGACCGTTCCACTCGACCCTGTGACAGCCGAGGGATTCATAAGCAGAGCTGCTCGTACCCTCATTGAAGTAATAGAGTTCCAATTCCGACAATTGCCCCATATCCGTCTCCCCGTATTATAAGTATAGGTTTACATGCATATAATAACACATTATAGAGGGAAATAAAACAGGTTTTTATGTAGTTATCAAACGTCAGACGTCAGTCATCAGTTTCTGCAAGCGGAGCCACAAAAAAGGCATCCCGCAAAGGGATGCCTACCATCAACTGACGTCTGATAACTAATCCAAGCGTCTCCGCTTCTTTCCAACCAGCACAAGCCCCAACCCAAGAAGGCTCCCCGCCAGCGTCGGCCATAGCAGCAGGGTATATCCGCCCTCTCCGGTCGCGGCGTGCTCGAGGATCGTCATCGTGCCTTTCACAAAGGTGATTGTATAATTCGGGTTTGCGAAGGCTTCCTTTTCCACAATGTCATATTCACCGGGCTCCGTGCCGCTGTATTGCAGCGAGCCACGCAGGGTATCGCCCGTGAGCAGGGGCGGCTGCACGGTCCAGGTCAGCGCGGGATCCTCCGCGTCCACATATTTCATCTGATCGTTCGCCGTGACGGTGATGGCCCGTTTTGCAATCGTCATCGTACCCGGCACAAAGGTCAGGGCATAGTTGTCAGACTGTAAGCCTGTGACGCTGAGGGGATACGCGTCCGCATTGGTACCGAAATAGTTGTATACGGGCGTGCCGTATATCGCGTCTTCCGCCGTATCGCTGTATTTCAATTGGGACGCATTCACCGTATAGCCGAAAACCGGGTCGGGTTCGCCATAGGTCTTGCCCGCGTCGTTCACCGTGACGGTCAGCGGGGCCTTTGCAACCGTGATGCGGATGCTCCCCTCGGCGGAAGCATTGTAGTTGCCGTCGCCATCTTTCTTAACATATACCGTCACTTCGCCCGCCGCGATAATCGTCACTACGCCCGTGTCGGGGTCTACCGTCACGATGCTTTCATCGCTGCTGCGGTAGATATATGCCCCACTGCTCTCGCCGCCCGTCACGTCGGGCAGGGGGAAGGGCGCGTCGCCATAGGTGACGGTGATCTCGGCATCGGCAAATGCGGGCGTGCTCTGCGCGCCCTTGTTCGTGTTATAGGGCCAAGCTTCGGACTCGCCGGGATTCAGGTTCGCATCGCCCTCAAACACGGCGGTGATGAGGTGCCCTCCCACGGGGAACGCGGTGCTTTGCAGCGTCGCAACGCCAAACTCGTCACAGACGGCCGTACCCAGCAAGACTCCGTCCAGCATGAAGGCGATCGTTTTGCCCGCCAGCTCGTCCGCGCCGGGGGCAATCACTGCCAGCTGTGCCGTGATGGCGACTTCATCGCCGTATGCAGAGGATGTGGGCGCGACACTCGTAACGTTTACGCTTGTATCCGCCTTAAGCACAATCTGCACATGCACTTCCGTGGTGGAAGGGTTGTAATTGTTGCTGCCCGAATATACCGCCGTGATGTCGTGTGATCCCACAGCAAGGGAGGTGGTGGAAAAACTCGAAAGCGCTATTTCATTCACGTTTTTCGTTCCCAACAGGGTGGCCCCATCGTAATAATCGACCGTGCCTGTGGGTGCCGGGTTGCTGGTGTTGCCGGGGATATCGCCGTTCACCGAAGTAAGGAAAATGGCGGCCTGTCCGTATACCGTGGGGTTGATTGTGTTGGCCTGGTAAAGGAAGTGGATTTTGGAGTTTGCCTTATCCACCGTATGATCCAGCGGGGCGGATTCGGATTCGTTATAGGTATCGTTTCCCAGATACTTTGCCACAATGGTGTGCGTACCACCGGAAAGATAATCGACACTCCATGTTGTCTGTCCCGCCGCGTCCAGCGTTATCTCCCTGCGAAGGACGCCGTCCGCATAGAACTGGATCCTGCCCGCAGGCGTGCCGCTTGCGGCAGCAACCGTGGCGGTGAAGCTGACGCTTTTCGAATACAGACTGGGGCTGCCCGAGGAGACCAGCGTTGTCGTAGTGTCTATCTTCTCAACATTGAGCTGCGCGCCCTTGCCCGTGGCGCTGGTCACGCCAAGGAAGGTAAAGCTGACCTCCTTGCCCCCTGCTGTACCCAAAGTGGCTTCTACGGCGGCTTTGTCATTGTCGATACTCGGCAGATCATAGGGGATATCCTCCTCCACACCGTTGGTATAGGTGAATTTCAACAGCGTGCCGGTCAGATCAATCGTCGTATCCGTTACAAGATAGCTCGTCTTGTCCGGCTGGGTGGTGACTTCAACGGTAAGCAGCGCGTTCTGGCCCAGTTCCACCGCGCCGTAACTGACCGCGCCGCTCGTCGCGCGCATCGCGCCTGTCTGGTCTTTTTGGAGAGCGCTCACTACGGCGGCCCTTTGTCCCGCATCCAAGTAAGAAATGGAATTGACGGTAAACGCCGAGATGGCTGTGTTCGTACCCGCCGCGATGCCGTTGCCCAATATGGGATGGATGGTGCCGCTCAGCATATTCAGCCCGAACACATGCCGCCTCATGATATACACGGCAGGGCTGCTGCCGGGGAGGGTGCTCAGCCCTTCGATAAAGTTATCAAAGCCCATAAAGTTGCCCGGCCCGTTGACCTGGCCGCCGACATTGCCCATGATGATGCTGTTATATGGGTATATGAATTTACCGCTGTCTATGAAGCTTCCGGCACCCGTGTTATCCGTGATGGTGCTGTGGAATATATAGGTTCTCGTGCCGCAGTCAATGGTGCCGCCTGTAGAAGTTGCGCCCGTGTTGCCCGAAACCGTGCAGTTGGTTAGAACCAATGTGGGCGCGCCGGGTGCATATATCGCGGCGCCGCTGCCGCCGGGGGCCTTGTTATCGATGAACGCGGACGCGTTTACCATGGCGTTGCCGACGGATACCCGCAGTCCGCCGCCGTTGCCGCCCGTGCTGTTGCCGATCAGGGTACAGCCGTTCAGTGTGACGGTATTGGCGTATACCCCGCCGCCTTCGCTGCCTGCCGTATTGTTCTTCAGCGTGCAGCCGTTCAGCGTAACAGAAGCGGAGCTGTATATGGCGCCGCCGTAGGTTCCGGCAGTGTTGCCCTCAAACGTGCAGCTGTTCAGCACAGAACTGGACGAGGTGTCCAAAAACAGTGCGCCGCCGAAGCGATTGCCGCTGCTGCTTGCCGCATTGCCCACAAAGCTGCAATCGGTCAGGGTGGCTGTGTTCACGATGGACACGGCGGCGCCGCCGCTGTTGGTGCTGCTCGGTGCCGTGTTGCCGGTGAAGTGGCAGTCGGTCAATGTCGCGTTGATTGCATGCATGCCGCCGCCGCGGAGTATGTTTCCGGCGTTGCCGTCTATCTTGTTCCCGGCAAAATAACAGCCGCGCAGGTTCGCGGTGTTCGCATACAGCGCGCCGCCGCGTATAGTCCCACTGTAACCGTTGACGCTGTTGCCGACAAATGCGCAGTCGATTGCCGTGACTGTGCCGTTCGCGATGGAGACCGCACCGCCGCAATACCCGGTGTTGTTCTCAAAATAGCAGTTGCGCAGGACATGCGTACCCGCGTCGGACAGATACAGTGCGCCGCCGTAGCTGCCCCCGTTTTCGACAAAGCGGCAACCGCTGATCTTGGCATTGCCGCCCACATATACCGCGCCGCCGTTGGTATAAGCGGAGTTGCGTGTCGCAAAGTCACAGTCGCGCAGGGTGGCATTCCCCGCCGCATAGATCGCGCCGCCGTTGACGCGGGCAATATTCCCCGAAAAGACACAGGACTGCGCCACCACCGAACCGGAACTGTTGATACCGCCGCCGTTGCCGCCGTCGGGCGCGCGCGTATCCAAGATGTGCAGTCCATAATAATAGGTCGTCTCCGTGCCGGATGCCGAAAAACCGCGGGTATTTCCCAACATCCGCGCATCCAAGCTGATTTCCGACAGGCCGTCCGCGCCTAAGCGCCCGATAATCATCATATCGTCCGCGAGGGAGATATTGCCTGCTTCGATATGAAACTTACTTGTACCGGAAACGCTGTCGGTCGCGGCGAAATATATGACGCACCTGTCTGGCAGGGGCGCTGTGCTGTACGCCGCCGCTTCCGATGCACGCTGGTACAGGGAACCGGTTCCCGAACCGGCACTGGTTGTAACCACCCAACTCCGCGCCGACAGGTTGCACGCGCCGAACTGACAGACGCCGCCCGCCGTGCCGCGGTCGCTGCCCGCCGCGTCGGTCTCGTAGCCACTCAGCACGGTCGCCAAAGAGGGCAGCCCCTCGGGGAGCAGCATCAGATAATTATACGTGAGGGAGTTGTTGCCGAAACAATTGGCATAACTTAGGTCAAATGCGTTTTCGCCGCCCAAATCCGTCCCGCTTTTCGTATAATCGGTCATCCCGTCCAGCGTTATCAGGCAGTTTTGGGCGTAGATGGTTCCCGATACGGCTATATTGTATTTATCAAAGTAACCCTTCTTGTTGTCGGTAAAGGTGCAATGGATAAGGTTGGCGTCGCCGCCCTTGCCCGAAACCTGCGAAACCACCAGCACCGCGTCACCGCCAGCGGCGCCGGGGTGCCGATTGTCGAAAAATGTGGTATTGACCGCCGTGACATTCCCGCCTGCGGTATACATGGCGGACATGCCCGTATTGCCCGAGAACGCGCAGTTCAACAGTTCGGTATCGTCATACGTATACAGGCCGCCCGAGACCGAGCCTGTGTTATTCAAAAACACGCAGTCCGTCACTGTGGCTAAGCCGCTGATATACGCGCCGCCGCCGAAGGCGGCACGGTTGCCGTTAAACAGGCAGCGGTTCAGCGTGCCGGCGCCCGTGATGTTCAAGCCGCCGGCCCTGCCCGTGCTATAGGTGATTGCATTGTCGGTGAAGATGCAGTCCGTGACTGTGGCCGCGCCGTTTAATTCCGCCGCGCCGGTGATATACGCCGTGTTTCCCGTGAAGCGGCAGCCGTTCAATGTGGCCGCGCCGCCCACGCGCAGCGCGCCGCCATAGCCCGCCGCCGTGTTGCCGATAAAGTCACAATTCGTCAGCGTGGCAGTCCCGCTGACGCGCGTCGCGCCGCCGTCGGCGCCGCTATAGTTGTCCCGGAACACGCAGAAATCAAAGACGGCGTTGCCCGATGCAACGTGCACCGCGCCGCCATCACCGCTTGCATTCCCGCCCTCGAGCGCCAGCCCGCGCAGGGTCAGGGTGTCGGCGCTGCAGTGCAGCAGCCGGAACGCGGTCACCGCATCCCGCTCTATCGTAACAATCCCGCCGCCGTCTATGGTGAGACTCTTGCTAAAACTGATCTCGCCGGAGGTCAGCGTAACCGTCGTCAGGCCCGGCGCGAAGATGATCGTGTCGCCGTCCTCGGCACTCGCGATCACGTCCCTCAGTGAGTCGTCGCCGCTGTCACCGCCGTTCTTGACAACCAGGGTCGGCTTCGTGGGCGCGGCCTTGGCGGCTATGGGTGCAAAGCCCCAAAATCCTGCCGCCAGCAAGATCACCAACAAGACGGATGCAATGCGTTTCCCCAAAAAACTGTTTTTCTGCAGCATATTTGTACCCTTTCCCCGTTCGAGTATCAAAAACCCTAATTCTACGTATGTAGTATAACATAATATCGGCAAAACGCTATACAAAAATCCAAACAACGTGTATACTGAATATACAAAAAAAGTCTTTCGGGAGTTTTTTATGCGTATTGTCATCGGCGGCGACCACGGCGGCTTTGCCCTAAAGCACGCGGTGTTCGCCTTTCTTTCGGAAAACGGGTACGATGTGCGGGATTTGGGCTGCTTTGACTTGCAGAGCGTCGATTACCCCGACTATGGCTTTGCCGTGGGCGAAGCGGTTGCGAGTGGGCAGGCAGACCGCGGCATCGCCATCTGCACCACGGGCATAGGCATATGTATGGCCGCGAACAAGGTTGCGGGCGTGCGCGCCGCGCTCTGCACCACGATCCTCGCGGCGGAGATGACCCGCCGCCACAACGACGCGAACGTGCTCTGTCTGGGCGGGAACACAGTGTCAAACGAGCAGGCCATCGCCATCACACAAACCTTTCTCGGCACGGAATTTGAGGGCGGGCGCCACGCCGTCCGCGTAGAAAAAATCAACCACTACAAAAATATATAAGGAGCGACACATGAGCAAAGTAACCGTCATTGAACATCCCCTGATCCACCACAAGATGGCCATACTGCGGGATAAGCACACGGGCAGCAAGTCCTTCCGCGAGGTCGTCAACGAGCTGGCCCTCCTCGTGGCCTATGAGGTGACGCGGGACTTCCCGCTGGTGGAGACGGAGATCGAGACGCCGATCACCACAGGCACCTTCAAGGTGCTCGCGAACGAAAAGGTCGCCGTCATCCCTGTACTGCGCGCGGGGCTCGGCATGGTGGACGGCATCCTGTCCATCATCCCCAACGCGAAGCTGGGGCATATCGGTCTCTACCGCAACCACGATACCCTGCTGCCGACCGAGTATTATTGCAAACTGCCCGACGATATCGCCGAGCGCGTATGCATCATCATGGACCCCATGCTCGCGACGGGCAACACCACGAATGAAGCCATACGCATGGTCAAGGAGCGCGGGGGCAAGGATATACGCTTCGTATGCCTTCTCGCCGCGCCACAGGGCATAGAAGCCGTGCACCGGGAGCACCCGGATGTGGATATCTACATCGCCAACGTGGACGGCAAACTGAACGAGCACGGCTACATCGTGCCGGGCTTAGGCGACGCAGGCGATCGGCTGTTTGGGACGAAGTAACAGGTAATAAGTAATAATGCAGAATGCAGAGATTTCGGTTCTTTGCCGACCCCTCGATATCCCTTTCTCCCGTCTTATCCCCCCGCTCTCGTCGCCCTCCTGGGCGGCGGCGCGGGCGGAGGGGCGGGTGGATGCGGTTGCGCACGAACGGCAGCTGCATGCGGATACAGGGGCCGCCTATCCCTGGGCGAACGTGCTGCTGCTCTTGGCGCAGTGCTATGATCCGTTCCCCGCGGGCTGCGGGATTTCGCCCTATTATATCGCAAGCAATACATTTTATCATAAGACTAACGCCCTGTTGGACGCGCTGCAGGAGCGGGACATACGCGCCGAGCGCGCAAAAATTCCGTTTCGTGCCGTCTTTCTGGAAGCAGGCATAGGCCGCGTCGGCAGGAATGCCCTGCTTTCCATCGAGCCCTATGGCACGCGCGTGGCGCTGCAAGTCCTTGCGCTTGCTTTGGAGGACCCCATATTTGACCCTATTCCTGCACGGGACGCGTGGGGTTGCGGGTCTTGCACAGTCTGCCAAGACGCCTGCCCTACGGGCGCGATAGATGAGAGCGGCTGGCATGGAGAGCGCTGCCTGCGCGCGCACTATTATGACGATCCGCCGCCGCCTTGGGTACTTGCGCATGCCGATACCCTGCTTGGCTGTGAGCACTGCCAGAACGTCTGCCCGCGCAACGCGCATTTGCGCGCAGTCGAACCGAGTGCAGAAACGAGGGCCGCCCTCGATCCCGCGCGCATCCTGTCGGGCGATATAGCGCCCGCGCTGACCTTGGTCGGCAAAAACCAGAAGCGCCATCTGATCCGTTCGGCGGTAGTCCTCACAAAGCGCATATAATTGCAAAATATGATAAAACAAATCGAACACCCATTGTCCCGCTCCGCAATATTTGGTAAAATAGAGTACAACAAAAAAAGGAGCACCCTCCCATGAAAAGAATCCTGACTATAGTATTAGCGGCGCTGCTCGCCCTTGCTTTATTTTCATTTACGGGCTGCGCCGGGGAAAAAGAGACGCAGAGCGCGCTGACGGGTGAACCCGATGAGATCATGGCGGCGCTGATGTTAAAGGCGGCGGCCTACGTCACGAGCGAATACGGCCTGCCTGCCACCTTCAACGATTCCGTCACGGCCGCGACCGCGCAAGGGGCCCTCGGCCTTTCCGCCGACGATTTTGAGCAGTATATCGAATCCGCCACCGCGAATAAGGGCATGATCATCACCACCGCGCACCTCGTCACCTTGGCCAAGCTGAAAGATCCGGCGGATGCCAAAACCGTTATGAAGTTAGTCGCGGAGGGCTTTGACAGCGGGCAGTGGATCTGCGTGTTCCCCGATGAGAGCCTTGTCATCGCAAGCGGCCCCTATTTGCTGCTGATCGCGTCCAAGACCGACTGGAGCAACGCCGTATTGACCGCATTCAAAGAACTGGCGGGGGAATATACGAAGGCGAACACCTTCTATTCCGGCCCGGGAGAGCTCGGCAGCATGGAGTTGCTGCCCGATTAGGCCGTGCTCTTCTCGTCCGTCACATTCCTCTATTATTTCCTCCCCGCGGTGTTGGCGCTGTACTTCTTGACGCCGACGCCGCAGGGTTCTCCGCGCCTGCGCAATATTGTACTGCTGGCGGCGAGCATCGTTTTCTATGCCTGGGGCGAGCCCGTATACCTCTTTTTAATGCTGGCGGAAGTGGCGCTGCTCTGGGCCTTCGGATTGCTGATAGACAAATTCCGCGGCACGCGCAAATCCAAGCTCTTTTTGATCTTCTCCATCCTCGCGCCGCTCATAGCGCTGGGCTTTTTCAAATATGCCGATTTCTTCCTCGGCAATATCAATTCTGTTTTCGGAAGCAGCATACCCCTGCTGAAGCTGGCCCTGCCCATCGGCATCAGCTTCTATACCTTCCAGCTCCTCTCCTACAGCATCGACCTGTATCGCGGCGAGGTGGCCGTGCAGCGCAATCCCCTCGATTTCGCCTGCTATGTGATGCTTTTCCCGCAATTGATGGCCGGGCCTATCGTGCGCTACGCGGATATCGCGGCACAGCTCACCGTGCGCGAACACAGCGTCCCGCGTTTTGCGCAGGGCGCCCGCCGCTTCGTCATCGGCTTGGCCAAGAAGGTGCTGATCGCCAATATCCTGGCCGAGCTCTGCCAAATCATGCGTGCAAGCCGCGAAGGCAGCGTGCTCTCCGCGTGGCTCTATATTCTGGCCTTCGGCCTGCAAATTTATTTCGACTTCTCGGGCTATTCCGATATGGCCCTCGGCTTGGGCCGCATCTTCGGCTTCGACTTCCCGGAGAACTTCAACTATCCCTATATCGCGGACAGCATCACCGATTTTTGGCGGCGCTGGCATATCTCCCTGTCGCAGTGGTTTCGGGACTATCTCTATATCCCGCTCGGCGGCAGCCGCGTCAAGACGGCGCGCTTTGTCCTGAATATTCTGATCGTCTGGTTCGCGACGGGCTTCTGGCACGGCGCGGACTGGAATTTTATCGCCTGGGGCCTGTATTTCGGGCTGATTCTGCTGCTCGAAAAATTGGTGTTCGGCAAAGCACTGGCCAAGCTGCCCAAAGTCTTGAAACATATATATGTGCTGTTGATCGTCGCGGTCGGTTGGGTCTTCTTCGATTCGAGCGGCTTTGCCGCGGCGGGCGCGACACTCGGCAGGCTTGTCGGCATAGGCGCGGAGTCGGCAGCGGGCGTGGAGTCGCTCTACTATCTGCGCAGTTACGCCGTACCGCTGCTGATTGGCTTTATCGGCGCGACGCCCCTGCCAAAGCGCGTCTTCCTGCGCCTGTCCCGCTCCCGCTCGGCGGCCATATGGGAACCGATTGGCGTAGCGGTGCTGCTGCTGATCGTCACCGCGTTTTTGGTGGACGGTTCCTTCAACCCCTTTATCTATTTCAGGTTTTAAGCTATGAAGACGTCACGCACAGAAAACCCGGCCCCCGCACGCATCGGAACTTTGATCGTGTTTATCCTGATCATGGGCGTGTTTGCCGTACTCAACCGCGCAATCAAGCCCCCGGCCATATTGCTGACGGAGCGCCGCCAACCTGCAAAGCTGCCCGATTTTACGTTTAAGAATATCGCCGACGCGGAATTTATGAACGGGTTCGAAGCCTTTGCCGCAGACAGCTTCGCCCTGCGCGAGCCCCTTCGCAGTCTGCGCGCCGCGACGGTGTTCTATGCGCTGGGGCAGGCGGATAAGTCGGGTCTCTACCGCGATTCCGCCGTGGGCGCGGGTCGCTTTGTGCAAGTGGACGAGCTCTCCCTGCGCCAAACGGCGGCAAAACTGCGCAAGGTCGCGGAGCCGCTGCAAGAATTGGATATGCAGATCTATTACGCCGTGATTCCCGATAAGAGCATCTATGCGACGCAGAGCTATCCCGGCTTTGACCCGGCCCTCGCCGCCGCCATTCTGGGCATGGAGCTGCCGGATTTTACGCCCGTGGACCTGACCCCCGCCCTCTCCGCCGACGCCTATTACCGAACCGATCTGCACTGGAACCAGGTGAAGCTCGAGCCCGTCTTAAACACTCTCGGCACTGCTATGGGCGTCCCCTTCGGCGGCAGGGCGCGGATGCACTTTCAGGGCGTCTACGCCGGGCAACTGGCCCTGCCCATGGACTTTGACGATATGAAATATATCGAACTGCCAAACAGTGTCACGGCGCGCTACCTGAATGACAGAAGCATGGAATGGGAAGCGCGCCCCATATACAAACTCGAGGCCCTGACAGACCTCGACCCCTATGACCTCTTCCTCGGCGGTCCGCAACCGCTGATTATATTGGAAAACCCGAACGCGAATACGAACCGCACCCTCTATCTCTTCCGCGACTCGTTCGGCTCCTCCCTCGCCCCCCTATTGACCACAGGCTATCGCCGCATCGTCCTCATAGACCTGCGCTACATACACGCCACCCTGCTGCCGCAGTTTATCGACTGGGAAGCGGGCGCGGATGTGCTGTTCTTATACAGTTCTCAGCTGTTGAATAATGCGGGGGTGTTGATGGTGTAACGGATCAATGCACAACGCGCAATGCGGCAATGCTCAATGGCGGAAGAAAAGCCGGGCGCTTCTTTTAATCAAAGAGAGATGCCCTCAGCATCTCTACAATCATTGAACATTGCGCATTGACCATTGAACATTTTATCCAAACGGCCTTCTCCCGCAAACAAAATTCCGCACCCAATAGGAGCTCGAGGAGCCGAACGAACTGCGCACGACCGCGCCCGCGCTGGAGCTGGCGTGGATAAAGCGCTCATTGCCTATATAGATGCCTGTGTGACTGACCTTACTGGAGCTGTCGTTGCAGAAGAAAACGAGATCCCCGCGCTTCAGATCCGATATCTTTTCGATTTTCTTCCAGCTGCTGTTGGCTGCATAGCTCGACGAGGACTGGCGGCTGATGGACAGGCCCGCACTGCGCAGGCAGAAATAGACCAGTCCCGAGCAGTCGAAGGCGTTGGGACCCTTTTCCGCCCATACATAGGGATAGCCCATGCGGCTCTCGGCGCAGGCGATCATGCCGTCTATGCCCGAGCCATAGCTGCCGCTTGGCGGATTGGTGGGCTTGGGCGTATTGGTTGGTTTCGGGGTGTTCGTCGGCTTGGGCGTATTCGTCGGCTTGGGCGTGTTGGTCACCTTTGGCGTCGTATTCGGTTTGGGCGTATTCGTCGCCTTCGGCGTTGTGTTCGGCTTCGGTGTGTTGGTCGGCTTGGCGGTGGGCTTGGGCGTTGTCCCGCTCGGGCGGGGCGTGGGCTTCGGCGTGTTTGTAATTTTGGGGGTATTCGTCGGTACGGGGGTGGGCGTCGGAATCGGCGTGGGGGTCGGCGTCGGCGTCGGCGCCGGGGTCCAGAGCCGGGAGGAGCTGATGGCCTCGTCCGAATACAGTATATTCAAATCATCCGCATCCGCTTCGCCGCTCAGCGGCAGTCGGTTCCCGGCTTGAAACAGCAGGAGCGCGTCCCGTGTTTTGGGACCGAAAAAGCCGGAGGCCTCCTCCGTGAAATAGCCCAATTCCGTCAGGCGCTTTTGCAGATCCAGCACATCCGCGCCCGTGTCGGTCGCTTTCAGCCTGTAATGCGGCGCGGTGGGGGCGTGCAATAATTCTTGCAAATCGGAATCGGCGATGCCTGTGTCGTCCAACCCGACAGCGCGCTGGAAGCGCTTGACCGCTTCCTGCAGCGGCAGGTTGAAACGGGGCAAGGGCTCATCGGAATCCAGATAGCCCAACTCCGCCAGGCGGCTTTGCAGCAGCTCCACGGCGGCATTTTCGTCCCCCAATTGCAGGGTGGCATATTGTGAGATGATGACGGTAGACTTGGCTGTCGGCGCCACCGTCAACTCCACAGGCAGCTCGCCCGGCGGCTCTATGGTTGCCGGGGCTATGGGTGTCGGCATCCCGGCAGCGTCCGTAACCGGGGCCGGCACGGCACCTATCCCGAGCAACACCATCACAAGCACGGCCATCAGCACCGCGCAAAGCGGGATGACCAGCAGTATCCGCACCGACAGGATGGGCTTTTGTTTGTCCTTATACGCAGATTTTTGTCGCATGCGGACAGTATACAGGCTATTTACAGCCTTTTTGCTGAAAAGGTATGAATAAGCTGAAAATAAACAGGCCTGTATATCAAAACTGTACTATAGCGATGCCCGGCGGCTGCGTCTTGCAAACGCAAAGGCGAATACGACCGTAAGCAGCAGCAGCGCAATGCCGAGGATGGTGGTTATTCTCGTGCCGCGGCCCCCTGTGTGGGGATACGGGGCGGCGGAACTGTTTTCAATCGTACAGTGTATCGCGTACACGTTGCTTTCGCCGCTGCCGTGCGCGGTAAAGGCCGCTTCTATGGGTGCAGCGAGTTTAATATATCCGCCGGGTGCTTCCGTCTCGAATATGTAGTACATGAGATAGACCTTGGGATATATGCCCATGTAGGCTTTTATGCCATCGAACAAGGCAAGGCCGTCCGTTCCGGTCGTTAGCTCCCAATCCTCCGCGTCCGTATAACCCTCGTCGCCCGGATAGAGAATTTTGCCGCTTGTATCCTTCCTGAGAAAAGTGCCTTCTTCGCCGCTGCCCATCAACGAGAGCTTAAACGACGCCCCCTGCAATTTATGCGCAGGGTCGTTTGCCGAGACTTTCAGAATCTCGATTTGCGCAGAATGCGGTTGTTCTTCTTTCGGATACTCGTTTTTCGGATAGAGATGCACTGTTGTCAACCATGTATCGTTGCCTGTATTATACAAGGGCAGCGGGACGATACAGGGACCGGATACGCCAATGATATCCTCGTTTTGCTGTTCCACAATCAAATACAATCCGTCGGAAAGCCCGTTGAATACAGCCAAACCCGTGCTATCCGTCGTTTCCGACGCGATAAACAGCAAGGCATACGCATGCTCTGTGTCAATTGCGGGCGAGTACAGTTTTGTTGGATGGTAAGGGTCATCCAACGCAAAGTTTACACAGTCGGGCGGGGCTTCATGGGAGAAGATATCTATCAGGTAAAGGTTAAAGCCTATACCCGGCAGCGGAATGGCACTGTCCGGCAGTTGGGATGCATCCAGTTCCTCGCCACTGCCCTTGGGGCCGGACAAACTGAGATCCTCCAGGCCATATTTATGGATTACAAGGCTATTTTCCCCGGGGATCGGCGTGGGCGTGGGCGTCGGTTCCGACGTGGGTGTGGGCGTCGGTGTGGGAGTGGGGAGTTCCACTTGATCCGCTGCGAAGAGGATACGCCCGTTTCCGCCAACCCCGCCGCCACAGACCGCCGTATTATTGTATATAAATACTTTGCCTTCGGGAAATTGCGCTTTGAGGTTGCCGATGCTTGATGCTGTGACGCTGTTTGCGTTCGTGAGTGTAATCCCGCTTCCGTCATATTCGGCGGGGGTGACGCCGTTTGCAAAGGGAATCACCTTTCCCGGGTAACGTTGGCCTGCCATATCCCAATACCAGTCGTAAGGCGTCCCGTCAATCGCCTTTTGGGGCATGATCGGTTTTGCAGTGGATTCGATGCAAACCTGAGCGCCGCGGTTGTTCGCTGTGTTGCCGCCGATGGTGACGCTTCTCTCTTCAAAGTTTACGATGCCTATCGTACAACTCCATATGCCGCCGCCCCTGGCATCGCCCTTGTTGGCAGAGTTCCCGACGATTACGGCATTGTGTACCGTGCTGGTTCCCGTTGCTATGCCGGTTCCGATGGCGCCGCCATACGTAGTGGTCGCCGTATTATCGTAAAAATCCCCGGCATAAATGTTTATTTTCCCGGTCGCGTCGATATAAATGCCGCTGAATTCAGGTTTATATTCCCGGTGAGAATTACGGTATGTTCCCCTGTGGTTTCTAAGGCAGCCCTTAAGGCGGTCGGTGTATTGACGGATGTTTCTGCCGCCCGTGCCGTATGCGGCATCGCTGTGAACAATGTCACCACGATGCAGAGCATGAGCGTAAAGCTTAAAACAGAGCCGAGTTTCTTTTTCATTGCGCGTCATCCTTTCTTTGATATCGCTTTATGAATGTCATAGGTACGCAACGCGGTAGCATATCGTAAAATATTGTTTATGTATAAAGATTTCTCAAACGGCAGGTTTTTTTCCTGAATCGTCGTTTTTGTTTGCCATAACAAAAACCACTATACCGTATTTTGGGTATGGTGGCTTTGCTTGTAGTCTGCGTTTCGGCGGTCAGTTTGGGGAGCGCGCGTCTTTCCTCTTTATCCCTTCGGTATCTTCACGCGCACGCTGATCAAATTATGATCGGAGACCTTGTTCATAAGCGTCTCTATTCTGCCGAGCTTGCTGGGGCTGATGCCCTTGGAGTACAGGATGTTGTCGATGATCTTGGTATTGCTGCCCGTGCCGAACGTGGCGTGCTCCTTGTTTGCGAGACGGACATCGATTTTCAGGTTCTTCTCCAACCAGTCGGCGGAAGCGTTGAAGTCGCCCGTGACGATATAGTTCTTTGCGCCCGTCGACTTGATTTTGCTCTCCATGGTGCGCAGGGTGCTGACCTTCAGCGACGCCGAGCCATTCGGCATATGCACATTGAAGAAATGTACCAGGCCCTTGTTGGTCAGCAGCTGGACATAGCCCATGACCCGGTTTTCGCCCGTACTCGTCAGCTTGAAAGTTTCGGCATGGATAATGGGCTGTTTGGAGAGGATCAGGGTGCCATATTCCCCGCCGCCCAGGTCGATGGCCTTGCTGAAATAGTAATAGGGATAGCCCGCCGCTTCGGCCAGCTTCTTCGCATAATCCACCTTGCCGGAGCGGGAGGTGTGGCGATCCACTTCCTGCAGGCCTACGACCTCGGCGCCCGATTCGCGTATGGCCTTGGCCACCTGTTCCAACTTCGCGCCGTTTCCGAGGGCCTTGACATTGAAGGTGGCGATGCGCAGGTTCACGTCGCCCGTGAGCGCTTGGGAATAACTGCGCTTCTCCACATAGTCGCGGTGCACATAGGCGGGCGCGCCGTTGTAGAGTATCTTATAGAAATCGCCCTCGGTGCCGAGTATGGCATACTTCGTGTCCTTGTTGGCCGTGCCGACGAGCGTGGAGAGCGCCGAGGCCTTGGCGCGCACGTTCACGTCGCGGCGGACATTGGTGATAACCGCGACCTCCACCTTGTCGCTCGCGGCCTGCGCGCGGAGCGGGAACAGGGCGCAGAGCAAGGCGGCGCAGAGCAGGATGCTGATAAGTTTGATGCGTTTCATGGGTACCTCCTTATGGGGGATTTACGAGTTATGTGGTATTCCGGGAGGGCGCAATATATTGCACCCCTACGGTTAATCAATCCTAATCCCAAACACCTCTTGCCCGCGGCTGCCGATGACGATGATATTGTTGAACACGGCGGGGGAGGCTTCGAAATTGCTCTTCGTGGGTTTTATCCGGGCGAGTTCGACACCCGTCAACCCATCCAACAGATAGAGATAGCCGCCGGAATCGGCAATCAGCACATAGCCCTTGGGGTGCGTGTCCTGGGAATAGACCAGCACGGGCGAGCTCCAGGTATAGTACTCCATGGGGAATTCCCACTTGCGCTCAAAGGTGTCCTTGTCGAGCGCGAGCAGGATACCCGTATCCTTATCGGGCGTGCGGGCATAGGGGACGAAGACCAGGTCTTCCACATTAGTTCCCGCTTTGCCGAGGGCGACCGTCGCCTGTATGCCGCCGGATATGCCGTTCACCGTGTGCACGGTGAGGGGATAGTCGCGGGTGATATCGCCCGTCATGGCGTTGATACGGAAGAGCGGGGTTCGACCCGTCTTATCCGACTTCGCGGTGAAGTGCAGGGAGGTGCCGACATAGAGGTATGCCTCGGTCTCCGAGCGCACATCGAGCACGGGCGAACCGTTGGTATCGTCCTTCGTATCGGCGATCCACTTGGTCTCCATGGTGCCGAGGTCTATACACTGGAAGAGCCCGTCGTTGGACGAGAGGTAAATGCAGCCATTCCAAATGACGGCGCTGCCCTCATAGCCCAGCCAGGGTATGGCCGTCTGGTCTATCTTGGCAGAGGACCTGTTCGACTCATAGCGCTTCTTTACAATCTCGCTCGGGTTGACCGAGACGGTACCCGCAACCTGGTCGTACTGCATATTCAATTTCATGGTGTAGAGCACGCCGTTTTCACCGGGCCAGATCAGGAGATCGTTCTTCTCGTCGATCAGCGGCGCACTGTCATAGGCATAGAACTCGCGCTGGGCGAAGGAATCCGCGCCCTGCTTGCCGAACTCATAGAGCCGCGTGCCGTCGATCAGCGAATAGATCATT
Source organism: Clostridiales bacterium (assembly GCA_009779405.1). GTDB lineage: Bacteria > Bacillota > Clostridia > Christensenellales > CAG-138 > WRCT01. The sequence continues at coordinate 27,917 of WREI01000010.1, forward strand.
GCGCGGGACTTCTGCGCGTCGTTGTCATATTCGTCACCGCTGCCGAGATAGAGCAGGGGAACACCGCGCGGGTCTAAACTGCCCGTGCCTTTGAAGGGCATGCCGACATTGATGGGGTCGCGGGTCTCCTTGCCGTCTTCCAGGTCGAAGAAATATACATAACCGTCCATGGTGGGATATATGACCTCCACCAAGAGGGGCTTTGCCTTTGCCCAGTCGTGCATGTTCATAGTCTGCTTTACCTTATCCGGCCACTGAACCATGAGGGGCTGCCCCGTCCAGCCGCTGCCCGTCCAATTCTTCTCCGGGTTGTTGCGCGGCAGATATCGGGTGGGCTTCATCCATATCTGTTTGAGTTTCACGTTGTTCGGATCGATGGAGATGCTGCCGTGCGCCGCGCCCGTGCGCCAGTTGTCGCCGCGGAAGGTGATGACGCCCACGAGATTGGTATAGTCCGAAGCTTTGGGGAAATTGATCTCATATTTTCTCGCGAACGGCGCACCCTGCGTAAGCACCTCGCCGTCCACCTCTAAGAAGCTGACATAATTGTATCTTTCCGGCTTGGACGCCTCGATGGCATAGGGTGTCGGGCGCGGCGTGTCCGTGGGCCCCGGCGTTTCACCCGGCCCCGGTGTGGCCGTCGTCCCCGGCTCGGGTGTGAGTTGTGCCGGTTGAATGCCTTGTATACAGCCGAGTCGCTGTGCCGTGAATACGATAACCAGCACCAGCGCCACGAGCACCAGAAGCATGATGAGCAGCGACAAGAAAAAGCGTGGGTGCACCTTAACCTTGCGCTTTTTCCCCTTATACGGATCGTAATCCATGCCTGTTTCCTCCTGTTATTTTCCGATCAGTCGATGCGGACGCCAAAGATGCCCTTTGTGCGCGTGCCTATGACCAGAATGTTGTTAAAGGCGGATGGAGATGCCTCCATATTCCCGCCGAGTGTGAGTTTGTCGCAGATTTCGCCGCTGCGCCCGTCGATCAGCAGAATATTGCCGTTTCGGTCGCATTGGATGAGATAGCCCCGGCCCGATGCGTCATAGAGGGCAAGCGGGGAGCTCCAGGTATAGGCGGGCAGGGCGAGGTTCCAGAGGAGTTCGCCCGTCGCGCGGTCAAAGGCCAGCAGCCAACCCTCGTTTACGCCGCTGCCCACGCTGGCGAAGTTGAAGAACACCAAATCGGACAGTTCCTGCTCGCCCAGAACCGGACTGCCCATCGCGCCGCCCGTGATGGCTTGGCCCGTATACACTTCGCGGTCATATTGCCAGAGTATCGACCCGTTGCGGGCGTCGAGCTTATACACGCCCGCCTTGCCGCGCCCGTTCTTGGCGGTCGCGTCCACGGTCGCGCCGACATAGAGGTAGGCTTCGCCGTCCTCCGTCAGCTCCAGCGCGGGTGAAGCGTTGGTGTCGTCGCGCAGATCCTGCACCCAGACCACGGACATACGGTTGAGGTCGACGCATTGGAAGAGCCCGGAATTATCCGACAGATAGGCATAGCCCGCGTATGCGGCACAGCTGCCCTCATAGCCCAATTTGAATTTGCCGCTCCGGGTCCTGTCTGCGCTGTAGCGCATCTTCACGATCTCGTCCGGCGTCACGGAGAAGCGCCCGCTGTCGGGGTCAAAAGCGGTATGCAGGCGCAGGGTATAGAGCAGCCCGTTCTCGCCGGGATAAATGAGGGTATCGGTTGCGGCATCGACGATGGGCGCGCTGTCATAGCAGTGCCAGGCGCGGTGGGCAAATTTTTCTTCGCCGTCCTTGCCGAATTCATAGAGCACGCTCCCGTCTGTCAGCGAGACGATAAAGACGCGGCTCTTTTGGGATGCGCTCGCATACATATCGCCGCTGCCGAGATAGAGCAGGGGATAGCCGCGCGGGTCTAAACTGCCCGCGCCCTTGAACGGAACGCCGAGCGAAAGCTTGTCCCGCGTAGGCGCGCCCGTCTCCAAATCCAGAAAGTAGATATACCCGTCCATCGCGGCATAGATGACTTCGACCAATTCATCCTTTTCGATGGCCGCGGCGTGCATGTTCATCAAATCCTTGGTCTCGCGGGGCCACTGCACCAGCAGGGGCTGGCCCGTCCAGCCGTTGCCCGTCCAGCTGCCGCTTTCCGGGCTGCTGATGCCCTTGGGCAAGGAGCGGGTGGGGACATTCCACAGCTGTTTCAGTTTTTGTTCGCTGATCTCGGCCACGCCATAGGCGGCATTGCCGCGGAAATTGTTCGCGCGGAAAGTCAGCACGCCGGGCAGATAGCTGTATTCGCTTGCGTCCGTCAGGGAGATGGGCTCTTCGCGGCGATATTCTTCGACCGTGCGGCCCTCATATTCCACCTCGCAGACAAAGCCCCGGTTTTCGGGGCGGCTGTCGGCGACCGCCGTCGCAAAGGGCGTCGGTTCGGGCGTGGGCGCGGGGGTGGCCGGGGGCGTGGCGGTCAGTTGGACGATGATGCTTTCGGCGGTCGGACGGGGCGGCAGGGTAGGCAGGGGCGCACCCTGCGTATTTTTATCCGCAAGGCTTTGGCATGCAAAACAAATTGTAAAGAGTGCGAAGGGCAAAAGCAGTGCCCTGTACAGGCTTGCGCGCGGCCTTGCGTGCTTCCGCATTTTGGGTGCCCCTCCTTTCCCGATACTACATGTGGGATGGCCCGCATCCCGGTTCTGCATAAAAATAAGAATCCATACTAAGATGTTCGCATCTTATCATGGATGTTTGAACAGATTTTTATAGAAATGTAAACAGTTTTTACGAAGAATAGCGAAGCGGGTCGAATGTTTAATTATGCATACGGCGCAATTTTATGCAGAAAGGAAAATCATGTCTCCGCGCCGAAAAATAAAGAAAGCAGACGCGAAAGACTTGCACTTCTCGAAATTTCGGCTATACTATAAGTGCGGTTTACAATCAGCCGAAAAAAGGAGACCTGCATGTATATCCAACGACATATAGAGGAAGTATTGAAAAGCGCTATCCATGAAAAGGGCGCTCTCTGCGTGACGGGGGCGCGGCAGGTCGGGAAATCGACCGTCCTGCAAACGCTCTTCGGCGAACACAGGGCGCTGAGCTTGGACGAGAGCCGCCTGCGCAGGCTGGCCACGGAGGAGCCCGAGGCCTTCTTCGAGCAGTTTCCGCCGCCCGTCTTTGTGGATGAGATTCAATATGCTCCCTCGCTGTTTCCCTATATCAAAATTCACATCGACAGAACCGGGGCAAAGGGCGCCTTTCTGCTCTCCGGTTCGCAGCGCTATGAAATGATGGCCAATATCACCGAGAGTTTGGCGGGACGCATCAACCTGATAGACCTCTATGGGCTTTCCATGCGCGAAATTTTGGGCGATCCCTTCCGTGGCGAGTTCCTGCCCACGCAGGAATACCTCGATGCACGCAAACCCCGCCCGGTCGCTTATAACGAGCTGTGGGCGCATATCTGGCGCGGCTTTTTCCCCGAAATCGTGGGGAGTGGCACGAATTGGCGCCGCTTTTACGCGAGCTATGTGCGCACCTATTTGGATCGCGACGTATCAAAACTGGCACAGGTGGGCGATTTGCTGAAATTCGAACAGTTCATGGTCGCGATGGCGGCACGCACAGGCCAGCTGCTCAATATCGGTGATGTGGCAAAGGACACGGGCATCAGCCGTCAGACCGCCGAAAAGTGGCTCTCGGTGCTGGTTGCGTCCAACCTCGTCTTTATATTGCAGCCCTATCACAACAGCGTCCTGCAGCGCTTGATCAAGACGCCGAAGGCCTATTTCCTCGATACCGGCTTAGCTGCCTATCTGGTCGGCTGGGACAACGCGCAAGTACTGCAAAACGGGGCGATGGCGGGCGCAATGTTTGAAAGCTTTGTAATAAGCGAAATCCTCAAATCCTGGACGAACGCAAGCGGCGTGACGCCCTCGATGCGCTTCTTCTTCCTGCGTGACAGGGACGGCAACGAAATCGATTTGCTCATCCAACACAACGGCGTGCTCTACCCCATCGAAATCAAGAAGCACATCCATTGCGATAAACACGACATCGCCGCATTCAAGCAATTAGAAAAAATCCCCGGCATGCAGCGCGGCGACGGTTGCGTCATCTGCATGGCAGGGGATGTATTTCCAATCACCAAACGCGACAGGGCGGTCGGGGTGTGCTATTTGTAATGCGCAAAAACATCACCCCACATAGAAATGTATACCCAACAGATGGAATATTTGTTGGCACATGGCCTTGAAACGTGCGTTATACGAAAAGGGGGACTGCCCGCCGCAGATATAATGCGCCCCGTCTATGCTGATATCCAGATAGACATACTTGTCGAATTCATAGCTGGCGAAGCCGAGATTGTCCGGTATTTGCAGTAAATTGTAATTGGAAACCAGTCGCTGCACTTCCCGCATTTGCGCATCGGAGAGCGTTATATCTTCAAAGACGGGCGCGCCAATCCCGTTAGGCAGACTATCGATCTGCGGTTCGCCCGCAGACAGGCGTATTGCGCGGAAGAAGTCCTCTTTTGGTTCCTTATAGTAAATAACCAATGCATCATAGTCTATCGCTTCCTTGTCATAATCGAAATTGTCCACACCATACGCCGCGCAGAACGCCGCCAGCTGCGCGGGGCTTCGCGCTTCTTCAAAGATCACTTTGATCTCGTACTCTTCCAGCTCAAAATAGAGAAAGGGCGATGCGCTGATCGGCAGTGCCCGCGGATTGTACTCCCTTTCCGCTTTTTCCCGGAGTGCCAGGATCTCTTCTTCCGTCAGGGATCTGTCTAAGTAGAGCGTGATCTCTCTGCCGCAAATATAGTTCGAGGAACGGCTGAAACTGCAATCGGAGCTGCCAAAATACGCGCCCAGAGCCTTCAGTTCTTCCACAAAGGGGATAAAGTAATCGTCGGGTTTATATTTGCCGATGGGGCCTTCGCTCCAAAAAGCCTGTTCATAATCCCTTTTGTTTTCCGCGTCGAAAATATATTCCAACTCAATGCCGGGCTTCGTTTCGAGTATATCGTCAGTGGGCAGATAGGCGTTGTAGCCGTCCCCGCGCAATTGTGCCTGCAAGCTGTAATAGTCCGTGCGGCTCTTCACATAAAAGGTGTAGATATATTTCTTATACTCCTCCTTGCGAAACGCGCCCGCAATCCGCAGCGCCCGCGGCTCATATTCAGAGGGATAGGCGATATTGGCCAAAAGGCCGTATTCGTCGAGGAACCAAATGCGCGGCTGGTCCTCCGCCCTGTCGCCCATATGCTCCGACACCCACATGAAACATCTCTGCAAGGCCTTACAATCGCGCGCGTTGTCCACCACATAGTATTCGTGCGAATGGCTGTCCCCGATAACCACGCGCGTGACCCGATCATTCGGGCCGAACAAAAGAAACTCTTCCGCGTGCAAAAAGCAAAAAGCGAAGCCGCCCGCAAGCCCGCAGAGCAGCAGGATGGTCAGAATGATGAGGATGGTTTTTGTTATTCTGCGATTTTCGGGTTTTGGCATGATTTGTGTTTCTCCAATTCACGGACACGCAATGCGTGATTCGGCATAATGGCATATGCGTTTACTGAGACATTTTTATATATCGAACGGATACGGGCGATTGCCCCTTCAACGCACAAACCGGCAGGGGACAAGGATCCCGCTGCCGGATATAATACGCCATTACGTTGTTACGCCCCCACTACCTCATCATCCGGCGCGGCGCCCAGCACGAACTTCTTGCGCAGTATATACTCCTCCTTCTTCCCGGGGTTGTAATTCTGCACGGGGCGGAGGTACCCGACCACGCGGCTCCAGACCTCGGTCTCGCGGCCGCACTCGGGGCAGCTGAACTGCTCGCCTGCGAGGTAGCCGTGTTCGTGGCAGACCGAGAAGGTCGGCGTCAGGCTGATATAGGGCATCTTGTAGCGCTCAAAGACCGTGCGAATCAGGGTCTTGGCGGTCTCGATATCCTCTAATTTCTCGCCGAGATAGAGGTGCTGCACGGTGCCGCCCGTATACAGGCTCTGCAGCTCATCCTGTAAATCCATACACTCGAAGATATCCTCCGTATAGGTCACGGGCAGCTGGGAGCTGTTCGTATACTGCGGCTCGTCCATGCCCGACTGGATGATGTCGGGATAGTGTTGGCGGTCGAGCCGCGCGAGACGATAGCTGGTACCCTCGGCGGGCGTGGCTTCGAGGTTATAGGAATGCCCGGTCTCCGCCTGGAACTGCACCATCAGTTCGCGCAGGAAGTGCATCACATCCAGCGAAAACGCCAAACCCTGTACACTGCCGATATCCTTGCCGATGAAGTTGAGACAGCACTCGTTCATGCCGACGAGCCCGATCGTATTGAAATGGTTGGTCCAATATTCGCCCGTGCGTTCCTTGACCTTGCGCAGATAGAACTGCGAATAGGGATACAATCCGTGCGCGGTCTGCCCCTCGATGATCTTGCGCTTGATCTCCAAGGAGTCCATGCCCAACCGTGCCACGCGCTCCAAACGCTTATAGAAATCGTCTTCGCTTGTGGCAAGGTAGCCGAGACGCGGCAGGTTGATGGTATAGACCCCGATGCTGCCCGTCATGGGGTTGCTGCCGAACAGGCCGCCGCCGCGCTTGCGCAGTTCGCGGGTGTCGAGGCGCAGGCGGCAGCACATGGAAACCGCATCCTCGGGCGAGAGGTCGGAATTGATATAGTTCGCGAAGTAGGGGATGCCGTACTTGCAGGTGATGCGCATAAATTCGTCGACCACGGGGCTGTTCCAGTCGAAATCCTTCGTGATGTTCAGCGTCGGGATCGGGAAGGTGAAGACCCGGCCCTTGGCATCGCCTTGCAGCATGACGGCGCAGAAGGCGCGGTTGAATATATCCATCTGCTCCTGAAAATCGCCGTAAGTCTTGTCCATATATTCGCCGCCGATCACAACCGGTTCGTCCTTGAGCGTGCGCGGCACCTTGATATCAAAGGTCAGGTTGGAGAAGGGGCATTGGAAGCCGACGCGGGTGGGGACGTTGATATTGAATACAAACTCCTGAATACACTGCTTGACCTGCTCGTAGTCCATCTTGTCATAATAGAGGAAGGGAGCGCAATAGGTATCGAAGCTGCTCCAGGCCTGCGCGCCCGCGGTCTCGCCCTGGGTCGTGAAGGTCGAATTGACCACCTGCCCCAAGAAGGAGCGCAGATGTTTGGCGGGCTTGCTCTCCACCTTGCCCGGCACGCCGCCAAAGCCCTCGGAGAGCAGTTGGCGCAGGTCCCAGCCCGCGCAATAGGGGCCGAAGAAGCCGAGGTCGTGGATATGCGCTTCGCCGCTCTCGTGCGCCTTGCGTATGTCCTCAGGATAGATCTCATAGAGCCAGTATTTCTTCGTGAACGCTTCGCGGACATAGTTGTTCAGCCCGTTCACGCTCTTCTGCATGTTTGCGTTTTCCTTGATGCCCCAGTCCTTGTCGTCGAGATAATCGCCGAACATATCGATGGTCGCGCCAATGAGCGCGTTGATCTCACGCGCGCCGCGCCGCTTGTCGCGATAGAGGATATAGGCCTTGGCGGTCCTCGCGTGGCCCGCTTCAATCAGCACCTTTTCCACGACGTCTTGCACGGCCTCGATATCGGGCGTGGCATGGCTGTCATAGCGTTCGCCCAAAACGCGGACGACCTCGTCGGTCAAAACGCGGGACAGGTATTCATCGCTGCCGCCGACGGCGACCGCCGCCTTGAAGATGGCGTTCTGTATTTTATTCGGTTCAAAGGCCTCGATGCGCCCGTCTCTCTTGCGAATTTCTGTAATCATAAATCTTCTCCTCCGTTTATATTCACCCAATGCCCCTTGGGATTTGTTCGTGTGCCTATCCTAACAGCCACTACATCTTGTGTCAAACGTATATGTTTACATCTATATGTGGGATTATGCAGTCTTATGCGTGCATAAAATTCCTGCCGCACTGCATAGAAAGCGCGCAAACGCAGTGTTTTCAAGGGTTATCGGCGCATACGCGCAAAGTCTCATGCATACGGCCCATGCATAGCTTTTCATTTTCCCTGCATGCCTATGCGTTTTGTTCAAAAACTGTTCAAAGTTACATTCATAACTCGTTCATAAAGCCCGTCCAAGCGTAACATAATTGTAAAAGCTTTATATCAAATGCGTTTATCCCCTTTGCAGCGCCCGCGCTTTCTGCTATTCTACGCAATATGAAAGCTTATATTTATAAGAAGGGTACCGGAATTTGTCGAAAGGCCTTGGCTTTTGCGCTGGCCCTGCTCTGCGCGCTGCCCGCCTTCGCGGGCTGTGCCGCGTGGGAACAGGAGGGCGCGTTCGCGCCGACGGACCACGCCGCGGGCGAGGTTTGCAAGGCCTTCTATGACAATATCCTGAACGCCTATCTCTCGGAGGACAAGGCCTGGAAGGACGGCTATTATGCCGAGGCCTATGCCCTGATCTCCGCCGACTCCAAGTGCAAGGAGACCCAGGCCGGCATCCCGATCGTCGGCGCCGCCACCGCCAGCCCGGACGGCAGCGTTGTGGAGAGAACGGCGCACCCCGGCGCCACCGCCGAACCGCTGCCCGAAGAGGACAGGGACAGCAAGATCAACTATGTCACGCTTCGCAGTAAATATGAGAATATCTACGAAGCCATAGGCCTGGAAGCATACGCGATACAGGTGACCAATGTCTCCGCTTCGGGCAATATCGCCAGCGTGGACTTTCAATTGACCTATCAGACGAGCAAGGGCGGCATATTGAACTATCCCGCCTGCGTGATGCAACTGCGCCGCCAGAGCGGCCGCTGGATGGTGCTTTGGGAGCCCTCGCTGATCTTCCCGATGATGGAGTGGGGCGATGTCGTGCTGCAGGGCGTGCTGCAGCCCAAGCGCGGCGAGATCTTCGCCGCCGACGGCACCCTGCTTGCCAAGAATACCGCCGCCGTGACCATATTCGCCGTACCCAGCAAGATTCCCCTGCCCGACGGCGCCAAGCCGAAATATGATATCAAGGAACTGTTTTCAAAGGATAATGAATTGCTGGAGCAGGACGAGAAAGATGAGAAGCAGCTCTATGCCGACTTCTGGAACGCAGTGTCCGCGATTCCCGAGCTTAACTTGGATGAACAGAAAGTGCGCAACGCGTTTGCCCGTACCTATCAGGATATGGCGAAGCTCACGACCATCTACCCCGACCTGCTGACCCCCGAACTGGAATCGCGGATGGCGGAGGTCAAGGGACTTGCATGGGATGTGGGCAATTTCGGCACCGTGCGCGAATATCCCTATGGCGATCTGTTCGGGCATTTCACGGGCTATGCCGGCATCATCTCCATCGAGCAGTTGACAGGTTTTGATAAGTATATGAACCCCACCCCTCATTTGTACCTGAACGATCCCTTCTATGACGGCGACAGCTGGGTCGGCAACGTGGGCTTGGAGAATCAATATGAGGAAATCCTGCGCGGCGAGAAGGGCGCTTTTGCCTATATCCAGAGCGCCGCCGGAAAGAACAAGGAGACCCTCTTTAACACGCCCGCCAAGGACGGCGAGGATATTCACCTCACGCTGAAGCCCTATATGCAGGAGCGCGTCAGGGAAGTGTGCGAAACCATCGTTATCCAGCCGCCGCCCCTGGTAGATGAGGAGGGGAAGCCTGTGCTGGATGAGAAGGGGAAGCAGATATGGAACAAAATCAACTATGTGGTTATCGTGATGAATCCGAAGACGGGCGAAGTCGAGGCCATGTACAGTTCCCCGGGCTATGACCCTAACCCCTTCTCAAGAGGCGACCTCAGCTACGACGCGTGGGAAGATATGAAGGAAGACCCGGAAAAACCCCTTGTAAACCGCAATATACAGGAATATTACCCGCCCGGTTCCACCTTCAAAACCATGACCGCCGCCATCGCGTTGGAGAGCGGCGTGGTAGGGCCGGAGGATGAATTCCCCTCCGGCGAGCGGGTATTGATCGGCAGCCGCAGCGATATCTGGTATCCGATGTACCGCAACGGGCGCTTTGCCTATACGGGCGTGGAACAGGTGGCCCGCACCGCAAACAGCAACCGCCACAAGCCGATGAACATGCGCTCCTCCCTTATAGACTCGGACAATATCTATTTCGCCTGGGTCGCGCTCTGTCTGGGCTGGGATACCTATCGCTGGTATTTGGAAAAGAACGGCATGAACGAGGCCATCCCCTTCGATATGAAGGTGCTGCCCGCGCAGTTCAAGAGATCCGACAGCGAGGCCTCCTATAACCTCTTGGCCATGACGGGCTATGGGCAGGGCGAACTCCAGATCACGCCCCTGCAAATGGCCTGCTATACGGCGGCCTTCGCGAACGAGGGGCATGTCCCCGTCCCCTATATCATCAAGGAGAAGTGGCAGCCCGTCGGCACGGAATATGAGAAGATCTACGAATTCGAGCCGCGCACCTGGAAGACCATCGCAACGCCCGAGGACGCGGCGCTCATCGCCGAGATGATGTGGGGCGTCTGCCGCAGCCGCTATCTGCGCATGCCGGATCGCGGCGGCACGGGCATGTATTTGGAAGTGACCAGCTATGAGATCGCGGGCAAGACGGGTACGACCGAGTTAGGCAAAAACAGGCCCGGCGACAAGGCCGCCACGGAATTGGCCTGGTTCATCGGCTTTCGTTACACGATGCCGAACGGCGCCCCTGTCCCCGACGAAGACCAGCGTCTCGTCCTCGTCATGCTCGAGCTGGATATGGGCAACCTCCCCCCCGAATACACCCTCTTCAAATTCAAAATCGCCCAGGCCCTATTGAAGAGCGACGATTTGACAAGGGATCCGACGACGCAGAATATTATTACGGAGCCGTTGGAGTAGAAAATAATGCAGAATGCAGAGAGCTTTGTAATCATACTATATCTCTGCATTCTGCATTATTACTTATTACCTCCGAATGCCAACAAGGAGCGCTTACTTGAAAAAAACCACCATCGTCTTCACCGGCGGCGGCACCGCCGGGCATGTCACGCCCAACCTCGCCATCATCGAGAAATTGGATCCCGCGCTTTGGGATATGCACTATATCGGCACGGAAAACGGTTTGGAGCGCACGCTCCTGGTCGGGTATCCGGCGGTGCAATACCACGCGGTCGACGCGGGCAAACTGCGCCGCTATTTTTCGCTGAAAACCCTGACGATGCCCTATCATGTGCTGCACGGTATGGCGCAGAGCCGCGCGCTGCTGCGGCGCTTGCAGCCGAAAGTCCTGTTCAGCAAGGGCGGCTATGTGACCGTCCCCGTCGTGCTCTCCGCGCCGAAGAGCTGTCACGTCTTCGTCCACGAATCGGATTACAGCCCCGGTCTCGCAAACCGCATGGAGTTGCGCCGCGCCGACACGGTATGCTGTTCCTTTTCGGATACGCTGTCACACTTTCCATCAAACGTCAAGGCGGTGCACACAGGTACGCCCATACGCGCCGCGCTCTATGCGGGGGAAAAAAGCAAGGGTCTCGCCTTCTGCGGCTTCTCGGGCCAAAAGCCGGTCTTGCTCTGCACGGGCGGGAGTTTGGGCGCGGGCTTTCTGAACGAAACCCTGCGCGCCGCCCTGCCACGGCTATTGGCAAGCTTTGATATCGTGCAAATCACTGGCAAGGGCAAGGTGGATGAGAGTTTTGCGCAGGAGGGCTACAAACAATTTGAATACGTCGGCCCCGAAATGGGCGACCTCTTCGCTGCCGCCGATCTCGTCCTCGCGCGCGCAGGCGCAAACACGGTCTTCGAACTGACCGCCCTCCAAAAGCCCGCCCTCCTGATCCCCCTCCCGGCGACCAGTTCGCGCGGCGACCAGCTCCACAACGCCGAGTATATGCGCCGAAACGGCTACGCCGAGGTGCTCATGCAAGAGCAAACCACCCCCGAACTGCTTGTCGCAACCCTCCAAATCCTCTACACCAACCGCGGCCCCTATATCGCCCGCATGGCCGCAGCCAGGGCAGACGGGACGAGGGAGATTGTAAGGATGATTGAAAAAACCGTAGATACTGAACGGCAACCTTAATTGAAAGCATATTATGCATAGAGGGAGGAATAATAAAATATAATCGGGTATGATATCACTCAGTGGTACAACCCGCAAGCAAACACGGCAGATTATTAACAAATTGTTAACAATCTATGCGTTGAAGTGAGGTGAATCAATGATTAAAATAGTAGACACTGACCTTTTGGCACGTTGGTTCCAAGAGGAAGCGGTAGGCACTGATGACCACTATCGTGTCAACAATGATGAATGCAAAAAGGAGGGGTTTTGATGCTGTCGCCGTTAGTATATGCGAACAGTCTTTTGAAGCGTGGGTTTGAACGCAAAGTTCCTATTTCGCCATACAAATTGCAGAAGCTGATTTACTTCTTGTATGCAAATATAGCGTGGAAGAAAGGAATTGTGCTTTTTTCGAGTAGGTTTATAGCAGAGGAAACTGGGCCAATGCTCGCGGAAGTTGCATACGCTTTTAGAGAGTATGATGGTGAAGAACCGATTCGGAAATTTTTCAGGGATGAAAACGGAGATGTTCAAATTCTAAGTGAAAGAAACGAATGGTTCAAGGATTGCTTAAACAAAACATGGGATATGTATGGGTATATGGAATGGACGGAACTTTCAGCTTTGACACACGGAGTGGGAACAACATGGCTCACTGCTTGGAGAAAAGCAAAAGAAAAGGACAATCGATTCTTAGAATTTCAAGATGTGAGGGACGATGGAAGAGGCTTTTTTGACTTCGCCTAAAGAAAGCGAAGAAGAAACAACTCTTGCCGGGATGACTCAGGATGAAGCGGAGAGGTTCCCCGAACCGGGAGATGTGAAAAAGCTTTATAAAAGCCTAAAGCCGAAAGCATTATCGAAGGCCACCGTAAAGTCAATTGAGGAACAACGACAAGAGAATGACAATCAGCGACACAAACTTGCACGATGGTTGGTGGGGGGCATTGTTATCTTCCTCTGCACAATGACGGCGGCTACGTTTTTCTTGAGTTTGGGTTTCGATGTAAGCGTTCCCGAACCTTTTGATAAGCTACTGCAAATCATCCAAGCAGCGTTGTTCACCTTTTTGGGGTTCTTGTTTGGAGAACGTTCTAAGGAAGATCGACAATAGCATGTCCGAAATCATCAAGGATATGTGCAGATGCATTTATTTGGATAGATTCATAGCATAGAGGAAGAAAAGGAAGAAACTACTTGCATATTGTACAGTGCAGAGAGGTTGAACACAAGTCTCTCTGCATTATTACTTCTTGCTTTCCTCTTTATTCTTCTGCAAGTAACCCCCCATACATCTCCTCCCACTCCTGAATCAGCTGAATATTCGCGTGTTCGATCTTGCTCAGCTCGTCCCTCTGCACCTTGTGTAAAAACAGCGCCCTATACCAGTCGTAACGCCCGTAGTGCGCCGCGTAGGCGGGCGTGCTAAACTGATTCCCGTTTCTCGCGTATATCTCATTGCGGGCAAAGCCCAAGAGGGTCACCATATGCTCGGCGTGGTTCCAATAGGTATGGTTGCTCAGGCGATAGAGGTCGTCCTCGGTCAGCAACCTCTCGCTGCTCTCGGGGAACACGAAGCCGTTTTCATCGAAATAGAAACTGGCGAAGCTGCCGTCCATCGCGATATAGCCCGCCTGCCGTATACAGGCCTGTCCCTCGGGCGAGAGCATCCAGTCCAAGAATCTGCCGCCCGCCTTTTCCTCGTCTCCCTTGCGTATAATGCCGTAATAATGCACGGAGAAGGGGTAACTCCCCTGCACGATGTTTTCCGGGGTCGGCTCCACGCCGCCTATGGAAAGGGTCTTGATATGTTCGCCGGGCGAATAGGTGATGCCCTCGCCCGCGTCCTGAAACAGAAAGTATTTGTAGGTATAACCCAAGCCGCCGCCCTCCTCGGTCTTGGCGGAAGCGACGCCCAGCAGCGTGGACATATCGTCCACAATCTCCTCGGAAAGTATGGCGGGCGCAAACGGCGTGCCTTGCATCACCAGATTCTCCATCGCCGTCTGGCTGCCGGAGTTGGGGTTGCGGCTATAGGCGTTGATGGGCAACTCTTCGCCGCCCAATTCGCGCCAGTTGGTGATCTTGCCCGCGTAAATATCGCGGAGCTGCTCTATCGTGAGACTGTCCACCGGATTGCCGAGATAGGTGATAAATACAAAAGCGTCCCAGCAGACGGGCCGCATATCGAGCTCCACGCCGTTGTCCGCGGCCAGCCGCAATTCTTCCTCGGAGGGTGCGGTTACGATGATGAGGTCCGTACTCTCTTCGAGGAGCGTCGCGTATGGATAGTCCTCGTCGGACGCGGGCGACGCCCCGCTCGGGGACAGCCATACAAAGCCCTCGGCAACGCCGCTGCTCTTATTGCCGAAGATCAGGTTTTCATAGGCCTGATGCGTCTTGTTGAAGCTGATGATATCGAAGGGATATTGCAGGCGCAGATGCTGGCGCGCAAACTCCTCCGCCATCGGCATGGCGACCGTGGAGCCGTCGATGCAGGGATAGGAGCCAAGGGTAATGGCGTATTCGTAATCGCCGCCGGGCAGCGGCGATGTGCTTTGCATCGGATTCCCTAAGCGATAAGGGCTGTCCTGCACAATCTGCTTCCAGTGATAGGGGACATTGAGCGGCGGCTCGGCGGGGTCTTGCAGCGCTGCCACCCAGCCCGGCGCCGTCTCCCACAATTGTGCGGGCATCTCGCCCTGCGCGGGCGCCGCGCTGTCCGCAGGCCCCTGCTTCGGGTCCCCATTGCAGGCGACAAGCGTCAAAACCAGCGCCGACAGCAGCAGGATGGAAAGAATTCGTTTCATGGAGGGCCCCCCTTTTTTTAATCGTAGGGGCGAGGCATGCCTCGCCCGTTTCATTCAATTATACCCTTAACCCAAAAATCAATCAATAAAAACATTCTCGATCGTAAATGTGTCCCGCGCGGCGTCATAATAATTGTATTCATCCAAGTACGGCGAATAGGAGACGCATTCCATGGTGTTGCGCAGGGAATCAAAGGTCAAAATGCGCAGAAAACCAAAACCCTTCTTTTCCATATGCATGCCTTGCAGGTTGTACATCAGCGCCGTCACGGTATGTCCGTCATCATAGACCTTTTCCCATTTCCCCTCGCCGCCGGAGTGGCCGCAGATCACGAGACGCAGGTTCGGGTGGTCGGCAAAGAGCGCTTCGAGCCGCAGTCCCTCCGAATAGAGCAGACCGTTGGTGGCGAGGAAGCTGTGGGTGACGATGACGACCGTATGCGTCGGGTAGGCGTCCATCTGTTGCTCCGCCCAGCGCAGGTAGACGTCGCTCTTGCCGGGCCAGCCTATGCCCAAAAGGAGCAAGTTGCGCCCGCCCGCCGTGATGGGCTGCACCCAGCACTGCCCGCCGTTGAAAAGCAGCGACTCCTCCCGCACATCGCAGAAGTCATAGGATAAAAAGGTCTGATATTCCGGCTCGGGCCAGCCCACGTCGTGGTTCCCCGCGACGACATAACGCGGAATCTCCCCGCGCATGATATCCATCCCGCGCGAGATCTTCTTCCAGTGCCCCTCCTCCCTGCGGTTGTCGATCACATCGCCCACATGCAGCATGCCGAGGAAATTGCGGGCCTCGCGCTGCTCGACTATCCAGCGCGCCATCGCTTCATACACATCGGGGAAACGCCAGCCGTATACCTGCGTGTCGGAGATCCAGACGAAGGAAAAGGGCGTCGGCGCGGGGGTCGGCGTCGGCGTGGGCGGGGGTGTAACGAAGGCCAGCGCGGGCAGGGCCGTATCCTGCGTATCGGATACGGCGGCGGCGGTCGGCGCGGGGGTCGCTTCCGCTTCCCGAGCCGGGGGCGCCGACGCGGAGCCGCGCAACAGCGGAAAGGATACGAGGATGGCAACCAGGCAGAGCGTACCCGCCATCCACAGCCAGGTAGCGCGAAAAGCTTTGTTCATGTGCGCCCTCCTATGGATTGGGGAGGGGCAGGGGCGCCCCGCTCGGCTTCGGGGTCAGCGCGGGTACCTCCACGCGCACCACGGGGACGACGCGATTCTCGCCCTCCGCCGCCCAAACGGGCAAAATGGGCGCGGGCGCGGGGTTCGCCGTCTCGCTGCGGATCAGGATGAAGAGCACGCAGGCGGCGGTCAACACCCCCAGCCACAGCGCGCGGAACAGTTTAAAAAGCATGGCACCCTCCTGAATTTTAGGTTGAGTGCTTTTTATCACGCGAATTTTTGCGAATGTTGTTTTAGGCAAAGGAAGTCAAATATTTCTCTCCATAACGACTTACTGCATTCACAGATGTCGGTATTATGAAGATTGTATTTACGATATATTTCGTGTATACTGCCACCATCCCCCAAAGGTGGTGCGGCAATGAGCGGCGACGAAATCCTCGTTTTTTTAGCTTCCCTTGTGGCAGCGGTACTGTTTTTTGTGAAATGGTATCGGGCTATATTCGCCGCATGGCCAAAGTCGCGCGGCAAGTTGGGGAAAATACTGCTGGGCGTACTCCCCGTCCTCGCCTTCCTGATCATCCGCTTTGTTTTGAAAAATCTGGCCTCCTATGACGTGATCTTCGACCCCTCCTATATCACCTTCTATATATTCCTCGGCTTTGCCTGCCTTGCCTTCGGCTGCTTTATGATGCGCGGCTGCTTCGACCTGTCCTGGCGGGACGATGTGCTGCACCTGAACAACAGGGCCGCGGCGTTCGCCTTTGCGGGCGGATTTTTGGGTATCACGCTGATTTACGCGGCGGCGAACATCGGCGATGGTCCCGGTTGGTGGTGCGTCATCTTCGCGGGCGGTCTGGGGCTCGGCGCGTGGTTCCTGTCGGCTCTGATTTTGCAGGCCTGCACGCGGGTCTTTGAGCGCGTCACGGTCGAACGGGACCTCTCCTGCGGCATACGGCTCGGCTGTTATCTGATCGCGAGCGGCATCCTGCTCGGCAGGGCCTCGGCGGGCGATTGGACGAGTTTCCAAATGACGGTGATCGAGTTTTGGGTCGGCTGGCCCGTGCTGCCGCTGACGGCGCTGGCCATCATCGGCGAACTGCTCTGCGTCCGCGCGGCCAATGAGCGGGAGACGCTCGGGAATAATATCGCGGGCTCCGTCCTCTGGGGCGTTATCATGATCGCCGCCGCGATATGCAGCGTCGTCTTCCTGATTCCCGGCCTTTGAGCGATGGATATGGGTATAAAATTGGCAGGCATCCCGCGCGACGCGGATTACCGCTACGAGGTGATCTTCCGCGCCTATAAATGGGACCCACAGGTGGGTGACAGCAATACCATCGCCCGGCACGCGCTGCTGATGGATGCGGATACCGCGCGGCAATTGGAAGTTTGGGCGGAGCAGTTGTCCGAAGAAACCATGCGCATGGAAGAAGCGCTGATCGACAGGCCCGCCCTATATAAAAAGCTGGGATTCCCGAAGGAAACGCGCAAGGCCTTGGAGAAAATGACGGGCTATGGCCGCGATAAAAACATACGCCTGATGCGCTTCGACTTCCACCCGACAACGGCGGGCTGGGCCATCTCGGAGGTGAACAGCGATGTGCCGGGCGGACTGGCCGAGGCCTCCTCCCTGCCCGTTCTCGCGGCCCGCTATTTCGAGGGCTATGCGCCGGCCAAAAACACGGCGGACGCGCTGCTGCAAGCGTTTCGGGACAAGATCCCGGCGGGCGGCAGCATCGCCTTTGTGCACGCAACCTCCTATGCCGACGACCGCCAGGTGATGCAGTTTCTGGGCGACAGCGTAAGCGCCGCGGGCTATCGCGCCCTCTACGCCGCGCCGGATCATATTGTATGGGAGGGCAACAAGGCGCAGGGTATAGACGCAATCGTCCGCTTTTATCCCTTGGAATGGCTGGCGAATCTGCCGAAGAAGTCGGCGTGGACCAAATATTTCAACAGCGAAACCCCCGCCTGCAACCACCCCGCCGCCATGCTCACGCAGTCCAAACGCCTGCCCCTCGTCTGGGACGAATTGGGCGTCGAGCTCCCCGCGTGGAAGACCCTGCTGCCGCAGACGGGAGACCCAAAATCGGTCAAACAACCAAGCGAGGACTGGGTGCTGAAACCGGCCCTGGGCAGGGTGGGGGAGGGCATCGCAATCCGCGGCACCATGCCCGAAAAAGAACGGCGGCAAATTGCAAAAGCCGCGCGCAGAGAGCCCCAAAACTGGGTCGCGCAGCGCAAATTTGAAAGCTTGCCGTTGACGTCGGAAACAGGGGAAATCTATCACCTCTGCGTCGGCGTATTCACCGTAGACGGAAAAAGCGCGGGCTTCTACGGCAGAATCAACCCCTATCCGCGCATGGACGCCAACGCGAAGGATATAGCGATATTAATTAATTGTAGGGGCGAGGCATGCCTCGCCCGCCCGAATACAGAAAGGACCCCAAAATGACCGGAAACATAGACGCATACAAAGCCTGGGTGCCGGCGGACGCCCTGTGGACGGACTGGGCCAAGCCCGTCCTGTTCGCAAACATGCCCCCGGAATGCTATGATAAAATCGTCGTCCCCGAACTGCCCTGGATCACGCGCTTGGACGCGTCGACGGCCATTATCGCCGACCTGCCCGGCAGGGCGGGCGTGCTGACGGGCCTGGCGCTGGCGCGACTCGGCTATCGCCCCGTGCCACTCTATAACGGCGTCTGCGAGGGCGGGGCAAGCATGGTCGTCCCCAACATAGAAATTATGCAGGTGCTCTGCGGCGGCGCGAAGATCATATCCGCCATGCCCCTACGCTCCGACGCGCCGCCCGCGTTCCTGCTCGACGCGAACCGACTGAACGGGTTTGGCAAGCAGCCGGGCAGCTATGACAACCGCTGGTGCGTCTTCCCCCAAGACCTGCCCTCCGCCGCCTTCCTTCGCAACAGCGGCATCCGAAACGTCATCGTCCGCACCAACAACCGGCACGAAGACTTGACGCACATCCTGTATCGCTACCAAAGCGAGGATATCTCCATCTTTATACACGACGGCATCCAACAAAAACCCGTGCAAATCCACAAGCCTTCCCGCTTCAAACATCTCTTTTATCGCGTCGGCGTGATCATGGGCCTGCGCCGCAACGCGGCAGGCGGCTTCGGCGCGCAGGTCCCCGAACCCGGCAGTGGCGGGCGGTATTACGGGTATGGTTGATTTCAATGTTCAGCGCGCAATGTTCAACGCACAATGATTGTGGAGACGCCGGATGCCAGATTCGGTGACAAGGGCTTTGTTTTACGCGTATTTGGCGCTGGTTTTGATATTTTTGAACGAAGGCTTGAAAAATGGCAAAATATCAAACAAATATCCCGACAGCAGGCCCTTGATCTTCTTCTATTTTGCCATTTTTTTCAGGTTTATACACGCGAATGCAAGAAGAACTTGGAAGTATTGGGTTAGGGCCCCAATACTTCTGTAGTTCGTGCAGCTATTTCGGGTTATTTTCTTGTATCCGTCTCTGTTCGTCGTGCGATAGGATAGCACCTGATTCTCAGGACAGATCACGCAATCACAATATTCGTCATGCACATATTTATAATGTAACGGCTTACCTGATTGTTGTCGCGGTACGCGTCCCCCTGACACATGCCCCTTGACACATTCTGCTATCAACTTTTTCGATCATTATCAATTATAAACGGGATTGAGCGATAATACTGCAGCATGAAAAGCAAGTTCACCCTCATATTTGAATTTGAATAGTATTGAAATAGCGTACCTGTATATACTATTTTGTCATCAAATTCATCAATAATTCCATATTGCACTGTTTCAATACCATCTTCATAGTAATAAGCAATACATAAAGATCCTGTCGGCAAATAACAGAATGGAATTGAAATTTCATAATCTTGATTTTGTCTTCGCATTATTGATTTAATCTGTTCTTGAGCTCCTTCTTGCGAAGGGAATATGGATAATATTAAGCAATCCCAAATCTCAAGCTTTTCATTCAAGAAAACATAAAGTTTTTCACTATTATCCGCAACAATAACAGCGTAGTAGCCTTGAAAAGTCCTGCGTAAATACCTTAACCGAAAATGCTCGCGCAAATTGCTAACCGTTAGCGCTGGTTCTCCATCATCTTCAATCCACATTTCTAAAAATACATGCAGCGATTCTGCTGAATGTTGTTGTGCGCACTCTTCTGTTTTGCATATATTATTTATGCGCAACCATTTACTTTTCTTGTATTTCCGAAATGGACCAAATACAACGAATAATGAGGAGAAACATAATACGCTCATTGCAAAGCAAATAAGAAAAATAATGATGAATTTCCTTTTGTTTTTCATTTGATTTTCCCCTTTTAATAACAAAGATAAATTGCATGCTCAAGGATTCAATATCCGCACTGCAATGAAAAGAATATCAGAATCATATCCTGCACTTATGGTTGTTGTACACCCATCACCTATAAGAAAAACACCTACTCCTGACCAAGAAGCTTGCAAAGGGTTTATTTTTCCCCTTCGTGCACTCAATTCTCCGCGCTTATCTGCCCAAGTTCCATCATTAAGAAGTATTGCAAAATGGTAATCATACTGTCCGGCAGCGAGTCCCACTATAGGCGTTGTTCTTACAGAAATAATAAATTCGTTTATAGCAGCATATGTATAACTCGATATTTGTCTAGCAGAAAAAGCTTTTTTACCTACCTCTATTCCTCCTGGTCTTCTAATTCTATTGATTCGGTCAATGGCAGATTTTGCTACTTTATTGACACCATAAGACCCATCAAAATTGTAACCAAATATTTCCTTCCTTGCATCATCGCTCATGTGCAATCCTGCTGCATCATAAAGATACATCATAACATTACCCCGGCACCTAGTTTTAGCATCCTTACAGGGTTTGAAATCCGGAGCAACAGTTTGTGTACCCGCACACGAGGGGCATGTCCATGCAGAAGAGCCACCGCAAGAGCACATTCCATTCGGGTCATGCATATTGGTTGGATTGTTTAAACAGCATCCTCATATAGTTTGAGCAATTTCTTTTGCTCCTTAATGATCTTCTCCAGCTCTTTGCGGGTGGGTTCAGGTTTCCGCTGCCTGCCCGGTTTGCGCTTGGGGTATTGTTCGGGGTTATTCTTTCTCAATGCTGCATAGTAATTGCTGAAAAACCACTTAACTTGGTCGTGTGTCAAGCCAACCGCTTCACTGATTTCCAAGTTGCTTTTTCCTTCATTCTTCAAGTACAGCATCTTTTCTCGGATTTCGTCCGAATGTCGCATTACTTCCCTTGCCATGGACTGCACCTCCCTTTTGTTTATTCTAACACATTTACTTCGGGTACCTGTCCATTTTCCCGGATGCAGTGCATTACGGTACAGCGAACAAAAATACCCCCTTTGCAAGCGGGTAAATCAACTATCGTTCGTCCCTTTCGATAGTGCTGCTTGTTTGAAAACGTATCGTTTCGCGGCACAGTTCCCTTATTTGCGCCTGTCGCTTCAACAAGTATTGCACCACAAAGGTTTTTGGGTCGGATATGCCATCCCGAACAGGCAGGCTCCACGGAATGCTGTGAACGAGCTTATGCAGTTCCCCGGTGGTAATCGTGCGTATCCGCAATGGTCTATTGGCATATCGGACAAGCTCCACAAAATCGCCGATTAGGGCATCGTTCACTACGCTTGGATAGTTCCTCGAAACCAAAGCGATATTGTGGTCGAAGAAAGGCGCGAGGGACAAAACTTCGCCCGTGTCGCTCTTGCGCAGCACACCGAAATTATGTTCGTGCCTGTCCATGTTCAGAACGAGCGCGTCCAAATAGCACATCTGCAAATAAGCGTCTGTAATATGCTGCCCGTATGGGGCGAGAGCATCGTAGATTTTGATATAATTAGGCGTATCCCCGACAATGCTATGTGCAGGCTCAAAGTCCACGCTTGCATTATGCGTGAAGTCGCGGCTCTTGATAAAGTCGCCGTCCGGTTCGTATTCCGCCATTGGAAAGCCCAGCAGTTTGCCGATACGGGAAATCAGCAGTTCGGAAAACAGTTCTTCCGGTTTTCCCGCTTTCAGCATCCACCATTCGCCGTCTATCAATCGCCAACACTTTTCAAAACTGCCTATGTTGGTCAGTTCGGGAGTGCGGCTGGGGGCTTGGTGAAAGGAATTGACATCGCCCGTTAAGGCAAGATTGTCAAAACGGTTGACGGAAAAACGAACGTCCGCATAATTTGTGGTCGTATCATCTATGGGCCTTACCCAATAATTATCCGTGATGGTGGCGGCGTTCACAGAAAGAACCGCTGTGAGGTCGTCCCTGTTTTGCAAGCGTAGCGCCTTTTTGAGCAAGCGGGAATTGGTACGGTGATTGTCTATCGCGCGGGAACAAAGCCAGGTTACTATATCGCCCGTGCGCTGCAAATACAACGGCAACCGCTCGGGAATAATTGCCTGAAATTCTCCATTTACTATCTTTGCGATAGGCGTATCTTTTGAAAGCAAGAGCAAATCAATCATATTGCGTTTTCACCATCCTTTATTGATTGTATCATATTTGCGCTAAGATACAAGAATTTTTCTCAATCCAATCATTCCTTTTTCGCCCTGCTCTTATAGACGTTATACTCTGCGATTCGTAAAGTAAAATCGTTTTCCATTATTATACACATTTCAACCCTTTCCGTAAATACATTTTCATAAAATCAATTCATTTTCTACCCCTCCGTAAATTTTACAAACAAACCGCCTTACAAACGCCCAAAAAATTGCCTGTAAGGGAGGATGCAATTTTCGATTGCTATTTTGACGGTTTTCGGCGCAAATTTTATAAATAAAATGCCTTACAAAACCCGAAAAAATTGCCTATAAGGGCAAGAGCGTCAAACGCAAAAAACGCCGAAAATCATACCTATATATAGGAACAACTTTATAAGGTAGCCCCACCCAGCCACTTCTTTCGGGAGGTAGCTTTTTTGTCGCGCCCACGAGTGCTTTTGCGCCGTGGGCGTTTTTTTATGTCCCAAAAAAATGAAAGGAAACAAACCCATGAAACTCACCAAAGAAAACCATGAAGCACCATCCGCAAAATCTACAAAGGTCAAATTGATGCTGTTGCGTTAAGCACCACAAGCCTTGTAGATGAAATCATCCTCTCCATGCACGAGCATTCGCTTAGGGTCTGCCACCGTGCATGACATCAATTTGGCAAGGGATATGATGCTCAATTCTCCTGTTTAAAGTACGGTGACATCCTCATAAATGACAGGGGCTTTATTGACAGGGAAGTTATGAATCGCTTGAAATTGGAACGTGGCGTGGATATGTATATCCCCTTGCGTGATAAGATGGTGGCATATAAATTAGCCATATCCGTTGCCAATTCCGAATTGAACTGGCAGAAGCATCCCGATAAGTCCCGTCATGGCGAAATGATTGCCCTTGTAAATCTCCCCGCCGATTGTTGGGTACAAAAGAAATCGAAAGTCCCCAATGTGCCGCTCAATGCCTGTGTGGTTTGGAATGTGCCGAAAGATGAATACTTTGTAATCGTCACAACCGATATTACCAAAGCCGCAAGGGAAATTATCAAAATCTATGCCCTGCGTGTTGAG
>WREI01000011.1 GCA_009779405.1 Clostridiales bacterium
CCTGCGCAAAATTGCCCGTATCCGTCTGACCGACGGCGCGGAAGGCACCGCCTATATCCCCGGCATCGGCCACAACTTGCAGGAGCACTCCGTGGTTCTCATCCGCGGCGGCCGCGTCAAGGACCTGCCGGGCGTTCGCTATCACATCATTCGCGGGACATTGGATACCGCCGGCGTGGCCAACCGCAGGCAGAGCCGTTCCCTGTATGGCGCGAAGCGTCCCAAGGCCGGGAAGAAATAAGGAGGGACGACAAAATGCCGAGAAGAGGAAATATCCCCAAGCGCGAAGTGCTGATGGATCCCATCTATAAGAGCGTTGTGGTGACGAAACTGATCAACCAGGTGATGCTGGACGGCAAGCGCGGCGTTGCGCAGGCCGCCGTCTATGCCGCTTTCCAGAAGATCGAGAGCAAGACCGGGCGCGACGCCCTGTCGGTGTTCGAGCAGGCGATGAATAACATCATGCCCGTGCTGGAAGTCAAGGCCCGCCGCGTCGGCGGCGCGACCTATCAGGTTCCCATTGAAATCCGCCCCGAGCGGCGCCAGACCCTGGGTCTGCGCTGGCTGGTGGATTACTCCCGCAGACGCAACGACCGCACCATGGCCGACCGTCTGGCAGGCGAAATCCTCGACGCCAGCAACGAGAGTGGCAGCGCGGTCAAGAAGAAGGAAGATACCCACAAGATGGCGGAAGCCAACAAGGCGTTTGCGCATTACAGATGGTAAACCCAAAAGTGCCGATGAACCGAGTTTGTCGGCACGGTTTTTAATCCGTAGGGGCGCGATATATCGCGCCCTGTTACACCTGGAACCTGCTCCGTCGCGGGCAGATTTGATTCCCTACCGATAAAATACAATCATACGGAGAACACTAACCCAATGCGAGACACAGCCCTATCCGCTACGCGCAACATAGGCATCATGGCGCACATCGACGCGGGCAAGACGACGACCACCGAGCGTATACTGTATTATACGGGCAAGGTGCACAAGGTCGGCGAAGTCCACGAAGGCGCGGCCGTCATGGATTATATGGACCAGGAGCGGGAGCGCGGCATCACGATTATGTCCGCCGCGACCACGACCTATTGGCGCGAACACCGCATCAATATCATCGACACGCCGGGCCACGTCGACTTCACCATGGAGGTCGAGCGCTCCCTGCGCGTGTTAGACGGCGCGGTGGCGGTTTTCTGCGCCAAGGGGGGCGTGGAGCCGCAGAGCGAGACCGTCTGGCGCCAGGCCGTGCGCTACGGCGTGCCGCGTATTGCCTATGTCAATAAAATGGACATCACCGGCGCGGATTTCTTCCATGTGATCGATATGATGAAGGAGCGCCTGCACGCCAACGCCGTGCCGGTGCAAATCCCCATCGGAAAGGAAGCCGAGTTCATCGGTCTCGTCGACCTCGTGGGGATGCGCGCGGAGGTCTATTATGACGACGACGGCAACGATGTGCGCGAAGAACCCATCCCCGCCGAACTGATGGAACAGGCCGAGGCCTACCGCACCGAACTGCTCGACGCCGTGCTGGGCGCGGACGAGGAAGTTTTGGAGCGCTATCTCGACGGCGAAGACCCCACCGAGGATGAATTGAAGGCCTGCATACGCAAGATGACCGTCGCGGGCGAGATCGTGCCCGTTGTCTGCGGCACGAGCTATCGCAACAAGGGCGTACAGTTGGTCTTGGACGCGATTGTCGACTTTCTGCCCTCGCCGCTGGATATCCCCCCCGCCGCGGGCACGGATATGGACGGCGAAGCCGAGACCTTTGCCCCGAGCGATGACGACGCCCCCTTTGCGGCGCTGGCGTTCAAGGTCATTTCCGACCCCTATGTGGGCAAGCTGACCTTTGTACGCGTATACAGCGGCACGCTGAGCGCGGGCTCCATGGTCTACAACGCCAGCCGCGGCAAGCGTGAGCGCATCGGGCGCATGCTGCTGATGCACGCGGACGCGCGCAATGAGATAGATGAAATCCACGCGGGCGATATCGTCGCGCTGATCGGATTGAAGAATACGACCACGGGCGACACGCTATGCGATGAAAACAACCCGCTCCTGCTCGAAAGCATGGACTTCCCCGATCCCGTGATTCAAATCGCCATCGAGCCGAAGACCAAGGCGGGACAGGAGAAACTAAGTCTCGCGCTGGTCAAGTTGGCCGAGGAGGACCCGACCTTCCGCGCCTATACGAACGCGGAGACGGGGCAAATCATCATCGCAGGCATGGGCGAGCTGCATCTGGATATCATCGTCGACAGGCTGATCCGCGAATTCAAGGTCGAGGCCACGGTGGGCAAGCCCCAGGTCGCCTACCGCGAGACGATACGCGCCGCCGCGAAGACGGACAGCCGCTTTGTGCGCCAGACGGGCGGGCATGGGCAATACGGTCACTGTGTCGTCGAGTTCACCCCGCGCGCGCCCGGCGAGGGCAACCTCTTTGTCAATAAGATCGTCGGCGGCGGCGTCATCCCGCGCGAGTTTATCCCCGCCGTGGAAAAGGGCATCCGGGAAGCCCTGCAATCCGGCCCCATGGGCGGCTATGAGATGGTCGACGTCTGCGCGACCTTGGTCGACGGCAGCTACCACGAGGTGGACAGCTCCGAAATTTCCTTCCAGGTCGCGGGCTCAATGGCTGTGCGCGATGGCATCCGGCCCGAAAACGCGTTGCTGCTGGAGCCGATGATGAAGGTGGAGATCATCGTACCCGAGGACTACATTGGCGGCGTGCTGGGTGATATCACCGCCCGCAGGGGCCAGATCCGCAACATGGAGACCCGCGCCGCGGACACAGTCGTAGACGCGCTCTGCCCCCTCTCCGAGATGTTCGGCTATGCCACGCACCTGCGCTCCACCACGCAGGGCCGGGGCACCTTCACGATGCAGTTCGGGCATTATGAGGAGGTGCCGGCGGCGCTGGCGGAACGGGTGCTGGGAAGGCGCTGGTAAAAAATGCAGGGGCGCCCCCCTACATTTGAACATTCTGTTAATACACAAAAATCCCCCTGTTTTTTCCGCGGACAATCCATATAATAGCAGATACCGATTATTCCGCGCGTTCGCGCAGCGTACGCGTTGCACCCGCAGTATGGACAGAGGAGTACATAATATGAAGTGTCGTTTTTGCGCCGCCACAGACAGCAAGGTGATAGACAGCCGCCCCGGTGAGGACATGCTCTGCATACGCCGCCGCCGCGAATGCCTTTCCTGCGGCCGCCGTTTTACCACCTTTGAGCGGGTGGAAGAGTTGCCCGTTATGGTCGTCAAGCGCAGTGGTCGCCGCGAGGCCTTCGATATGGACAAGATGCGCTTTGGCATACGCAAGGCCTGCGAGAAGCGGCCCATACCCGCCGAGGCGCAGAACCATGTGGCCGAGGAGATCGCGCGCGAGGTCTATGCTTCGGGCGAGCAGGAAGTGGCCACCACCGTGCTGGGCGAGATGGTGATGAAGAAGCTGAAGAAGTTGGATGAGGTCGCCTATGTGCGCTTTGCCTGCGTGCACCGGGAGTTTAAGGATACCCAGACCTTTATGGCTGAATTACAGGCCCTCTTGGACGAGCATGAGCGGATTTGAGCAAAACTATGCCCGCGTCCGTTTGGGCGTGACCTATACCGAGAACCAAGCGGGGGTGGGCGTGTATCGCTTGCCTTTTTTTTCAGATGTTTCCCATGGATTCTCTGCGCGGGGCGGCGGGGTGAGCAGACACTGCTTTTCCTCGCTGAACCTCAGCTTCTCCCGCGCCTGCCCCGAGCCAACGGACGGCAGCGCGCCGGAACTTCGCGAGAATGTATTGGAAAACTACCGCATTTTCAGCAAAGCTTGCGATTTTGATTTTGACAGCATGGTTTCCGATAACTATACGCACGGCACAACCGTCCTGCCCGTGACGGCGAATGACCGCGGGCGCGGGTTTGCGAGGGAATATCTGCCCGCATGCGACGGATTGGTGACAAACGACCCCGTCGTCACGCTGATCACAGGCCACGCCGATTGCATGGCTTTCTTCTTTTATGATCCCGTGACGCGCTGCATCGGTCTCTGCCACGCGGGCTGGCGCGGCGCGCTGGCGCGCATCGGCGAAAATATGGTCACGCAGATGGTTGCGCACTACGGCGCGGAGCCGAAAAATATACTGGCGGGCGTAGGCCCCTCCATCTGCCCGTCCTGCTTTGAAGTGGGCGAGGATGTGGCGCAGATGTTTGAGGATGCGTTCCCGGGGATAGCTTTGCGCGGCGCCCACTCCAACCCGGGTAAGTGCACAATAGACCTATGGCGCGTCGCCGCCGCCCAGTTCTTTGCGGCGGGACTGCTCCCCGAAAACATCCAATTTATGCGCGTCTGTACCATGGAGGACGCGCGCCTATATTCTTACCGGCGCGACAAGGGGAACACCGGAGGGATGGCGGCGTATATGCGGTTGTAATTGAATTACGCCGGGGAAAACATCTCCTTATCCGCGCCGCAGAGGGGGCAGACGTAGTCTTCGGGCAGCTCGTCCCATTTCGTGCCGGGCGCGATGCCGTTGTCGGGGTCGCCGATGGCTTCATTGTACTCGTAGCCGCACAGGTCACAGATGTAGGTCATTTTGGTTCTCTCCTTTATATTATAATGTAAAATCGGGTTCAAAATCCGCGGTTCCATTTGTAGGGGCGCAATATATTGCGCCCTGCCGGAGAACATGAAACTCGGTGGAGGGCGCGATATATCGCGCCCCTACGGCATCACAGCGTCTCAAAATCCGCCGCCCCGTGCTTACAGAGGGGGCAGATGAAGTCGGCGGGCAGGGGGTCGCCCTCGTATACGTAGCCGCAGATTTTGCAGACATAGCCTTTCTTCTTTTCCTCGCGGGGCTGGGGCTTGGGTTTGATGTGGTCGAAATAATATTGATAGGTTGCGCTCGGCGCGCCGGGCAGCGCGAACGCTTCTGTCACCTCCGCGACAAACAGGGTGTGCGAGCCGCAGTCGATGCTCTCCGTCACCTTTGCGGCGATGACGGCGTTGGTGAATTTGGGGACGTAGAGGATGCCGCCTGCCGTGCGGTGCTCGGCGCTGCAGTCCGCGAATTTATTCGTGTCCCGCCCGCTGTGGAAGCCGAAATGCTCGAACACGCGGAAGGGGGTCTCCTGCGTCAGCACGGAGACGGCGAACTCGCCCGTTTTGACGATCATATCGCGGGTGAAGTTCGCCTTGTTCACGGCGATTGTGATGCACAGCGGGTTGTCGGCGATCTGCGTGACGGTGTTGATGATACAACCGTTGTCCTTTGCGCCATCCCGCGCGGTCAGAACGAACAGGCCATAGGACAGTGCGCGCATCGTTTTGCGGTCGATAATTGCAGGGGGCGCATCAACCGCCGAGGGCGCGGCGGGCAGGGTTGCGCACAACGCCTCCGCTATCGCGTCAATTTGCGCCAGCTGCGGGGCTTTCAGGCTCGATTTGATACTGAGCGTCGGCTCGATAAACTGCATATTCTTGCATTTGCCTAACTTTTCGCGGATCAGGCCCCCGCTGGTGGGCGCCCAGGAACCGTTTTCGATGATGGCGACACTGCGGTTTTGGATATTGTGCGCAACGAGGTCCTGCACCAGCGCTTCCATCGTCACGAAGATACCCGCGTTGTAGGTCGTGGACGCGAACACCAAGTGGCTCCAGCGGAAGGCCGCCGATACGATATCGGACGCGGGCGTGACCGAAACGTCATACATCGCCGTCCGCACGCCCCTGTCGCGCAGACGGGAGGCGAGGATCTCCGCCGCGTTCTCCGTGTTGCCATAGACCGAGGCATAGGCGATCATCACGCCATGCTCCTCGGGCGTATAGCGACTCCACAGCATGTATTTGGATACGAAATCCCCGATATTCCTGCGCCAAACGAAGCCGTGGAGCGGGCAGATGCGCTCAATGGCGAGAGCGGACGCCTTTCCCAGCAGGGTTGCGACCTGGGTTCCGTATTTCCCGACGATATTGGTATAATAGCGCCGTGCTTCGTCCATATATTCCTTCTCAAAATCGACCTCATCGGCGAACAGCGCCCCGTTCAGCGCGCCGAAACACCCGAACGCGTCGGCGGAAAAGAGGGTCTTGTCCGTCGCGTCATAGCTCACCATCACCTCGGGCCAGTGTACCATGGGGGCCATCACAAAGTGCAGCGTATGCTGCCCCGTGCAGAGGGTGTCTCCTTCCTTTACAACATGCGCGCGCGCGTCTATATCAAAATCAAAGGCATAAAACTGCTTGATAAAGGCCAGGGTTCGGGCGTTGCAGACGATCTTCATATCGGGCCAGCGGCAGCACAGCTCGGTCAGCGCGGCGGAGTGGTCCGGCTCCATGTGCTGCACCACGAGATAATCCAAATCCCTCTCCCCCAGCGCTTCGGCGAGGTTCTCCATAAAGCGCTGGCGCACCGCCTTGTCCACTGTATCGAACAGCAGGGTCTCTCTGTCCCGCAGCAGATAGGAATTATAGGACACCCCGCCCGGGACGGAATAGACGCCCTCAAACATGGCCAAACGCCGGTCGTTCGCGCCGACCCAGACCAGATCCTCCGTGATGTTTTTGATGCAATGCATAATCGCTCCCTCATTTGCATTTATTTTACCTTGATTATATATGAATTTGATGCGCAGGGCAATGACAAATGTGCAGCGCGCAATTCAAATGTAAACATTCCACGCCTCCCCCTTGCGCCCCACTCCCCGCTTATGTTACAATACCGCGGAATCGGTCCTTCTTGCGCGGACTTTGGGCTGCGCCAATTGACCATAAGGAGGTGAAAGAGATGAACGCATACGAGTTGCTGTATGTCGTCACTCCCGACTTGGACGAGGAAACCACCCGCGCGGTGGAGGAAAAGTTCGCCGGGATTCTCGCCGCAAACGGCGGTGAGGTGACGAAAACGGATCTGTGGGGCAAGCGCAAGCTGGCCTATCCGATCCAATACAAGACCGAGGGGCATTATGTCCTGGTCGAGTTCGACGGCCCGCCGGAATTGCCGCGCGAGCTGGAACGCAACCTGAAAAACGACGAGCGCATACTGCGCTTCCTCGTGACACGCAGGGATGCATAAATAGATGTCAATTGCGCACGAAAGATAAGAGGTACAGAAGATGAACAAGATCACATTGATTGGCAATCTGACACGCGATCCCGAACTGCGGAGCACAGCTTCCGGCATTTCGGTTTGCAGCTTTGATATCGCGGTAAACCGCCGTTTCGCGCCGCAGGGTGGGGAAAGACAGACCGATTTTTTCCGCATCAACGCGTGGCGCCAGTTGGGCGAACTGTGCAGCAAATTCCTCGCCAAAGGCCGCAAGGTCGCGGTCGTGGGCGAGTTGCAGGCGCGCACCTATATCGCCAAGGACGGAACGACCCGCATGTCCCTCGAGGTCGCGGCGGACGAGGTGGAATTCCTCTCCCCCCGTGAGCAGAGCGGCGACTATGCGCCCCGCCCCGCGCCCCAGAAGGATTTCGAAGGGTTTACCGATATCAGTTCCGATGATATTCCCTTCTAAGGAATATCCGAAAATTTTAAGATAAGGAGGCCAAAACCATGGAAGAGAAAAGACCATTTCGACCCAAGCGCAGTCGGCGCAAGGTTTGCAAATTCTGCGTGGAGAAAGCCGCATCCATCGATTATAAAGACATTCGCAAATTGCAGAGCAGCATTGCCGAGAGCGGCAAGATTATGCCCCGCAGGATGTCCGGTGTTTGCGCACAGCACCAGCGTGAGCTGGCAATCGCCATCAAGCGCGCCCGCCAGGTCGCCCTGCTGCCCTATATCGCGGAGTAGGGGCAAATAAACATTTGCCCTCCCGTATACGCACCCGTTTCGGGTGCTTTTTGTTGTTTTCACGCAATTTTGACACAAATACTTCCAAAACTATTGACAAACAATTGTGAATAATATATAAATTATTAATTATATATTATGGCGTAATATCATCTACCGGAAGGGAACTCACATGCATAAGACAAAGAAACTATTGGCGGTCTTACTCGTACTGACCCTGTTGTTTGCGGCGGTGCCGAGCTTTGCGCAGGAGACGGAACTACCTGCCGAAGAGGAGCGAACAGACATTGCAGAAGCGGGGACGCCGCCACGCGGCGCGGTATACGAAAGCGATTTAGAGGTCGCAAGGGGGAGTGTCCCGTTCACAACCGCGTCCAGAGGGATGTTCTCCAATGAGGAACTCCCCAGAGAGGGGCTCTCCAGAGAGAAACTCTCCGAAGAGGATGCCTATGTGCGTGACACGGCTGCTTCGGTGGTCAACCCCTTGGGTCTGCAAATGGAGAAGAAGAGCAGAGGCACGGTCAACGTCATTATTTGGTTGACGGAGCTGCCCGAAGCGCTGGAACCGCGCTATTCTACCATGGGCATTCAGGATCCCGTATATGATCAAGCCAAGGCGGAAGCTGTTGCCGCGCGTGCAAGCTTGAAGAAAGACGCGAAGGTGGAAGTGACACAGGAATACAGCTATGTGTTCTCGGGCTTTGCCGCAACCGTGCAGGCGGACTATCTGGATACCCTCGCCGCGATGCCCGGTGTCTATTGCGTTAGCTCGGACGAATACACACATGAGTTGGATTATGAATATATCCTTGACCCGGGCTATGCAACCCCCGGCAACCTCGGCGCTCGCGAGATGTTCCAGCTCCATGCGCTCCACAGCCGTGGGATCACAGGTCTGGGCGTCAAAGTCTGCGTGATGGACAGCGGCATACAAACCGACCATCCCGAGTTCTACGGCGCCATCATGGGTGGCTATGATTATTCGGGCAAGAGCGGGGATATGAGCAACCCGGACGGTAATCACGGCACCGGCGTCTCCGGCGTCATTGCCAGCCGGGGCATGTACTCTCTCGGCATCGCGCCGGGCGTCGACCTGTATATGGCACAGGTATTCCCCAATGCCAATGTGAGCACGATTCTGGCGGCAATCAACGATGTGACCCAAGGCACCGGCAGCGGTTTGAACGGTGACTATCTGCCCAAGATGGACGTCGTCAACTGCTCTTTCTCAACATATTCGCAACCATCCGGCGAAGGCGTCAATACCTCCGTTGATGCAGAAGGCTACGCCATGAACAACGCGGTGCTGACCGGAACCATGTTCGTCTGTGCCGCCGGAAACTACGGCAGGAAGGCAACGCGACCAAACGTGGGCACAGGCTACCCCGGTGATAACTTCCGTAGCCCCTACACAGTCAACGCGCCCGGCGCAGCCGCCAGCTTCGGCATCTCCGTCGCGGCGAGCGAGTATGGCGGAAACGACATAAATAAACCGCAACATCACACTAAACGGCATTACCTTTGGAGTTCTCAACGAAAACTCCGACGTCTCCCCTTTACTGACGGATGATTGGTTCCTCGGCAAGACCTTCTATGTCTGCATGACCAAGGTGCCCTCATCTGCGTACCCCGCAGGCAGCGAAGCCACGACACAGGCCATGCTGGACGCCCTGCCCGATCTGACGGGCAAAATCCTCGTCGTCGGCCGCGGCATCGCGTTTACGCAGTACTGGAACGCCGCTGTCGCCAAGAATGCGGCAGGACTCATCTGCATCAACCGTGACGATGAATACATCGGCAACGCGGGTTGGTGCGGCATCAACGGCGAACTCGCGCCTTTTGCTGTCATGCCCGCTTTCACCGCGCCGGTGAGCGCGTACGCGGCATTCTCGTCCTATCTGGGCACAACAACCCCAGCGGCAACCGCGTCCTGGGTGACAACCACACCCATGACAAACCGCCCTGCGGAATTCTCCTCGATAGGTCCCGTATATGGAACGAACGCCATCAAGCCGGACATCATCGCGCCGGGCGCGAACATCCTCACCACCAGCCTGAACAGCGAATATGCCTATATGGGCGGCACCAGCTTTGCCGCGCCCGCCGTCACCGCAACCTATGCCCTCTTAAAGCAGGCGTATCCATCGGCACAGCCCTGGGAATTGAAGGCGCGTATCATGAACACGGCGGATCCATTCCTGATAAACCCGCACAACACTTATCCCGGACCGGGCAACAATACAAACCCGCAAATCTCCGTTTGGGAACAGGGCGCGGGCTTTGTGGATCCCGTCCGTGCTGTGGATACGAACGTGGTCATCACCGTGCAAGATCCGAGTGTTAACAACGGCGGCGGGCAGCCTGCAGCCCACAACATGGCGAGCTTCAGTTTCGGCGAGCTGCCGACGCCATTTGTCGCGAACCCCATCGAAGCAACCGTTTCCGGTGTGTCCTCCTTCACAGTGACCGCCATGGCTCGCAACAGCACGCGCTATTCCCTGAACGCTACTGGCTATGTAACGCCCGTCATCACCTATCCGAGCGCGGGCAAGTTCGCGGTCGGTCTGACCATTGCCGATGGCACCCCGGTCGGGCTGTATGAAGGCTATATCAAGGTTACGGCAAACGGGCAGGATTATTACCTCCCCTGGGGTGTGCGCGTGATTTCAAAGAATGTTACAGGCTTCCGACTGTTCGCCGACCATCCCACTATGTGCGGCTATGGGTTCTCGTATCCCGACGATAGCACGTACAGTTCGCGCAACGTGGCGTACCTTAGTTTTACAGACAGTGCCATGCCGAACCGAGTGATGATGCTCACCAGTGGCAGCGGTACAGCCACCACTTGGTTTCTGCCGATATACCTGATTGACAAGGATAACAACCAGAACCAATACGTCTATTATTACCAAGTGGGCACCGGTTCAACATTTTCGCTCGCAACATGGTGGGGAACAATTAGCACCAGACGGGCGTTTCCCATTACCCAGCAGGCGAATGGATATTCCACCGACGGCGGTGCTAGCTGGACGTATTCAACCAGGACGGTTGCGGATGGAAACTACTTCCTCGCCCTATACACGAGCAGCACTTACCCCGGCGGCGCGGGCTGGGTGGGGTATCCGCAACTGGGCTTCACAGTGAGCACGGCGCGTGCCGATATTGTTTACCACAACGCTGCCACCACCAACAACGCGACCAGCTGGGGCGATGTCAGGGTCTCCGACGCGCCGACCAGCGGCATTTACATGAAGCCTGTTCCGTCGGCGGGAACAACCAGCGTCACCGTCACCGGTCGCATCGAGACCCCTGCGCTGACTGCCGCCATCAACGCCGGATTCATGTGGATTGCAAATCCGACCGCGTCTACGCTTACTTGGTATTACTTGGATTATCACTGGTACAACATATTCCAAACCGCGAGCAGCCCCTACAGTCTCATGCGTTTTACGCCGCAAGGCTCTTCGACCCCTACCGAATATGTGTTTGACACTGACACCGGCGAGTTTGCCATCACCATGTCGACCTCATTGATCGCCGCTACGGATGTCGGCAACGGTTACCGTTATTTCATGAGCTACGCAACGCCCGCCAATGCCAGCACTGCGCCCACGTTCAGTGCAACCGGTGCAAATCATGGTTTCTGGCCGGTAGATGCCCGGGATTACCGGCGCAGCGTTGCTGCCGTCACTACGACAATACCCGGAGCTGTTGAGATCGGTCATTCCTACGGATACGGCTCTATTCCCTGCATAAAGCTCTGCTCGGTGCACAGTAACGCCTTGGATATGACCACCAGAATCCCCGGCACCTGTATGCAGTTTGGTTACACGGGCGATACCAAGTGTGTCTATTGCGGCGTTATCTCCTCAATGGGCTCGTGGACGCTGCCCAAAGACCCCAACTACCACGTCGGTGAGCGCGTACACAGCAGCGCCCCGGTCACGGCGACCTGTGTTATCCCCGCCAAGACCCCGGATCTCATTTGCTCGGGTTGTCTTGGGACGCTTATCCCCGGCACCACGGGTTCTGTTGACCCGACGAACCACGTGAACGGGTTCTCCCTCGACATCCCCGTCGGCTCGGCCATCGATGAACGCTCCCAGTGCCTGAACAGCGAATGTCCCGATTGCCACCTGATCGATACGCAGTATATCATCAACAGTTCCCTGGGCCTGAAGGTGCGGCTGTACACGTGGGATGCGCTCCAGTTTGCCATGAATATCAATGTAGACGAACTGGCGGCATTGCTGCAAACCGGCGACAGCTTCACCTATGGGTTCTATGCGTTCCCACAAGATTTGCTGGATAGCATGAGCCCGACACGCGCGCTGGGTACACAGCATAATCAAACCTTGTTCTGGGGCTCGGCGGATGGCTCTGCTATTGATCCCCTCGAATGGGACGCAAGCTATGCCACCCCGTCCGTCCTCGCGGCGGCGCTGAAGACCGCGGGCTACATGGTCTATGATTCCGACGATACCCGGGGTACCCTCACCCTCTCCATCATCATCATGGGCCTGGGCGGCATGCCGGATCGGGACCTCACGTTCCGCCCCTTCGTCACCCTCGGTATCGGGGAAGACTCCTACACGGTGTACGGCAGGCATCTATACAACAACATCAACAAGATCCGTGCTTTCGTTGAGCAGGTAACCACCAGCGCAAGCTCCCTGGAATACCTCCCACAAAACTGGTAGGCCGCACGCAGAGAACGAAAGGAGGATACACACATGTTGCATTATGAAACACCGGAATTGGAGGTTCTGCGCTTCTGCGCCATCGATATCCTGACGCGCACCTATGAAGGCGACGACGGTGACCCGCCTGACGGCAACGATTTTGAGGATGGTTCCGTTATCATCCCCACTCCCCCTTCCGGCTGGGGCTGGGGCAATCCTACCCCGGAGCCATAGGCTTCTTTTCGCGGGGACGGCGAACATCATTACAACAAAAACACCCGGCATGGGTGTTTTTGTTGCTTTGATTCCAAAAATGTCGGGAAGAACGTATAATGGCAGCATGCTGATGTCGACCTATTCCCCCTGGTTGGATCAATATTTGGAGGACCACGATAATTCGTTCGTGATTGAAAACGGATTTTGATGGGTTTACGTTTTAGGCCGTTCGAAAAGTAAACGCTGTTGCACCCGGTACATTTTATCACATTGACTTCCCCCCTGCTTCCGCATTATAATATACTGAATAAAAATGGAAGCGAGACAAGGCAAATGGCAATCGTAACAAGCAAAGAAATGTTTGAAAAGGCGTACAAGGGCAATTATGCCATCGGCGCGTTCAACGTAAACAACATGGAGATCATCCAGGGCATCACGGAAGCGGCGGGCGAACTGCGCGCGCCGTTGATCTTGCAGGTGAGCTCGGGCGCGCGCAAATACGCGAACCATGGCTATCTGATGAAACTCGTGGACGCGGCTATCGAGGAAACCGGCCTGCCCATCTGCGTGCATCTGGACCACGGCGATACGTTCGAACTCTGCAAGAGCTGCATAGACGGCGGCTTCTCTTCCGTCATGATAGACGGCAGCCACCACAGCTACGAGGATAATGTGGCGCTGACCCGCCGCGTGGTGGAATACGCGCACGACCGCGGCGTGGTCGTCGAGGGCGAGCTGGGCCGTCTCGCGGGCATTGAAGACGCGGTAAATGTCTCCGCCGAGGACGCGTCCTATACCGACCCCGCGCAAGTGCAGGACTTCGTTTCCCGCACGGGCGTGGATTCCCTGGCCATCGCCATCGGCACCAGCCACGGGGCCTTCAAATTCAAGCCCGGCATGAAGCCGCAACTGCGCTTTGACATACTGGAAGCCATCGAAGGGCGCCTGCCCGGCTTCCCCATCGTCCTGCACGGCGCCAGCAGCGTCGTCCCCGAATTCGTCGAGAAAATCAACGCCTATGGCGGTGCAATGCCCGACGCCATCGGCATTCCCGAGGATATGCTGCGCCAGGCCGCGCGCATGGCGGTCTGCAAAATCAACATCGACTCCGACCTGCGCCTCGCCATGACCGCCAGCATACGCGAACACTTCGCCCTCCACCCCGATCACTTCGACCCCCGCCAATACTTAAAGCCCGCTCGCGAAGCCATCCGCGATATGGTTGCACGGAAGATTGTGAATGTTTTGGGGTGTGAGGAGAAGGCGTAGTAGTTTCCAGTTTTCGGTTCTCAGTTCTCAGGGCTTGTATACGGCATAAACGTAGGGGCGGATAGTATCCGCCCGCGGTTTGTCACGGTATGCGGGGCGCAAGGCGGAGAGAGGGAACAAAGAAAACGAGAAAACAGGAAGAGGTGCACTGTGGAATTAACATTCGGAATTATCGGTGCGGTAACCGGTATAGCGGGTTTGCTTTCAAGCTTTTTTAGCCTTTTGCACAATCGAATAGAAGCACTCAAAGCGTATTTTGAATATGAGCGCGATGCTGAATTTATTAAGGCGCGAAGAGAGGTCTATTCGCTTGGGGATTCAGGCTATGAGCCCGAATCAATAGCATCCGACAAAGAAAAGGCGAATAGTATTGCGCTTCTAATGAGTTTTTATCACTTTTCAGGAATAATGGTAAAAAAGCATCAATTGCCAATGTGGATTTTTAAGGATACAGCAGCAGGAACAACGGTCGTTCGCATGTATGAAATACTTGAACCGTATATTAAATGGCGCAGGGATTCTCAAAGAAAAAACCCAAGCCTTTTGTATGCAAATAACTTTGAATAACGGACATATCATAGCATAACATTGATACGTCGATTTCGTAGAGGGGCGTTTGTAAACGCCCCGCCGAATATAGCTTGACATTACAGTTCCCTGTGGGTTGCAACCCGTCCCCGCAATTTCACCCCCAAAAACACCCCCAGCGCCCCCTTCGCCGCGTCGGGCAGCAGGAAGGGGAGGACGGTATGCGCCAGCGCGAGGGGAAATGCGGTGCTTTGCATCGAATATACGAAGCAAAACCAGAGCGTGCCGCAAAGATAATTTAGCAGGCTGCCCAAAATGGTGCCGAGGGCCAGCGGCAGGGGCTTGTATTGATACAGCTTCCCGGACAGGGAGATCGTGGCACCCATCCCGAGCAGACCCAGCAGAAAGCCGCCCGAGGGGCCCAGCAGTACGGCGACGCCGCCCGCGCCGCGGCTGAATACGGGCGCGCCCACAAGGCCCAGCGCCAGATAGAGGGCAAGCGCAATGATCGTCTCGGCGGGCGTCAGCAGGATGGAGACGAGAATTACACCCAAAGTTTGCAAAGTGAAGGCAACTTCCCCGGCGGGCAGGGCGATCCAAGCGCAAACGGCCAGCAGGGCCACGGCCAAGGCGATATAAACAAGGGAGCGTGCACGAAACACGCTCCCGTTTGTTTCCTTTCGATTTGTCAACTGACTTTGCCTATATAGGCGATGGCTTCTTCATAGATAATGGCGATCGCTCTGGCTTGCACCAGCCAGTTTGTCTGCGCTTCCGCCCAGAAGTTTTCTAACCTATCGCCCAGCACGGCGGCGCGCAGTTCTTCGGTCGCGTCGGCGAACGGCGTGGCCTTGCTCTCCAACTTTTCGGTGAGCTGCACGATATAGAAGACCTCGTTCACTTCTATGATCTCACTGAACTGCCCCAATTCTAAAGCGCCGATGGCGTCCCACAGCTCGGTCACGAAGTCCGCGTCGGTCTCCGTCAGATAGACCAGTCGCACGTCGGCGTCTTCGTATGCGTTGTATTTGCCCATGGTCACATCAAAGTCCGCGCCATCTTTCAATTCCGCGAAGGCCTCGTCCGCGCGGGTACGGGCGCCGGCGCTGTATTCGGCATACGCAAGATCCCGGCTCGCCTTCAGTTCGGCGTATTCCGTTCGGATCTCCGCCTGCCGCGCGGGGTCTTCGTTCGTCAGCATCAGGCGCCCGTACTCCGCTTCCAAGTCCGCCAACGTGGCCGCGTTCGTCTCGTAATCCTCGGGCAGTCCCCCCTCGGGGGCGATGGTGATGATGGAGACTCTGGCATAGCCTTCGGGCGTCCACAGCACGGGGTTGGCCGCCGTCGTGACATCGTATTTATACATGCTCGCGTTCTCCGCGTAGCCCGTCATCTGCTGGGCGAGGAGGGTGTCATAATAGGCTTGCAGGTCTTCGTCGCTGACTTCGATTTCGCCCTCGATCCGTTCCTGCACTTTGCCGATGCGCAGATCCACCCGCATGCTGTCGCCATAGTTCTCGATGAACTCGTCAAAGCTCGTGCCGATATAGTACATCGCGTCCGATTCCAAACGCTCCATGGCCTCGGCCAGCAGGCTTGCTTCATCGGGCATTGCGGCACCGGAATCCTCATAGCTGGCGCGCACATCCTCGGTGTAGCCTTCGACATAGGCCAAGCGCTCCTCCTCCGCGGCGGCCGCCACCTCGGCGAGTTCCTCGTCGCTCAGTTCAATGCCCCACTCATCCGCCAGATACAGCAGATAATACTGGATCAGGAACTGATCCATGGAGCTGTTCACGATATCCGCAATCTCTTCATCGGTTGCAGGCGCGGGCATTCCGTAATATTGCATCATATTTACGTAATCATAATAGGAATCTTCGATCTCTCCGGCGGTGACGCTGTATTCGCCCAGCGTGAATGCCAGGGCGGCGCGCGCGGCTTCATATGCTTCGTCCGATTCAAACGGGGCGAACGTGGCCTTCGGGTCGGTCTTGCCTTTATTGCCACAGGCAAGGGCGCTGAACGCCAGCGCCAGCGTGAGCAGGAGGGCCAATGTGATTTTCAGTGATTTCATGGGGGGGGTCCTTTCAATTTTATCGGGGCGCATAGAATCGCCCTTGATTGCAGCTTAGCAAACGGCAGTATAACACAGGACAGGGGCTCCGCGCAAGGAAATGGCAGGATTTCACGCATTTGTTACGGAAAAGTCACCGTCACCGTCGTACCCTTGGTCTCGTTGCTCTCGATATCTATTTTCGCGTGGTGATATTTGCAGGCGTGCTTGACGATGGACAGTCCCAGCCCCGTGCCGCCCTTCTCCTTGGAGCGGCTCTTGTCCAAACGATAAAAGCGTTCGTAGACGTGCGGGATTTCGTTTTGCGGGATGCCTATGCCCGTATCGCGCACGGTCAGCACTTTTTTGTATACGTTCACATACACGGAGCCGTTGGGCCGGTTGTAGCGAACCGCGTTCTCGACTAAGTTCTTGACGAGACTGCTCAACAGCTGCAGGTTCCCGCGCACGGGCGTCCTACTGCCCGTCAAGACGACGTTGATGCCGTAACTGCGCGCCAGTTCCTCGAGCGCGTTCAGCGTGTCGCGGGTGATGGCAAAGAGGTCGAGGTCCGCGTCGGCCGCGGCGTTCAATTGCTCAAACTGTCCCGCGTCCAATTGCTGCACGGTCAGAATATCGGCAATCAGCGCCTGCATGCGGTCGGCCTGTGCAAGTATCTTGCGCGCCGCGCCCGTGGCGGCGTCGCCCTTGGCAATGCCCGTCTCGATGCACTCGGCATAGCCACGTATGCTGGTCAGGGGCGTTTTGAGCTCGTGCGCGGCGTCCGTGGAGAAACTGCGGCGTATATTTTCCACGCTGTCCGTCTCGCCTATGTCCTCCAAGGTGACGACCGCGCCCTCACGCTGCGCGTCCGCGCGCACCAGGTCGGTATAGCGCAACAGCACCTGCCGCCCGAACAGATCGGCCACGCGCTTGTCGCCGCTGCGCACATTCGTCAGAAAATCCCGCATCGCATGATTCTCCTCCTCCAAATCGGAGAAGGGCCTGCCCACAGGCACCCGGCTCTGCAACAATTCGCGCGCGGCACGGTTGAAAAAAAGTATACGCCCCCCCAAATCCATGGCAAGCACGCCAAGGGGGAGAGCGTCGAGAACCTGAATCATCAATGACGCGATCATAGAACTCCTTTTGTGGGGAGTTAAGAGTGAAAAGTTAAGAGTTATGGTAGAAAATCAGGAATCGCTTGCGATTTCCAACCGTGCCTATGCATCGGCACGGTGCAACTCTTAACTATTCACTCTTAACTCTTAACTCAATCTCCCAACCGGTACCCCACATTCCGTATCGTCACGATCTCTTTCCCGTATTCGCCGAGCTTGTGGCGCAGGGTTTTGATGTGCATGTCGACGGTGCGGCTCGCGCCGGCAAAGGCAAAGCCCCAGACGGCGTTCATCAGCTTCTCGCGGGACATAACGGTGCCGCGGTTGAGCAGGAGGTGCTTCAACAGTTCAAATTCCTTGAAGGTCAGCTCCACGGGATTGCCCATCACGGATACCTTGTGGCTCTCCTCGTCGAAGATCAGCTCCTTATAGACCATCTCGTGGGTCTCGGGCTTGGTGCGGCGCAACAGGGCGCGCACCCGCGCGATGAGTTCCATGATGCCGAAGGGTTTGGCGATATAATCGTCCGCGCCCATATCGAGCCCCTTCACGCGGTCCAGCTCCGTGGTCTTGGCGGTCACCATCAGCACGGGCAGCTCACGGGTTCTGAGGTCCGCGCGCACGGTTTTCAGGATGGACAGCCCGTCTATGCCGGGCAGCATCACATCCAAGAGCAACAGGTCGGGCATCTGCTTGGCCATCGCGGCAAAGAGCGCCTCTCCGTCGGCAAAGCTCTGCACGCGGAACCCTCCGTTCTCTAATGCGTAGGCTTCCAATTCGCGGATAGCCGCATCATCCTCTACGATATACAACAGGGACATGGTTTTCTCTCCTTTCTAAACTGACGCCAACGCCACAATCGCGTCGGCCATAATCTGCGTGTTCAGTAGTATTTCTTCCAGTGCCATCGATTCATCGGGCATGTGGGCGCAGCTCTCCTGCCCTTCGGGCGAGATGCCGAACGCGACCGCGTGGGTGAAGGCGCGGGCATAGGTGCCGCCGCCCGTGCTCAGGGGTACACTGTCCCTGCCCGTGCGCTTGCGGTAGACCTCCATCAGCTTGGAGACCAGCTCGCTGTCTGCGGGGATATAGTGGCTGGCTTCTTCCTTGATCACGCGCGCGAAGTGCAGACCGCAGGCGGCAAACGCTTCGTCCCAGCGCGTCAGCAGCGCATCCCGCGACACGGAGAAGGGATAGCGGCAGTCGAGCGAGAGCGAGAGACCGCCTTCGTCTATGCGCAGGATATCCGGCGAGAGGGTCAGGCGGCCCGATTCGTCCGTGATATCCAAGCCGAGACCCTCGCCGTGCAGGTCAAAGTCCAACAGTGTATGCAGGTCGCCTATCGTCTCCACATCCTCGGGCGGCAAGTCCTGCGCCGCAAGTGCGCAGAGCAGGCCCAGGAGGGCGTTGTGTCCCAATTCGGGCGTGGACGCGTGCGCGCCGCGGCCCTGCACGGTCAGGGCGTTCCCCTCCATGATCAGAGTGAGACCCTCCGGCAGAGCGACAAAGTTCGTCACTTGGGGTAAACTTGCCCGCGCAAGCCCGGGTACGACATTGGGCGCGCTGCCGACGCTGCAGCGCAGGGCGGAGGGGTAATCCTTGCGGTATTCCGCCTGCATAATGCCCATCTCCGAGTGGACGACGGGATATTCCGAGTCGGGTGTAAAGCCCAGCGCGGGGAGCTCCTCGGTCTCCTTATATCGCTTCATGCAGAGCCAGCCCGCTTCCTCATCACAGCCGACGATCACGCGCACGCGGCGCGTCAGCGGAATGCCTGCGTCGCGGACGGCGGCCAGCGCATAGAGGGCGGAGACGGCGGCGCTCTTGTTGTCCATTACGCCCCGCGCATAGAGCCTTCCCTCGTGAATCTCCGCGCCGAAGGGTGGATAGCTCCATCCCTCGCCCGCAGGAACGACATCGAGGTGCGCCAGCACGGCCAGCAGCTCATCCCCCTCGCCGAAATCGACATAGCCGCAGAGCCCGTCCAGATTGACGGTCTTCTCAAAGCCCAGACGATGCGCCAACGCAAAGAATTCCGCCAGCGCCGCGGCGATATGTTCGCCCAGGGGTTTGCCGGGGATGGCCGTCAAGTCGGGATGCATGCCCTGCGTGACGGAGGGGATACGGCAAAGCGCGCGCAGGTCCTCAACCTGGGCGGGGAAGCTTTCTTGTATGAGTTGGTCGATTGTCTGTTTCATGGTCTCCTTTTTCATTGAGTGAATAGTGAAGAGTTGCGGTAAGAATCGCAAGCGATTCTTAATTAACTTTTATGAAATGCCGCAGGCATTTCTGCCATAACTCTTAACTCTTCACTATTCACTCTTAACTCCCTCCTCTACTGTTTCAACGCCGCAAACCCCCGTCCCAGCACCTCTCTCGTATCCACAATCGACACGATCGCCGCGGGGTCGTTGTCCTGCACTATTTTGCGTATGCGCGCCAACTCCATGGTGCGGGCCAGTATATAGACCATGGTCTTCTTGCGATGGGAATACGCGCCCTCGCAGGGAATCAGCGTCACGCCGCGTTTGACCTGTTCAAAGACTTGCGGCGCGATCTCCTCCCAATGCTCGGAGATGATAAAGATGGTCTTCGTGCGGTTCAAGCCCTGCAACACATTGTTGAAGGAGATTGTGCTGATAAAAAGGGCGATGGCGGAGATGGCGGCGGCCATCGCGTCGCCGAAAAACACCCACTGCGCCAGTACGATGGCGATATTGATGGGCAGGGAGATGGAGCCGACGGAAAAACTGAATTTGCGGTTCAGCATGACGGAGATGACCTCCGTGCCGCCCGTGCTTGCGCCGCTGCGGATGACTATAGCCGCACCCGTACCCATGACGATGCCGCCGAACAAGGCATAGATCAGTTTGGCAAGCGGATCCGCTTCCGGGTCGCCGAACAGCTTGATTTCGCGTAGCGCCGTGGTCTTGACCAGCGCCATCAGCCCCGAGAGGAGCACGATGACGAACAGGGTCGACAGGGCAAAGCGCGAGTT
This sequence comes from Clostridiales bacterium, assembly GCA_009779405.1. Taxonomy (GTDB): domain Bacteria; phylum Bacillota; class Clostridia; order Christensenellales; family CAG-138; genus WRCT01. The sequence continues at coordinate 20,664 of WREI01000011.1, forward strand.
CAGCTTGAAATACGCGAGGGTCAAAAGCGGCAGATTCAGCGCGATCAGCATCAGCCAGTTCGGGATGCCCATGCCGTATTCGATCAGCATGGCGATGCCGGTAAAGCCCGCGGTGACAATCTTCGCGTGTTCATAAAAGAAGGTGATGGCCACCGCCTGCAAACTGATGCCCAGAAGTATGCCGCCTATGGTCAGCAAGTCCTTTTTGGACGGCAACAGGCGCGGCTTTTTTTTCTCGTCCACGGCTACTTCCTCAGGAACGCCGGGATATCTACCTTATTCTTCGGGCGTTCGTTATAGTCGCGGCGCACCTCGTCCTCGCCATAGCTGCCGCGCTGGGCGCGGTCCATGCGCTCCGCATTCGGGTCGCCATAGGGCGGCAGTTCCCGCTCCGGCTGTGCATAGGGACGGGAGGAAAACGCGTTCGGGGCGCCGGGCGCGCTCTCGCGCTGGGGGGTGCTCTCACGCAACGGCGCGCTGTAGCGGGGGATCTGCGAACCCTGAATATTCTGCGGCGGCGTTGCCTGCATGGGCGACGCGCCTAATTTCCCGGAGCTGCCCATGAAACCGCTCACGGTGTTCGTCGGCGGGGTCGCGAAGCTGCCGCCCGTGCGGGGCAGTTCGAGGGGTTTCCTTTCGGTGTTTTCGTTGCGCATAAAGCCCGTGGCAATGACGGTCAGGCGCACTTCCTCGGCCATGCTCTCCATGATATTCGCGCCGAAGATGATGTTCGCGTCGGGATCCAGATATTGCTGGACGGCTTCGGCGGCCTCGTTGACCTCGATGAGACTGAGGTTGACGCCGCCCGTGATGTTGATGAGCACGCCCGTCGCGCCCTTGATCGTTGTCTCCAATAGGGGGCTCTCGACGGCCTGCTGTGCGGCTGCCAGCGCGCGGTTCTCGCCGTTGGCGATGCCGATGCCCATGTGCGCGCGGCCCTTCTCCTTCATCACGGTGCGCACGTCCGCAAAGTCGAGGTTGATCATGGCCGGGACGGAGATCAGGTCGGAAATACCCTGAATGCCCTGGCGGAGCACATCGTCCGCCGTGCGCAGCGCTTCGGTGAGACTGGAGCGGCCGACCAAGTTGATGAGCTTGTCGTTGGGGATGGTGATCAGCGTGTCCACGGCGGGCTGCAGCGCGTTGACGCCTGCTTCGGCGTTCTGCATGCGCCGCTTGCCCTCGAAGGCGAAGGGCTTGGTGACGACGCCGACGGTTAAAATGCCCATGGCCCGGGCGATCTCCGCTATGACGGGCGCCGCGCCCGTACCCGTGCCGCCGCCCATGCCGGCGGTGATAAAGACCATATCCGCGCCCGCAAGCGCTTCCTGCAGGCGCTCGCCGCTCTCTTCGGCTGCCTTGCGCCCGACCTCGGGATCCGAGCCCGCGCCGAGACCCTTGGTCAACTTCTCGCCTATTTGAATCTTTTTCTCACTCTTGCTCATCAAGAGCGCCTGCTTATCCGTGTTGACGGCGATAAATTCCACGCCCTGCACGCCGTATTCCACCATGCGGTTGACGGCGTTACAGCCAGCGCCACCCACGCCGACCACCTTGATTTGCGCAAACGCGCCACTCATCATTGCTTCCCGTTCGAACATGTTACTCTCCTTCTTAATGCGCCCGTAATGGGGGTTGTGTTCCAAGTTTTATTTTGTAAGAAAGTCAAACAACTTTCTGGCAATCTTCTTTCCTCTCGGCACGGCGGCATTCTCTTCGCCCGTACCCGCGGCAGTCCCGCCGCCGGCCGCATGCAGGACAAAATCCAGTGCGCCGAACGCGGAGCAGTAGTTGGGGGTGGACAGTCTGGGCGACCAGGGCATATCCTTCTTCAAGGCCAAGCCCAGGGCCTCCCGCATATATTCCGGCGCCCCCCGCATCATAAACAGCCCGCCCCCGCTGACATGCACCGACAGGTGCGGCGACAATACAACGTGCAGCCTGTCCAACTCGGCGCGGAGCATCACGGCCAATTCCCCGGCGCGCGCCTCGATGATATAGGAGATGGCCGCGCCCGATACGCGCCGCGTCCCCTCGCCCGTCCGCAGCACCTCGCCCCGACCTTCTACGGCCAGCGTGAAATCGAAGCGCCGCTTCACCTGTTCCGCCTGCTCCGGCGAAATGTCGAGACCGAAGCTGAGGTCGCTCGCAAAGTGGTAGCCACCCACGGGCAGCGTTCCAATGCCAATCAGCGCGCCGTTCTCCGCCACGCAGATTTCCGTCTGCATATAGCCGACATCGATAAGCACCGCCGGGCGCACGCGCTCGCTCTCCGGGATCAGCGTGATGGCCTCGCCCAATTGCGCCGATACGCAGGCAGCCAGCTCCACACCCAATTCATCCAGACTCTCCGTGATCTCGCGCACATAGTCCTCGGACGCATACATGTGGGAGACCAGCGCGGACAGTTCATCCGCCATAATTCCCTCGGGCAATTCGGCGCTCGTCGTCCCGCCGACCATAAAGAAGACGGGCGTGCTGTGCATGAGCACATAGTCCTGCGGCTGCTTCACGCGCTTGAGGGACACGGCGATCAGCTTATCCACGTCCGCGCCCAGCACCACGCGCGGTCTCGTGCCGAGGGAAATGGTCGCGTCGGCCAGATGCAATTGCGCAAACTCGGCGGGGACGGTCAGGGTGATCTCGCGGATGCGCATGCAGCTCTCCTGCTCCGCCTTCTGTACCGCGCTCCGCAACGCATCGCGCAGGGAATCGCGGTCAACGAAAACGCCCTCGCGATAACCCGCATAAGGCACGACCCCTGCCCCGTGGACAACAGTTCCGCCGTCCTCCGTTCTGCTCCCGTAGAGACAAACGATTTTGGAGCTGCCGATATCAAGAATCGCCGTCGGTCGCATCCTTTAACCCCTGCCCTCCACTGTGAGAATAGTTTCCATGCAAATATACCACATTGAAAAATTTTACACAAGAGCGTTACTCTTACTTTTCCGCATTTTTCGCATTTTTATGATTAAAAAATTTTACAATTTACTTTCGGGATAATTGCGGAGGAAGTAAAAATCAGTAATCAGCCCCCATATGTTAATTTTCAGTAAACTTTCCAGTGCTCCCATGAATTCTCCAATTCCCCCACAACGTACCCGCCAACTCTTCCATCTCTTCCAACTCTTCCATCTCTTCCATTTCTCCCTTGCATTCTGGAGAGAAGGGAGATATACTATCAGCAAGCTGTTGGAGGTGCATGTATATGTTGGAAAGCCAAACCGTTGAATGCAAACGGGAGTACAACGACAAAGTAAACAAGACCCTGCTGGCGTTCCTGAATACTGGCGGCGGTACGCTCTATATCGGTATAGCCGACGACGGTACCGTTTGCGGCGTGCCGGACGATTTGAACGCGCAGTTGCGCAAAGTATCCGCCAGTTTCCGTGATTCCGTCTCGCCGGATCCTTCGGGGTATTTCAGCGCAGAGATGGAAATGCGCGAGGGCAAGCCCATAATAAAGGTAAGCGTTGAGCGAGGCAGCGCGATTCCCTATTGTTTTGATAGATACGGTCTGACGCCGCAGGGGGTTTATGTGCGGGTGGGAAGCAGCACGGTTACGGCAACGCGCGAGCATATACGCCAAATGATCCGGGATAACGGATCGGGCAAGTACATCACCGAATTATCTATCGAGCAGAACCTGAGTTTCCTGTATGCCGACAAAGTTTTCGCCGAAAAGGATGTGAAATTTGGATACAGCCAAAAGCAATCTCTCGGACTGATTCACCCGGACGGGCGCTTTACCAACTTGGCGCTCTTATTATCCGACCAATGCCCGCACACAACAAAAGCCGCCATCTTTGAAGGCACAAACAAAGAAAACTTTAAGGATCGCAAGGAATTCTCCGGTTCGCTGTTCCGGCAAATTGACGAGATGCTTTCCTATCTGCATATTTTTAACAGAATTCACGGCAGCGTACAGGGCGTATATCGAGTTGACCGACCCGATTATCCCGAAATCTCACTGAAAGAAGCCTATCTTAACGCACTCATTCACAGAGATTATTATCTCGAGGGCAGTGTTTTGGTCAGTATGTTTGACAACCGCATTGAGTTTATTTCCTTGGGCGGCGTGATGCCGGGGGTCACCTATGACCTGATGCTTACCGGGGTATCCGTTGCCAGAAACGAAAAGTTGGCGCAGATATTCTATCGGTTGAATCTGATTGAAGCGTTCGGCACGGGCATCCCGCGCATTTTCAGCGCGTATGCCGAAAGTAAGGCGAAACCGGAAATTCCGGTTGTAAACGGCGGATTCCTGATGCGTTTGCCCAATGTGAACTATAATGCAGAGAGTGCACCCGTTGTGGAAACCAAAACAGCAAACACTTATGCAGAGCGCTTAAGCGCAAAATTCGGCAGAGAAAGCTTCACCAAAGAAGATGCAGCGGCGCTGCTCGGCATCGGCGCGAACGGTGCGTATAAACTCCTGCAAAGGATGAAAGACAAGGGCCTGCTCGCGGCGCAAAAGACGGGCAAAAACTGGACGTATTCCATCATGGATTCGTTGGTTTAATATATGGAACCCAACTGGACGCCGCTCGACAACGCGGCCAAAATCTATCCCGCGGCGAGCCGCCGCTCCTGGAGCGCGCTGTTTCGCGTGTCGGTGAATTTAAGCGAAGCGGTCGACCCCAGCATATTGTTGGCCGCGCTGCACCGCGTCGCCGGGCGCCTGCCCGTCTTCTTTATGCGCTTGCAGCGGGGCGCGTTCTGGTATTATCTGGAGGATGCGAATGTGGGGCTGCGCGTGGAGGAGGAGGGCGTCTGCCCCTGCCTGCCCCTGCGCCACGCCGAGAACAACGGCTATTCCTTCCGCGTGCTCTATTATAAAAACCGTATCTCGGCGGAGTTCTACCACATCCTGACCGACGGCGCGGGCGGCATGGTCTTTTTGAAAACCTTAGTCGCCGAATACCTCGAAATTAAATATGGCATCCTTGTCCCCCGAAGCAAGGATATATTGGACTGCCGCATCGGGCCGCGCGCAGAAGACGCCCGGGACAGCTTTTTGGAGCACGCGGGCAAGGTGGGCGGCAGCCGCGGTGAGAAGCGGGCCTTTCGCATACAAGGCACGCCCTCCGGGGGTTTTCATCACCTGACGACCGCGAAAGTCCCGACAGACGCGATTCTGGCGGCGGCGAAGGCGGCGGGCGCGACGCTGACAGAATATTTGACCGCCCTGATGATCCGCGCGGTGCAGGACTTGCAGGAGACGGCCCAAGCCCGCGAGACACGGCGCAAGCCCGTGAAGATCAACGTCCCCGTCAACCTGCGCCGCTTTTTCCCGAGCGAGACCCTGCGCAACTTTTCCAGCTATGTCAATCCGGGCATAGACCCGCGCCTTGGCCGCTACAGTTTCGAAGAGGTGCTGACCCAGGTGCGCCACCAGATCGGCGCGCAGGCAACGCGCAAGCATCTGGCCGCGAAATTCACGCAGAACGTCTTGGACGCGCAGAACAAGGTTTTGCGCCTGGCCCCGCTCTTCCTCAAAAATCTGGTCTTGAAATCGGTCTTTATGCTGGTGGGCGACGCCCTGACCTCCACCTGTCTCTCCAATCTGGGACAGCAAAACCTGCCGTCCGAGATGGCCCGCTATGTGGAGCGCATGGACTTTATCCTCGGCCCGCTCTCGCTCAACCCGATCGCCTGCGCCTGTCTCTCCTATAACGGCACCCTCTATTTCAACGTCACCCGCAGTATAGAGGAGAGCAGTTTTGAGCGCACCCTGTTTCGTTCTCTGGTGGAGAGGGGGGTGCCGGTGGAGGTGGAGAGTAATCAGAGAAGTGCAATGTTCAACGCACAATGTCGGATGAAACGCTAAGACGTTTCTTTTGATTCACTGCATAAGACCCATTCATTCAAAAAGATGCCGAAGGTATCTTTACCTCTCACCCATCTTATGATATTCTTACCCCATGGAAATCCAATGGACGCCGCTCGATAACGCGGCGACAATCTATCCGGCCTCCAGCCGCCGCTCCTGGAGCGCCCTGTTCCGCGTGTCGGTTGTGTTGACGGAGCCCGTCGACCCCGCCATGCTGCTGGCCGCCCTGCATCGCATTGCGGGCCGCCTGCCCGTGTTCTTTATGCGCCTGAAGCGGGGCGTGTTCTGGCATTTCTTAGAGGAAATGAAGAGCGGCCTGCGCGTAGAGCCCGAGGGTGTCTGCCCCTGCCGCCCCCTGCGCATCTCCGAAAACAACGGCTATTCCTTCCGCGTGCTCTATTATCGAAACCGCATCTCGGCGGAGTTCTTCCACGTGCTGACCGACGGCGGCGGCGGCATGGTCTTCCTGAAGACCTTGGTCGCCGAATATCTCGAGATCAAGTACGGTGTCGCAATACCCCGCAACGGGGAGATTTTGGACTGCCGCGACGCGACGCGCCCCGAGGAACTGCGGGACAGCTTTTTGGAGTATGCGGGCAAGGTGGGCGGCAGCCGCGGCGAGAAACGGGCCTTCCGCATCGAAGGTACGCCGTCCGACGGCTTCAACCATCTGACGACCGCGAAGATCCCCGCGAAGGCCATTCTGGCGGCGGCCAAGGCCGAGGGCGCGTCCCTGACCGAATATCTCTGCGCGCTGATGATTTACACGGTGCAGGATATGCAGGAGAAGGCCCAGCCCCGCGAAACCCTGCGCAAACCCGTGAAGATCAATGTCCCCGTCAACCTGCGCCGCTATTTCCCGAGCGAGACCCTGCGGAATTTCACCAGCTATATCAACCCGGGCATAGACCCGCGTCTCGGCCGCCACAGTTTCGAGGAAATTCTGACCCAGGTGCGCCACCAGATCGGCGCGCAGGCGACCCGACGCCAGCTGATGGCGAAATTCACCCAAAATGTGCTTGACGCGCAGAATACCGCCGTGCGCGTGGCCCCGCTGTTTTTGAAAAACCTGATCCTCAAATCGGTCTTTCTCGCCGTGGGCGACGTGCTGACCTCCACCTGCCTGTCCAACCTGGGCCGCCAAACGCTGCCCCCCGAAATGGAGCGCTACGTGGAGCGCATGGACGCCGTCATCGGCCCGCTCTCCATCAACCCGATCGCCTGCGCCTGCCTGACCTATAAGGATACCCTATATTTCCACGTCACCCGCACCATCGAAGAGAACAACTTCGAGCGCCGACTCTTCCGCGCCCTCGTCGAGAGGGGGATAGCGGTGGAGGTGGAGAGTAATTTGCGGAGCGCGGCGGCAGGAATGAATAGTTAAGAGTGAATAGTTAATAGTTGCGGTAAAAACAGCAAGCTGTTTTTATAAAAGCTCTTATCAAGAAATGCCTGCGGCATTTCTACCACAACTTTTAACTCTTAACTCTTAACTTTGTAACTATTCACCCATACCCCCCAAGGAGGTTCCCATGTCCTACTGCGTAGAATGCGGCGTAAAGCTTGCCGATACCGAACCCAATTGCCCGCTCTGCGACACGCCTGTCGTCAACCCGCGCCGCCCGGAAGCAGAATTGGCCGACGCCCCCTATCCTCTGCCCGCGCCCGTGACCGCGGCGGACAGGCGCTCCCGCAAGGTGAGCGTACTGACCCTCGCGAGCGTGCTCTTCCTGTTGCCCGCGGCCATCGTCTGCATGGTCAATTTCGGCGTCAGCGGCAACCTCAGCTGGGCGCGCTACGCGCTGCTGGGGCTCATCCTCGCCTATGGCTATGTCTTCCCCCCGCTGTGGATGGAGCGGAAGAAACTGCGCCGCTGCATCCCTCTCTACGGCATCCTCTCCGCCGCCGCCTGCTTCTGTCTCAACGCGTGGATCCCCGGCCCGGACTGGTTCTTCACCTTCGCGCTGCCCCTCGTTGCCCTGCTCACCGCCATCATCGGGTTGTTGGCCATCATCGTCCGCCACGCACTCTGGCGCGTCTGCGCAAACGCCGCCGCCATCGTGTTTGCCTCGGGTCTGTTCTCCGTCTACACCGAGTTCCTGATCTCGCAAAATTTCCAAAACGGCGGCGCCCTCTCCTGGTCCTGGTACGCCGCCGCCACTGCCCTCATTTTGGGCGGCATATTGTTGGTGTTTGACAGGAACCCGGTGATACGGCAGAAATTGCGAAGAAAGTTTTTTATTTAGGCAATAGGCAGTGGGCAGTAGGCAATAGTTTTGCACAAAGTAGAAATGCCTACGGCATTTCTGTTTTAAGCCCCTATTGCCCACTGCCTACTGCCTAAATCAATACAACAAGGAGATCCCCATGAAGCGCATCCCGTTCATCCTCCTCGCCTGCGTTCTGTTGCTCTGCGCGCTGCCGCTTCCGCTCGTTGCCCGTGCCAATGGCATGGTTATCCCCGAAAACGATTTTTATGAGCGACACAAGGATAAATGCATTACTGTAGAACAGTATTTCTGTTTCACGGATGGGCGGGATTTTTCGCTGAAAAAAGAGCCGGGTGCGAAAGATGATTTGGAAACGGATGAATTTGTAAAGAAGCTGGTCAGCGACGAAGGATTTTTCGTGCACTATGCTTATTTACACAGGGGAATACCATGGGGCTATGTTGCAGGGCTTCGCTATGGTTACAGCTTTTCCGGGTGGATTTCATTGGATGGTGCGATGCTTGCATATAATGAAGATTTCTTCGCAGAAGATTTCAAGGATTTATTTTATTCCTATCCCGGTGGCAAATCGGTGGTTCTGGCGAAACTGGAATCAGCGACAGATCTTGTTTTTTGGCACTGGCCCTGTTCGGGCGAACAAGCTTACATCAACGATTGGCGCAACCTGCCTGTGATTACGGCTTCAGATATCAGCGACGCAAAAGATTTCGCCTTTTCAAACGTTTATAGAGATGCGCAGGGGCGCGAATGGGTTTATATCACCTGTTACTGGAAGAGCTCCTGGATTTGTCTCGACGATCCCGAAAACGATGCGATTCCCAAGACCATTAATCATCCTCGGCCATGGGGATGGGGTCCCGAAGATTTTCCGGTGGGCGGTATGTCTATTCCTCTGTGGATTGCTATAGTGGTATCTGCAATAGCAATCAGCGCCGCCGTACTGGTACTGATATTCTGGAAACCGCGTAGGGACGGATAGTAACACCCGCGAAGCTTCAATAAAAAACAACTTGCTGTTTTTACCACAACTCCACACTCCACATTCCAAACTAAAACAAGGAGGCCCCCCATGAAACGAATCCTATCCATCCTGTTCGCCGTCCAGCTCACCCTCCTGCCCCTGACTGCCCTTGCCGACGTGGTCTTTTCGGTCGATAATGATTTCTATGAGCGGCATAAGGATGACTGCGTGCCTGTCAATCAATCCTTCTGCTTCCCGGAGGGGGAAATCACGCTGAAAAAGGAGCCCGACTCCGAGTTCGAAGTGTATACGCCCGCCTATCTGTTCGCGACGCACGGGTATTATGTGGACTGCGCCTACAACCACGGCGGTGCGCTCTGGGGCTATCTGAGCGGCGTGAGCCACGGCGACAGCTATGCCGGGTGGATCCCGCTCGAGGGCGCGATGCTCGCGTACAACGCCGCCGGCTTTGAGCGCGATTATCGCGACGCGTTTTACGACTACCCCGGCGGCGATGAAGCGGTATTGGAGCGCTTGGAAGCGGCTGAGCACTTAATCTTCTGGCTCTGGCCCTGCTCGGGCAGACCCGTCTACGGCGACAGCTGGCATTTTCCGCCGATGAACAATGTCGCGGATTTCCGGGAAGCCGGAGATTACAGTTTTTTGAGAACCTTCCGAGATGACGAGGGCCGGGAGTGGGCCTATTTCAGCTGTGGGTGGAAAGCGGGCTGGATCTGTCTCGACGACCCCGAAAACGCGTCCATCCCCGTCACCATCGACCATCCGGGTCCCTGGGAATGGAACATGAAGGACTATCCGTTGGGCAGACCCGACAGACCGGACAATAAGTTGGTCTGGACCATCGTCCTGATCTGTGTCGCGGTACTCGCCTCCGCGGGCCTGGTTCTGTTCCTGTGGAAGCCGAAGAAGAAGACGGAACAGGCGTGAGACGCGGGCTTTTTGTCATAGCGATACTCTTTTTGCTCGCGGCCTGCGCGCCGCCCGCCCCCGCCCGGCGGGTCTATGACCCCGAGAACGCGTTTTACCTCCGAAACAGGGAGGACTGCGCGCGGGAGGGCCGGGACTTTCTGATAAACGGCGAGGACGGCTATGTTCCCGTACTGCGCGAACCCGGCGCGGGGCCGGAGCTCGACCGGATACCGAACAACGCCGTTTGCTATGCTTTCTGCACATACCAAGGCCGCTGGGCGCTCGTCCTCCATATGGCGCCGGACGATGGGCGGCGCACGGAGGGCTGGGTCGCGCTCGACGGCATGCTGGCTATCTACAACCGCCACGATTTTTACGCGGATCACGCGGACGCGTTCTATACCTGCGACGGCGATTACAGCGCCCTGCAAAGCGCCGAGACCATAGTCCTCTGGGCCTGGCCCGGCTCGGGCATCAAAACAGGCTCTCTCACCCACGACAAGGGCTTCCGCGTCACGGAAGCTTGGCGGGACGAGACGGGCCGCGTATGGGGCTGGTTCTGGCTCCCCGCAGAAAGTGAGCCCCACTGGGTCTGTCTCAGCGACCCGTCCAACGAAAACATCCCCGGCACCGTACCGCCGCCGTTTCCGTGGACCGCGCCCGTGCCGATCGGATATGGCAGGGAGTAGGGGAACGGGGTCGAGTATAAGCCCTGTCCTCTGAATCCTCGATTCGTGATTGCATTTTTCCCTCAACCTGTTTATACTAAGGTGGGGATGGATACTGTCCGTCCCGACACAATTACAATTTCACGTTTGTATACTTTTAGGTAGAGGGAGAACGATTATGGTACACATCGGAAACGACTGGGACGCACTGCTTGCGGAGCTCTTTGACTCACCCTCCTATGCCGCGCTGCGCGAATTCCTGATTGCTGAATACCGACAGCGGCGCGTATATCCCAACATGCATGACATTTTCAACGCGCTGAAAATGACCTCTTGCGCCGATACGAAAGTCGTGATATTGGGGCAGGACCCCTATCACGGGCCGGGGCAGGCGCATGGGCTGAGCTTTTCCGTGCGCCGTGGCTGTGCGCCGCCGCCCTCGCTGCGCAATATCTTCGAGGAGTTGCGCGCCGACTGCAATGTCCCGACGCCCGAACACGGCGACCTCTCCGCCTGGGCGGCACAGGGCGTGCTGCTTTTGAATGCCGTACTGACCGTGCGCGAGGGCCAGCCCAATTCGCACCGCGGCAGGGGCTGGGAGCTTGTGACGGACGCGGTGATGGACTGCCTGAACGAAAAGGAGAGTCCCGTCGTATTCCTGCTCTGGGGCGCGAACGCGCAGAGCAAGGCGGGCCGCGTGACGAACTCAAAGCACCTGAAACTCTTCGCGCCGCATCCGAGCCCGCTATCCTCGCACCGCGGCTTTGCGGGCTGTGGGCATTTCTCCAAGACCAACAGCTTCCTCGCCTCGACGGGGCAGGTGCCGATTGATTGGAATCTGTGATTCCAATCAGTGAATAGTTAAGAGTGAATAGTTGCGGACAAAACAGCAAGCTGTTTCTAATAAAACTTTAATATCAAGAAATTCCGCGGGAATTTCACCCAAAACTCTTAACTTTTAACTATTCACTCATAACTAACATCCCAAGGAGCAACTACATGAAGAAAAAACCCAAAAAGGTTCTTACGCAGAAGCAAAAGCTGCGGCGCAGAATCATCTGGCTCGTCATCCTCGCCCTCTTTGTGGCTTTCTGTGTCTGCGCCTGCCTGTATATCTATCCCATACTCAATGTGCAGAAGGCGGGCCGAAGCATCTTCCCCGCGATTACGCGGCCGCCCGTCGCGACGAAGGAACCGACGGCGGCCACCCTGCCCGAACTGTTCCCCGCGCCGCGCGAGACCGTCTCCGCCCCGCTGCCCGGCGGCAAGCTGAACATACTCCTCATCGGCGTGGACCTGGAGGATAAGACGTACAGCGCGGACTACCACAGCGATACCATGATCGTCCTCGCGGTGGACTTTGCAGCGAACACGGCGGATATGATCTCCCTGCGCCGCGACACCTTCGCGTATATCCCCGGCGTGCGCGGCGTATACAAGCTGAACGGCTCCATCAACTGCGGCGGCGGCCTGTACGCGCCGGATCACGCGGGCTTTCTGAAAGTCTGCGAAGCGGCGGAATGGATGCTCGGCGGTCTGCCCGTGGACTATTATGTCGCATTGCAGCTGCCCGCGCTGATTGAGATCGTCGATGTGCTGGGCGGGGTCGATTATGATGTGGATATTGACTATGGCAACACCCTGAAGCGCGGATTCCAGCATCTGGACGGCAATCAGGTCATGCGCTATGTCCGCGCGCGCAAGGATATGCATTACGGCGCGCAGGGCGATGTCGCGCGCGTGGCGCGACAGAAGAAGATGCTGCTGGCCATCTTGAAGAAGCTCCAGAACGAGGGCAAGCTCACACAGCTGCCACAGCTTTTGGGCGTGGTTCAGCGGGGCATCTTTACCAACCTCGATATGCAGCAGCTCCTCGCGCTGCTGAACTTTGCGCGCACATTGGACGCCGACGCCATGGGTACCTACAGCTTTGACGGGCCTATGAACACGGTGATGGGCTGGTCGTTCTGCTTCCCGGATCAGGCCGCGCGCATCGCGCTGATCGAACAGATTTACGGCGTGACCGTGGAACCGCTGCAATATGTGAGCCGCGCGCACGCGATCTGGTATCATGCCAACGGATTCTATGCCGCCAAGCGCATAGCGGTAGCGGGGCGCATCCTGAACTATGCGGAAATGAGTGGATGGGCCGCGCAGAGTGCCGAAAACGCGGCGCAATTGCAGGCGGCGCAGGATAAACTCGCGGAACTGCAAGCCCTCTATTTCACCGCGCAGGAAAGCCTGGCAACGGCGGACACCAGCGTCATGCGCCGCGTCGCGAACGAATTGCAGAGACTCGGGGAAGCGCTGGCCAAGATTACAGGATACCCCGAGCGCGAACGCTGGTATGTGCTGCCGGATTGGACGGCGGACAGCGATATTAATGAGGTTTATGTGGACTTCAGGTAGGGCAACAGGCAGTAGGCGGTAGTGCCTTGTATTCCGGGGATAAAGCTTCAATCAGAAATGCCACTGCCCATAATCTGTGCAAATTATGGGCACGAGCATCTTCCACCTATCCAAAACGGCCTACTGCCCACTGCCTACTGTCTCTCATAAAACCAAGAAGGACTACCATGTACCTATCCGACAATTGGCAAGACTACGCCCTGCTCGATGCGGGCGGGGGCAACAAATTGGAGCGCTGGGGCAGCGTGGTGTTGTTGCGGCCCGACCCGCAGGCCATTTGGCCTATTGCCCTTTGGCCTGCGGCGGAGCTGTCACCCGTTTGCGATGCCGTTTATAATCGCTCCGCCAGCGGCGGCGGGGCCTGGACCTTTCATAGACAACTCCCCGAAAGCTGGAAGATGGGCTATCGGGACTTGACTTTTATCGTGCGCCCCACGGGCTTTAAGCACACTGGGCTCTTCCCCGAACAGGCGGTCAACTGGGACTGGATGCGCGGCAGATTGGATGCGTGGCAGGCCGAATACGCCGACCGCGCGCCGAAAGTGTTGAATCTGTTTGCCTATACGGGCGCCGCCACCTGCGCCTGCGCTAAGGCGGGCGCGAATGTCGTGCACGTCGACGCCGCGAAGGGCATGGTCGCCTGGGCCAAGGAGAACGCCGCCGCCTGCAATCTCGCAGACGCACCGATCCGCTATATCGTGGACGACTGCGCCGCTTTCGTCCGCCGCGAAATCCGCCGCGGCAACCGTTACGATGGCATATTGATGGATCCGCCCAGTTACGGGCGCGGCCCCATGGGCGAGATGTGGCGCATGGAAGACAACCTGTATGCCCTCGTGTCTGACTGCGCGCAATTGCTCTCCGATACTCCCGCCTTTTTTCTGATCAACAGCTACACCACAGGTCTCGCGCCCGCTGTCCTGCGCAATATATTGCAGCTCGCCCTCCCCCCGGGTCAAGCCGAAGCGGACGAGGTGGGGCTGCCCTTCTCGGCGGAAGGCAAGCGCGCCGGGTTGGTGTTACCTTGCGGGGCGAGTGGACGGTGGGAGTGAATAGTGAATAGTTAAGAGTTGTGGAAAGAACCGCAAGCGGTTCTTAGAATTAAAGCTATAATAAGAAATGCCGCGGGCATTTCTACCATAACTCTTAACTTTTAACTCGAAAGGAGCCCCTATGACCCACGAACAAATCATCCAACAGGGCCGCCAATTCACCAAGGCCATATACGACGACCCAAGCTTTCAATCTGACCAGCAGCTGCGCAAGCCCCAGCCGCCGCTCACCAAGGCGCCCGTCTCAAGCCGGCGCGTCCGCCTGCCCATGGATTTTGACGCGCTGGAACTGCGCAACGATATCATCGGCGTCATTCTGGGCCGCGAGAGCCACCGCGTGTATACGGGCGAGGCGATGACATTGCGGGAATTGTCCTTCCTGCTCTGGGCGACGCAGGGCATCAAGAGTATACGCGGGAACAACTATGCCACCCTGCGCACTGTCCCCTGCGGCGGCGCGCGCCACGAGTTTGAGACCTATCTCACCATCCGCAATGTGGAGGGCTTGGAAGCGGGTGCATACCACTATCTGCCGCTGACGGGCGAGCTGGAATTCCTCGGCCCCCTGCCCGAATTGGAAGCGCGCGTCACGGACTCCCTCTGCGAACAAGCCTGGGCGGCCAAGGCGAACGTCGTCTTCTATTGGTCCATCGTCCCCTATCGCGCGGAGTGGCGCTACGGCATCTATGCCCACCGCGTCGCACTAATCGACGCCGGGCATATCTGCCAAAACCTCTATCTCGCCTGCGAAGCGCTGGGTCTTGGCACCTGCGCCGTCGCCGCCTTCGACAACGCCCTCTCAAACGCCCTCTTTGCCCTCGACGGCCAGGAGGAATACATCATCTACACCGCCCCCGTCGGCAAGGTTTCGCCCCGGGACAGGGACGCGGAATTGGACTTTTATGCGTTTTTGAGGAATGGAGATTAACGCAGTGGCGACCATTGAAAAACTGCTTGCAGAACTGACCGATTGCGAGTTCAAGGTGATGCTCGAAGCCAACAGGTCCAAGAGCTGATCCTAATGGATGACTCAATGGATGACTCAATAGAAAATGTGCGTCTGCAAGCTATCCTTGCGAACCTCCGAAGGAATCCCTTCTTGACGAGAGTTGAATTGACAAAAATCATTCAAGCAGCGGAAAAAACAATCCAACGTGATTTGGAAACACTAAAAGCTGCGGGCAAGATAGTACGCATCGGCGGAAACCGCTACGGACGCTGGGAAATAATCAATATGGTCGGAGCTGATCAAAATTCTTGATAATAAAGCGGCAGCACGCAAGACAGTGCGCAAGTAGCGCGCAAGACAACACGCAAGTGAACATGCTGGTGAACAAGTTAAAGCGTTGCCAACAAAACACAACATCACATACAAAGGAGTTGCGGAATGAGAAAAGTAATCAGTTTCATTTTAATTATAGCTATCAATGCATCCTTCTTTTTCGGCTGTGCCAAGCCAAGTCAAAATGCAGATGTCGGCACGCCTTCTGTCGAGCAGACTCCACCAGTGGGAACCCCAATTGTCCCGGCTTCGCCGGAGCCTACACCCATAGCGGAATTGTCGCCCTATGCCTACCTCCCCGCACAGGGGCCAATTCGGGATTGGAACTATACGGACGGCGGCTTGGACGGCGTTGGAACGGTTATCGGAAATACCAACGGGAACATGGCAAGAGGAGGGCTTGCCGTTGAAAATGCCGAGAAAACGCACTTCTACTACTACGTAGAGTTTCCCGATTCGTTTTCGGATGAAAGCCACATTTTAGAGTATAACAAGAAGACTGAGACACTGTCGTTGGTATTTGAATGCGGAGATGACAGAATGGATTATCCCTATCTGAACTTTCTAAACGGAAAGTTGTGGTTTGCGAACAGAAATAAAATGTATTCATACGATCCCGAAAATGGAAAGCTTGCGGAATTGCTTTCTTTGGAAACCTCCATTGATGGGATGTATGCAGGTTACGGATATATTTATATCTATACTGCTATTTCCCCTGCAATGCACGAAACGCTCTGCTATGATATTGTGGAAGGGCAGCTGTCACATCGTATAGGCGGGTTTAGTATTGAAAACCTCATGGATGGAAGGGTATATGGATTTCGCATCGATGCGGACGGCGCTTGGCAGGGCGTCAGTATGACCCCTGACGATCGCAATGTGGAAGAGGGCTATGCAGGCAACGTAGTGGCTGACGGAAAATCCTATTGGTGGAGCGTCGGTGAAGGGGAATGGCCGGAAGACGGGGATATATATGTTTGTGATATGCATAGTGGCGAAATACGCAAAATAGAGTTGCCGGACGACTTCTTTTGCTATGACTTGGTGAACCTAAGCCGCGACTATATCTATGTGAAGGATTGGATAGCCGATGACTGGGGTTACGTATATGCCATCCGCATCAGCGACGGAAAATGTATGGGCAGGATATCGGATTGCATGTATTATTATGAAGGGTTCAGCATTTTGGATGGCAGGCCGGAATGGGAAGTAATCCCCTATCAGAGAGGAACAAAGATAGAAGACCTCCACTGAGAATTTTTATCAAGGAGTCTATGAAGCAGAGTACACCAACCATCCTCTACGAAGACAACCACCTCCTCGTAGTGATCAAACCCCCGAATTTGCCCGTACAGGCGGATGCGAGCGGGGATTTGGATTTGCTTACGCTCTGCAAGGCCTATATCGGCAAGAAATACGGGAAGCCGGGCGCGGTTTATTTGGGGCTGGTGCATAGGCTGGACAGACCTGTCGGGGGCGTGATGGTCTTTGCGCGCACGGGCAAGGCGGCACAGCGGCTCGCGGCGCAGTTTGCCGGGCGGCAGGCGCAGAAGCGCTATCTTGCTATCGTGGACGGGCTTGCCCCCGCCAAAGGTACCCTCACGGACTGGCTCCTGAAAGACGAAAAGACCAACAACAGCGGCGGCGTCCCCGAGGGGACGAGCGGCGCAAAGCTTGCGACCCTGCATTTTCGCCGTATAGCGCACCATAACAATCAATCCCTCGTAGACATACGCTTAGATACGGGTCGCCCGCACCAAATCCGCGTACAATTTTCGCACGCGGGCATTCCCCTGCACGCCGATATGCGTTATAATAAGAATGTGGTAGTGGGCGAACAGATACGTCTCTGGGCCTATGCGCTGACGATCACCCACCCGACCCTCGGCGACAGTATGAGTTTCTATGCGCAACCGCTGTTTCGGGAGTTCCCGGCGCAACTGGCGTTGCTGCCCGCCTATAGGGTTTGCGACGGCGTATATGTAGATGATGATATTGTCGTCGTGGACAAGCACGCGGGCGTGGAGTCGGAAAGTGAGCTGCCCGCACAGTTGGAGCCGCTGCTCGGCACCCTCTACCCCGTGCACAGGCTGGACGCGAACACGGAGGGCCTTCTCATCTTCGCTCGCAACGAAGCAATGCAGAACGCCATAGAAGACGCCTTCCGCCGCCGCGAGACCCGCAAAATCTACCACGCCCTCCTCTGCGGCACGCCGAACCCGCGCGAAGCGAGTTTGACCCACCACGCGCGCAAGGACGCCGCCCACGCCCTCATGCAGCTCTGCCCGGCGGACGCCCCCGGCGCAACGGAAATGCGCCTAAGCTACCGCGTCCTCGAGGAGCGCGGCGACCTCGCCCTCTGCGAGATCACCTTAGACACGGGCCGCACCCACCAAATCCGCCTGCAAATGTCGGCCATAGGCCACCCCGTCCTCGGCGACGACAAATACGGCAACCGCGAAATCAACAAGGCCCACCGCGCGCGGCGGCAGCAGTTGTTGGCGAAAGAGTTGGGGGTGTTGGGGAGAACCTTTGTGAGTGAGAAAGAGATGTAAACCATGAACGCCTTTGAACGCTATAACCTATGGCTCAGCAGCGCCGATATCTCCGATGCGGCGAAGTTTGAGCTGCGTGACATCAAGGACAGCAGCGCCGAGATCATCGAGCGCTTCTATACGGAGCTGGATTTCGGCACCGCGGGCCTGCGCGGGGTGCTGGGCATGGGCGATAACCGCATGAATATCTATACGGTCCGCAAGGCGACCGAGGGGCTGGCGCGCTATCTCACTGCCCTGCCCGAGCCCGAAATAAAATCCGTCTGTATCGCCTATGATTCGCGGCGCAACTCCGACCTTTTCGCCCGCGAGACCGCCTGCGTGCTCGCCGCGCACGGGATTCAAGTATATTTATATTCCACGCTCCACAGCGTACCCCAGCTCAGTTTTGCCGTCACGCATCTCCATTGCACGGCGGGCGTGGTGATCACGGCCAGCCACAACCCGCCCAAATACAAAGGCTATAAGGTCTATTGGGGCCACGGTGGACAGGTGGGGCCGACCGAGGCCGCGGCCATCACCGCGGAGATACGCAAGCTCGAGGGCTTCGCGACAAAATATATGCCCTATCAGGAGGGTCTGAACAGCGGGCGCATCACGCTGATTGGCCGGGAAGTGGATGAGGTGTATTATGCCTATACCCTCTCCCTGCTGCAAAACCCGGCCAAGGCCCGCGCCAACGGGGCTCTGCTGACCCTCGTCTATACGCCCCTGCATGGCAGCGGTTATGTGCCTGTCACCAATATCCTGCGCCGCATGGGTATACAAAACGTACACGTCGTGGAGCAGCAGCGCCTGCCCAACCCCGATTTCCCCACCGTCTCCGCGCCCAATCCCGAGGATCCCAAGGCGTTTACGCTGGCGTTCAAATTGGCCGAGAAGGTGGGCGCGTCCGTCATACTCGCCACCGACCCGGACGCCGACCGTCTGGGCGTCTGCGTGAAGACAAAGGAGGGCAAATGGGTGCCGCTGACGGGCAACCAGATCGGCTGCATTTTGATCCACTCGCTTTTGACTGCCAAACAGGCGGCAGGCACCCTGCCCGCGGACGGACTGGTCGTGAAATCGCTGGTCTCCACCTGTCTGGCGGACGCTATCTGCGCAAAATTCAACGTGGAGTGCCGCGAGGTGTTGACGGGTTTCCGCTTTATCGCCGAGCAGATGGATATCTGCGAACGCGAAGGAACGCCCCAATTCCTCTTTGGTTTTGAGGAGAGCTACGGTTTCCTCACGGGTACGCGCGTGCACGACAAGGACGCCGTTTGCGCCGCGATGCTGATCGCCGAGACCTGCGCCGCGCTGGCGGGCGAGGGCCGAACCCTCTACGACCTGCTGGAAGAGATTTACCAGACCTACGGCTACTATATCGAATCCGTCAAGTCCTATACCCTCGAGGGCAAGGCGGGCATAGAAAAGATACGCGCCGCCATGCGCGCCCTGCGCAAAGCGCCGCCATGCGCCTTCGGCGACTTCACCGTAGCACAAACCCGCGACTATACGGACAGCGGCGCAACGGGTCTCCCGCCCAGCGACGTACTGCGCTACGCCATACAGGGCGGCGCGACCCTGATCGTCCGCCCCAGCGGCACCGAGCCCAAGCTGAAAGTCTATGTGGGCGCCAGCGCAGATACCGAAGCGGGCGCAAAGCAAAACGCCGACGCACTGATAGCAGCGGCGGATGGAGTGCTCAGGGGTTTGTTGTTTGGCAGGCAGTAGTATTTCATGCTACAATACAATTATGAAACAAATCCTGGTCATCGGCGCGGGTCCGGCGGGTCTGAGCGCCGCATACGAACTTGCCGGGGGTGGCGCGCACGGCGTCACCCTCCTTGAAGCGTCCCGGGACTTCGGCGGCATCTCCAAGACCGTTGTCGCCGGCGGCAACCGCATGGATATAGGCGGCCACCGCTTCTTCTCCAAGGATGCGCGGGTTACGGATTGGTGGGCGCAATTTCTCGCACCGCAGGGCAGGCCCGCGGCGGATGATATTCTGTTGGGTCGCGAAAAGCAGCTGACGCCCGGCGGCGCGGACCCCGAGACCGAGGACTTCGTGATGCTCACGCGCGAACGGGTCAGCCGCATCTACTATAAGAACGCGTTTTTCGACTATCCCGTCACGCTGAACCGGAACACCCTGCGCAATATGGGGCTCTGGACGACCCTGCGCGCGGGTTTTTCCTATCTCGCCGCGCTGATCCGCAAACTGCCCGAGACGAACCTCGAGAATTTCTATATCAACCGCTTCGGCAAAGTGCTCTATGCCATGTTTTTCGAGGGCTATACGGAAAAGCTTTGGGGCAGGCACCCGCGCGAAATCTCAGCGGACTGGGGCGCCCAGCGCGTCAAGGGCTTGTCCGTGCGCGCCGTTCTGCGCGATATCTTCGGCAAACTCTTCCGCGTCAAAAACCGCAGGGTGGAGACCTCGCTTATTGAGCGCTTCTCCTATCCGAAATACGGCCCCGGCCAGCTGTGGACGCTCGTGGCCAACGCCGTTGCGGACGCGGGCGGCGTAGTCCTGACGGGCAAAGAGCTTACGCAAATTCATTGCAATGAGGGCGGTATATACCAAGTATCCTGCGCCGACGGCAGCACTTATCCCTGCGACGCGCTGGTCTCCTCCATGCCCATCGCCGACCTGGTGCGCGCAATGGGCGCGGTGCCGCCGGAGATCGCGCGCATCGCGGAGGGCCTGCCCTATCGCGACTTCCAGACCGTCGGCCTGCTCCTGCCCACCGATAAATTCCTCCTGCGCAACGGCGGCAAAGCGCGGACCGTCGGCAATATCGCGCCCGACTGCTGGATCTATGTGCAGGATACCGCGGTTCACCTGGGGCGTATCCAGATCTTCAACAACTGGTCGCCCTATATGGTGCAGGATTTTGAGAATACGGTCTGGATAGGCCTCGAATATTTCTGCGACGAGGGCGACGAATTCTGGACGATGCCCGACGAGGGCTTCACCGCCTTTGCGATCGGCGAGCTGATACAGATAGGCGTAATCGCCAACGCCGCCGACGTCCTCGCCACCCACCGCGAACGCGTCAAAAAAGCTTATCCCGCCTATTTCGACACCTACGCGGAATTTGAAATCCTGCGCGCCTACCTCGATGCCATCCCCAACCTCTACTGCGTGGGCCGCAACGGCCAGCACCGCTATAACAATATGGATCACTCCATGCTCACGGCCTTTGAAGCGGTCGAATGTATCATACATGACACCAAGGACAAGCAACGGATATGGAATGTCAATACGGAAGCGGAATACCATGAGGAGAAAAAGCAGCCATGATGCAGTTTCATTTATATAAGGACGTCAAGCAGTTTTACGCGGATACGGTGACGCTTCTGCGCCCCGAGGAGGAGAGATATCCCGTCCTCTTGGGCAACCTGATCATCGGCAACGAGGGCCTCGATAAGCGAGGCTGGCGCGACCCCAAGGATTGGTTTATGGCGACGGTCACGGAAGACGAAGACATACTTTTGATCGCCCTGATGACCCCGCCGCACAATATCGCCCTCTTCGAGACACGGCCAAATGACGCCGCCCTCGCCTGCCTTGCGCGGGAACTGTATGCCCGAGCCATCCCCGTCCCCGGCGTATTGGCGGAGCAGGGCTTGGCAAACCGCTTCGCTGCCCACTATGCGCCCCGGGCAACCATGGGGCAGGGTAAGCTGTTGCGCGTATACAGCCTGACGGAACTGAACCCCGCTTTGCCGCTGCACGTAAACTTGCGTAAACTGCGCGAGAGCGATCTCGCTTTTTTGCCCTATTGGTACGCGCACTTTGTCTCGGATTGCTACGGCGATACGCCCAAAATCGGCCCCGCGGACGCGGATGGCCTGCGCACCCTGCTCGCGATGGGCAACGATTATGTCTTAGAATCGGAGGGTGTCCCCGTCTCCACCGCGCGCATCAGCCGCGCGATGTTTCAGAGCTGCTGCATCAGCATGGTCTATACGCCGCCCTATTTCCGCAACAAAGGCCACGCCGCCGCCTGCGTGGCGTGGCTCTGCGCGGAAATCCTGCGCCGCGGCTATCAGAAATGCGTCCTATACGCTGACCTGGCCAACCCCACCTCCAACAGCATCTATCAAAAGATAGGCTTCCGCCCGGTCTGTGATGTGGCGGAACTGGGGTTTTGGGGGTAGGGCTTCCGTTCTTAGCAACAACAAAACCCGCAAATAAAAAAGCTCTTGACATTACAGTACCTGTAAGGTTCATACTTCTTGCATGAACATTCAGATGAGA
Source organism: Clostridiales bacterium (assembly GCA_009779405.1). Lineage (GTDB taxonomy): Bacteria > Bacillota > Clostridia > Christensenellales > CAG-138 > WRCT01. The sequence goes on from WREI01000011.1 coordinate 42,834, forward strand.
ATCAGGGAACTCATGAAGCATCGGGGCTGGTCGGAATATCGGCTCGAGAAGGAAGCAGGGCTGTCGCAGTCCGCCGTTCTGCATATGTTTAAGCGAGGGAACACGCCGACCTACCCGGTTCTGTCCGCCATTTGCAACGCGTTCGGCATCACGCTTTCACAATTTTTTGCGGAAAGAGGGGAGCCGGTTGCGCTTACGGAAGAACAGCGGGAACTGATACGGCTGTTTGGCAAACTGAAAGAGGGCCAAAAACACTTGGTGAAGGATACGATGCGGCAATTTCAGCATTGATTCGCGTTTGCGCGCGTCACAGCCCTATAACGAATCGCTCTGTTCGGACAAGACTGATTTAACCTTTTTCCGTTCGGCGTATTGGTGTATTTTAATAATAAGTATGGATATCAAGAAGAAAATTAAAGACCTAATGGATAATGTGGGGTGGTCGGAATATAGGCTCGCGAAGGAATCCGGGCTGTCACAGTCAACAATTTCCCATTTATTCAGAAGGAACAACCTGCCGACAGGGCCGGTTTTGATAAGTATCTGCGATGCTTTCGGAATCACGCTCGCGCAGTTTTTCGCGACCGACGGCGCGCCGCTCGTCCTCACCGACGAACAGCACGAGCTGCTGCTTCTGTTCGGCACCTTGTCGGGAGAACAGAAGGATATCATCGTAAACACCATAAAATATTTTATCGACTAATCCCCTACTATACATCCCCGTTATACACGCAATACCGATTTGAACTATTTTGCGTCCCCGCATTGGAGTATCATAAAAGAAATGATATTTATGTGTGGTGACTATGGAAAAGCTACGAATCGTGTTGTGTGATACAAACCTTAAGGAACTGGAAGCTTACGCGAAGATTTGTCGTGGGATTTGTGAACAGAGATGCCTCCCGGCAGAGGTGAAGCCCTACACCAACAGGCATGAATTCATGTTTGATATGGGCGACCCCGTGTTTTCCGCGTCGGTCAGTATTTGCATAATAGATCCGGCAAACGGCTCTGACGGGATTCCGGCCACCCTGCGCCGGGAGGGCTATGACGGCATCATACTCTATCTGACCCATTCCGACGCACCCGAGCACTATTGGCAGGCCTTCGACGCGGGCGCGTACAACTTCGTGCAAAAGAGCGACCGTTCCCGGTTTCTATCCATTTTTGAAGCGGTTCTGCAATCCGCGCAGCGGGCCGAGCGTCAATATATGGCGGTCAGTTATGCGGGCGATTACAGGCGCGTCGAAGTCAGGGATATCCTGTACTTTGAGACCATGCCGAATCACCTGATAAACGTCGTATATAAAGATGGGAGCTTTCAGTTCCTAACCACTATGCAAAAATTGGAAGAGCTCTTTTGCAGGCGCGCCTTTGTCCGCGTGCACCGTTCCTATCTCGTATCCGTCAGCGCGATACATCGGGTGAATGCCGATTCCCTGACCCTGAACAACGGATGCAAGATTCTGGTGAGCAAAGAACGCCGCGCCGACCTGAAAGACGCCATGCTCTGTTGGCAATTATGAGCGCATCCGGCATAAAGGATCGCTCATTTGCGGTAAATTTCCACTATACTCGCTCTTAGGGAAATTTACATTACGCTTCCCCGGTTCTCTCCCCCGGGGAAGTTTTTTTATGTCAATGCAAGGGTTAAGAACAAAATGATGTGGATCGATTCCATATATTAACCTAAGCGGCTGCACTTTAGGAAAAAAACCGACGGTTTAGGAAATTTCCCTGTTTTGCGCGCCATTTGGCCTATACTCCCTCCTCGGGGCTCGGCTCCGACCAAAAGAGGAGGAAAAACGCGTATGGGACAGGCATTAGCCTTGCGGCAAGCCCAGCGTCCGGTGATGGATGAGATTTTGCGCGCCATTCGCGAGCAAAGAACGGACAGCATTCCGCCCGCGCAGGCCGTCATGCCCAAGGCGACGGCGAAAGCGGCCATCACGGACAAACAACTGCGCGCCCTGGGCCGCAGGCATCTGCTGTTGATGCTCCGGGATCAGGAAGCGGAGCTTCGGCAATTGCGGGAGGAGCGGGAACTTTTGTTATTGGCTTATAGCGCGGGGCAAAAGTCGTGAAACTGCGGGATGAAGACAATATCCGCGCCCAGGTGGACCGATTGGGCCGCCCGAGCGTGGAACAGTTGAACCGCGAGATCGCGCGGCAGACGCACAAGGAAGCCTATCAGCGCCTGCTATGCAGCGTGCTCGGGATATTGGCCGTGGCCGTGGCGGCGATTATCATCGTCACCAACCTGTGGGTCACCGTCCTGCAAATCGAGGGCGCCAGCATGAACCCCCTGCTGCAAGAAGATGAGATCATCCTCATGTCAAGGGACGGCAAGTTTGAGCGGGGCGACGTTATCGCGTTCACACACCACGACAGGCTCCACGTCAAGCGCGCCGTCGCCATAGGCGGCGACAGGGTGGAGATCGGGCCGGACGGCACGGTGTCGGTCAACGGCGAACCCCTGCGGGAGCCGTATATCGGCGAAACGCATTTGGGAAACTGCGATATTGAATTTCCCTATCAGGTCCCCCCGGAAACGGTCTTCGTGCTGGGCGACAACAGGCCGCTGTCGGTGGACAGCCGCGACAGCGGGTTCGGAACCATAGGCAGGGAGCAGGTGATCGGGAAACTGTTGTTCCGGGCTTGGCCGATTGGGCGGGGACGCAACCCGTAGGGGCGATCGCATCGCTTGGGCGGTATAGTATCCGCCCGCCGAACACCCACAAACCCAACCACGAAACTACACAACAAGGGAGTATAAGTGTATGTATCAACAAAACGCAATTTTGGACAGAGCGCAGGCGGAAAAGCGGCACAACAGCTTGGCGATGGCCGTTATCCTGCCGCTGCTGGCCCTCGTTATCGTCCTGTCGGTCGTATTGACGGCACAGCTCGCGTCCACGGACGGCAGCGCGCCGATCTGCGGCATCGACGAACATATCCACACAGCCGAGTGCTACATAACAGAGCAGGCCTGCGGGTTAGCCGAAACCGAGCCGCACCTGCACGCTCCGGACTGCTACGAGCCGCTCTTTATCTGCGACAGCGATGACGCGGAGCATATCCACGGATCGGAGTGCTACGCAAGCGCCCTGCTTTGCGACCTCGACTTGTCCCAAGAGGAGTACAAGGATCATATCCACGCGGACGAATGCTACGCGGGTGAACCTGTCTGCGCGTTTGCCAAGCAGGTGCCGCATACCCACGGCGAGGAATGCGTACGGCAAACCCTGCTCTGCGAGCAGCCCGAGCACAGCCACGCGGAGGAGTGTTATCCCCCCACGGATGATCCCGTAGGGGCGACGCATGCGTCGCCCGCCGACCCGGAATCGGAACCCACCCCGGAACCCGACCCCTCCGACACCCCCTGCCCGCTATGCGGCACAGACATCCAGCACGGCCACGCCGACGCGGACAAGGAAAGTTCCTTTATGGGCTTCGCGCCCGCGCTGGGCATGCTCAACGGCATACCCTACAACGCGGACTTATATAATTTCGTCTCGGGCATCGTCATCCGTGATTCCAACGGCCAGGTCATCACCAACGGTAATTTCTTCTACGGTGAAACTTACACCTTCTCCATCACGTTCAAGGAGTTGGATACCAAGCAGTTTACCTATCACAGCGACGGCTATTTGCACTATACCCTCCCGCCCGAGATCATGGTTGTGTTCCCTGTCACAAACGGGGTCATTCTGCTGCCCAACGGCCAGATTGCGGGCCGCTATAATATCGACACCGCGGGCAATGTCACCGTCAAGTTTGACAATGTGGACAACCAGGGCAATGGCATCAGTCAAAACTTTATCGACCGTTATCAGAACGTGGTCTTTACCCTCGATATCCACGCGAAATTCACGCAGGGCGTGAACGCGGGGCAAATCCTGTTCGGCGCGGGCGCGCAGATCACTGTCAACACCATCAAAGACCCGCCCGTCGGACTGAAAGTGGATAAGGGCGCAAGCACGTTTAACGGTGACAATGAAACCGTGGACTTTACCATAAAGATCACAGCTGTTGGCGGCACTCTCAACAGCATTACTTTGGACGACGCCTTGAAGGTTGCGGGCGATAATATATCCGCATCCGGCTTTAATATCCCCTCATCCTACTTTTCGTCGGTTGTGTTTGAGTATCAAGTGAACGGCACGGGCGCGTGGACGCCCATCGCCCCCGCATGGAACGGCACCACGATGCGCTTTAATTTCGGCTCTTTGGTTCTGCCGAAAGACCACTATATCACCCTCCGCTACACCATGCCCCTCAGCGCGGTTTTGGATTATTTGGGCTCGCAGGGCGGCTCCACGCGCTGGATTCAGCGGCTGATGTATAACCTCAACCTCAACAACACTGCCACGGGCAACGGCAAGGACAGCAGCAATACAAACCTGCCACCGGTCACATCCCAAACCAATACCCCGCTGGTAAAGACCTTTCTCACCAAAGAGGGCAGCGTGTCGAAATCCGGCAGCAATAACATCATCACATGGACGATGACGGTCGGCGACGGTTCGCGTATCTTGAATGGACAAGCCATTGTGGACACGATGCCAAGCATCCCCGCGAAAACCATCACCGGCAATATCACGATTAAGTTTTATACCTACAGCGGCGGAAGTTTTTCACAGGTGGGTACAACCCAGACAATTCCCGCCGCCAACGGCAATAATATCTCCGGCTTTAACGCCAATACCGACTTCACCTATACGGTTCCGGCCAGCCCCGCCAATATTCATCGCGTGGAGTTCGTCTATAAGACAATGGCAGCGTCCTCCGGTTCTGTTTTTAGCAATGAACTGAGCATTACGCTCAATGGCAATAAAAGCAAGGTGGACGCGGGCATTCGTGTTGGGCAGACCACGCATGTGGACAAATCGTCCGAATGGAAATGGTCGGCGAATGGATCCACCGTAACGGCACTGAAATATACGGTGCAGTTCACGATCCCCGCCGGATATGAGGGCGAGCGCATTGTTTTTGCTGAACGATTGATTGGGATCCCGGCATATATTGTTTCCCTTGAATCAGATTGGCAAGCTCAAGCTAACGGAGATTTTTGCGCTCCGGATTCGTATGGGATCATTTTGTCATCCTTGAATGTGTCCATATATCCGTACGATCCTAACTTCTACTATTATCCGATATATTCTCCGCAATATGAAGAAAACGAACTTTCTCTTCACCTGGGCTTTGATGGTCGCGCGGGTTCGCATCTTTCCAATAGCCAACCGTGGCCGTATTCGGACGAGAGGGTTATCACTTTAACATACGAAGTTCCGATGGATATTGCGGCGGACAGATTGTATAGTAAGTTTGGAACATTTAGGGACTACTTGAATGCCGGCGGAGCGCTATTCAATCAAGCCATCTATTGCATTATCAGAACAGGTGAAGTTGGAAGCATGGAAACCTACGATTACTTCCCGCTTGTTAAAAAGGCGGAGGTGAATAGTGGGAGCAGCTCAGTATTTGATTATACGGTCAGTTTGAACAAAGCCAATGCACACTCTCTGTTCAACGCCGGGTCGGCCGTCTTCTCGGATACGTTTGATCCGCGCTTAAAGTATGTACCTGGCTCGCTCTACGTCGTACTCGCGCCGTCGGCCCCCAGCTCGAACAGACTATATTATGCTCCGTCTTCAGCTTCGGGTTCTCTTGATAATCGGTTCGTAAGAAATGAGCCCGGTTATTTCGAAGTGGATTTCTCCACTATGTACCGGATTGGCACATGGAGCGGCAGCGTCGCCGCGTCATCCGGCTTTGTACTCCCGACAAACAGCAGCAACAGTAATGTAAATTATCGGTACTGGTACACCTTGGCTTATGATATGGAAGTCCACTATAAGCTGCAAGTCAATAACGATTATATGCTCGACGGATTCACGGCGGGCAACACCGCTAAAATCCGCGCCACCTCACCTAAGTATAACGGAACATGGTCCGGTAGCGCATCGGTGAAATACGGTTCGACACACGTCAAGAAGGACATCGCGCAATTAAACGGCAGTATCATCGACGTGGACATCAAGATCAACGAAGCGGGCGCGGACTTGGTGCCCAACACCCCCGCAGGCTTGGACAAAACCCGATTCACAGCCGTGGATACCATGAGCGGGGATTTGGCGTTCTTCCTTTCCACCATCGAGATGTATGAAAAGGTGAGCAACACGGGCAACGACAACGTGGATTGGGCATTGCGCAGTGAGCTGCCGAACGGTCTGTGGAGCATCAAATATATTGACGAGCAGACGATACAATTCGTGCTGCCCAACAACACGCCCATCAAAATCGTCTATAAGGCGCTGATCACCGTGCCGACGGGTTCGCCCGCCACCTTCAAAAACGAGATTGAGGTGTATGGCTATTCCGATTACTTTGGCATGGACAGATATGTGGTGCAGGATTCGGGTGCGGGCGTGTTCGCAAATGACTTGCCCATCAAGCTCTATAAAGAGGATGAAAGCACCCGCGCAAGGCTGCCCGGCGCGACCTTTAAGCTCTATGTGGCAATGTCGAACGATTCCGTGCCGCCGGGTGGCAACGCGGGCGATTCCATAAGCGTGGGCGGCAAGACCTTCTATTACTTGCTGACCGGCACGGACAACGGCGGCGTATATACCTTCTATGACAACGTGCATGGCAACCTTTACTACGACAGCGGTTCGGTCTTTATGATTGTCGAAACCGCCGCGCCGAGCGGGTACAAGCTGCCCGCGTCGCCCGCCAACCGCTTCTTCTTTGTCCTCCGCGCCATGAGCGCAGGCGACAGGCAGAGCCTTGAATCGGCGCTGGGCGGCAAGGTGCGCGTCATCACGGACAACCTCGTCCTCTGCAACGAGCCGCAGACCATTTCCGTGAAAATAGGCGGCACAAAGACCGTGACAGGCGACGACATCCCCGTCAACAGTTCCTTCACCTTCCGCTTGCGCGAGCTGCAAAGCGCGACTTTGGGCGACTATAAGCCCAACGGCGTAACCCGCGCAGTGCATGTGAACAACGTAAGCGCAGCAGGGACTTGGAACTTCACCTTTGACGAGATTGAGAACCTCCAAGACAACACGACCTATTGGTATGAGGTTTGGGAGGAGAACAGCGCTGTGGCGGATTGGGATTATGACTTGGCGCCGCGTGTGGTGACTGTCACCGTGAGCGGCGGCGTGGCAAGTGTCACGGGCGGCGCAGGCGGCGCCGACACGCTGGATTTCACCAACAAATTCGGCGCTTACGTGGATGTACCGCTCAGCGCAATCAAGAACACGGTGAGCAAGCCCATGGAGGAGGGGCAGTTCCGCTTCGAGCTCTACACTTTGGCCGATTGGCTGCTCGGCGGCGCGCCCTTGCAGGAAGTCGGCAACGAAGCCGCGCCGAGCCCGGGCACGATGGGTGAAATATACTTCGCGCCCCTGACCTTCGACGAAGCGGATACATACGTCTACATCCTGACCGAAACGGACACGGGCGAAGAGGGCTGGAATATGGACGGCTCCCGCTACCGCGTCGAGATTACCGTGAGCGCCGACCCGGCGGATGGGAGCCTGACGGCGGAAGTATCCTTCGTGGAAGCCGACGAGAACGGCGATCCGCTGCCCGGCTCTCCGGTCATCTACGATGAAACAAACATCCTCCTCTGGCCAAGCTTCTTGAATACATACGAGAACCTCTACGGCATTGAATTCCCGGCGACGGGCGACAAAGGGATTCGTATCTTCCTCGGCATCGGGACAACGATATTAGTGCTCTCTATCGGAGGGACATTGATATACAAAAAGCAAAAGCGCGGGAG
>WREI01000012.1 GCA_009779405.1 Clostridiales bacterium
CTTTTCTTGACCCATTCCTGCCACCTCCGTTGCTTTTCGTCTTGCAACTTACAGTGTATCGGATTCCGCTGCGCATGGGTCGCTTTTTATTTCTCTTTGGGCAGTTTATTTTACAACTTGCCTGTATATTATGGTAACCGAGTGCATAATTGTAGGGGCGCGATAGACACCCACCAAAACAGGTTTCGGTGGAACCCGTCTCGCGCCCTCCGGGAACACCAACTCTCCCCGCAAACGCAAGAGTAGGGGCGGATATTATCCGCCCGCTGTATACATGCCAATCACGGGCGGATAATATCCGCCCCTACGGTATCATGTGTTTGGCATGCTCCTGCCCATCCGCTCCTCCACCAAAAAGCTTGCCACGTGCACACCCTTGGTGCCGCGGCCGAAGCCGCCGTCCGCGCCGTATTGGCGGGCGAGTTCGGGCGTTACCTGCGTCCCGCCCGCGGCGAAAATCAGTTTGTCGCGCACGCCCATCTCGATGGCGAGACGGTGTATGCCCGCGATATTCTTATAGTGTATATCGTCGTGGCTGATGATGGTAGAGGCCAGAATGGCATCCGTGTCCAACTCAATGGCCGCGTTTACGAGCTTTTCTATCGGTACGCTCGTGCCGAGATAATGCACCTTGATCCCGTATTTCTCAATCCCGCCGTGCTTGATATCGATAATCTCTCGCAACCCCACGCTGTGCTCGTCCTCGCCCACGGTGCCGCAGACCACGCGCATGGGCCTGCGCGCAATCTCGGCGCGTATCGCATCCTCACCCATCACTTCCGGGGGTTTGGGGACAACCAAGATCGCCGGGTCAATATCGAAATTCACCTTGCCCTTGACCTCCACCCGCGTCCCCTCGCAGTTCTGCATCACTTCCCGGTTGATCACCTCGGCGTCCGTCAAATTCATTCGCTTCGCGCATTCCAAGGCTGCCGCTTCCGCCACGCCGCGCCCGGTGGGGAAGAACAGGGTCAGCATCACCGTACCGTCCGCCATCCATTCCATTTCGGGTTTCAGCTTTTTGCCGCTGTGATAGTCGGAAACGGCGCCCATGCGCAGATATGCATTGTCGTTCTCGTCTAATTCGTCGATGAAAATCACCTTCTCGGGACAACTAAAGGTGTCGCCGCCGATCAGCGCCGCCGGGTTGTCCACGGCATCTTTATCATATTGCGCCAGATTGTTGTAACCGTAATGGCAGCTCACGGGCGCCATATAGTCTGGCGCGCGCTTGATCACCGTACCCGCACCGACCCCGCCTGCAGTTTCGCGCACAATCCCGTCGCCGCCGCGCTCGGGATAGCAGCCGGAATCCACAAAGAAACCAGCTTCCACCGCCGCGAAATAACCGCCCCGCGCCATCATCTCTTCCAAAAACAACACGGCGCGCTCTTTCAGCTCCCGCGCACCACTGCGCAGAGGGCCGTCCGGCTTCAAATCCACCAGTTCCAGCAGTCCATCCAAGCCCAGCAGGGTCTGCTTGGCCGTGTCGCAGGCCTCCATATTATAGATATGCCAAGGCACGTTGCGCCCCTCGTCGGGCGTGATGGTGCTCTGGATATCCGCGCTCGTCAGCTTAGAAATCAGCATATTCAGCACATGCGTCACCGTTGCGTCGCGCGTGCTGCTCTCGATATACTTCGTATTCATCTGTGCGCGCATGCGATAGCCCGCGAACAGTTCGCGCAGGGCCACGGCATAGGGCAGGTCCATACGCACGCAGGGTCCGGGCGTCGCCGTCGGCGGCACGGTGGACAGGCAGATATTTTCCTTCGCGACGCCCGCACCCACCGAGAACGCCGCGTTGATGGCATGCTGCACCATCAGTTCGGGCATCACCTTCCATGCCATGCGTGCTGTCGCGTTCGCGTTGTGCGCGCCGTCAATCTGCGCTTGCCCCGCCCACGCGATGATGCGCTTACTCTCGCAGGCGTCGACAAAACTGCGCACCATATTGATATTGCGGTATATGACATTGTATTGCGGGTCCTGGTGCACGCCGTTGACCCCCTCTTCGGCGAACATCACGGCCACTTCCGGCCCCGCCACGCCGCTGACATAGCTGTGGTAGTTGATGGGTCGGCCCACTTCCTCCTCAATCAGATCTAAGGCCCTGCGCTGGGCGCGCACCTGCTTGCGGGTGACGGGTACGCCGCCCACGCCCTGCGGGCTGCCCTCGAGCAAGCCGTCGAAATGGCTCTGTCCCGCCGTGCGTATGACCATGATATGATCCGCGCCGTGCCAGGCCGCCATGCGCATGCGGCGTATATCGTCCTCAAAGCGCCCCGAGGCGATCTCCGTCGTAATCACGGGCAGGGGTTGGGGGTCGATATCCCCGAAATAATGCGCGGTCGGCAGACCGATGCTTTGACGCAGCGGTTCCGCGCAATCCTTATAATCGAAAGGCCCCATGCTGAGCGCGGGCGCGGGCTTGCGCCAGGCCCAGGGGCGGCGTCGGGGCGTATAATCCGCCAAACCTTCCAACAGGGCGGCTACATCCAACTTCACATTCGGGTCTAAAGTTTCCTTCTTCATTGTGCCATACCTCCCTCAAACAATCCTGCCGCCACATCCCAGCCACGGTCCGCCGCCAAAGCCAGCCCCGCGCCGCGTATATCCAATCCGGCATGCTTCGCGTAGCGGTACACAATATGCCCCGCGCCGTGGCAGAGCAGGCCGCGCTCCAAGGCGGCGTCCACAATGGGCTTGGCTTCCAAGGAGGAAAAGCCCATGCGCAACAGTACGCTGCGCTCAATGCTCGGCGAGGTGTTCTCCCGCCCCAGTTCCAAGAGCGGGGCGACCGCCGCGTTTGCCAGCTCCCAAAAGCGCGCGTGCAGTTCGTCGTCACTCAATTGCGCCAAATGTGCGCGCCGCTCCTGAAAATCATCTTCCCGTTTCATATAGATTAGTCCTTTCCCTCATAAGTAATTTGGTTCTTTTTGTCAATGCGGAAATGTAGTTCGCCATCCTTAGTGTAATACGCTTCCATCCCGAACGAATCCAAAAGCCCGACGGTCTGCGGGTCGGCGGGATCCTTGTCGGAATCCGTCACAACCACGATATTCGGCATGGAAACGGTCAACAGCCAGATGAGGTTTTCATTCCAAACGCCGTGGTGCGGCAACTTCAAAAAATCACAGCTCAGATTGTATGCGCCGAAGCAGAGTTTCTCGAGCCAAGCCCCGTTCGCGTCGCCCATAAAGAGCAGGCGACTCTCCCCGTAAGTCACCCCGCAGATCAGCGACTGCGCATTGTCGCTCTCGTCCTCGCCGTCATAGTCGAGGGGGGAGGGGGTAAAGGAAATCCGCAAATCCGCAATCTCGATATCCGCCGCTTCTGACACGCGCAAAAACGGAATGTTCGCCGCCGAGAACGCCGCCACCATATTCCTATAGGGCTTTCCATCGGACATATAGTCCGCCATATAGACCTGCGCGACCTCGAAATCCTCGGCTATCTGCTCCGCGCCGCCCATATGATCCTTGTCAAAGTGCGTGAGTATCACGCAGTCGAGACGCGTGACGCCTATCTCTGTCAGGCGCTCGGACAGCTTCTTCGCGTTGTCTTTCAGCCCCGTATCGATCAATACGGCAAAGTCTTCACCGCGCAGCAGAAGGGCGTCCGAGCTATCCGATTTGCGCGCGGAAAAAACATAGATTTCCAGCGTCGGCTCCGCTTTTGGCGCGGGGCGGCAAGCGAAACCCGTCAGAAAAAGCAGTAAAATCAGGAAGAATAAAAGGTTGCGTTTCATACTTGTAATATAAACGAATCAGGTAATACTGTCAATCGGATGGGAATATATGGATGCATCGAAAAAGGTCGCAAAATATTGACAAGCCGCTTGTTTGTACGTATAATATCTGAGGTTAATTGCGGCATTACGTATTGCGCATTGCTGTAAACATAGAGAAAGAGGACTATTTCCATGATTCGCACCTACCAACCGAAAAAACGCCAGCGCAGCAAGGTGCATGGCTTCCGCAAGAGAATGAAGACGGCTGACGGACGCAACGTGTTGCGCCGCCGCAGAGCCAAGGGCCGCAAAAAACTGAGCGCGTAACAGCGCGGCCGTAAAAGTGATCATATGGACTGACAGCAACCCGATACGGCAGCGCAGGTCGCCTGCCGTGTTTGCTGTATTTTCATTTTGACAAACGGATGCCCGGCTTTTCGCGAAAATATTCGCTGAAGCGGCGCAACGCCTTCGCCTATACCTTCCGCGTCGGCAAGAGCGTATCCGTCCGCGTCTGCAAGTTGGTCTGTGCCAAGAGCCGCGACAGAATGACGAAGGTGGGCATTTCCGTTGGCAAGAAGATAGGCAACGCGGTGCAGCGCAACCGTGCCAAGCGCCGTCTGCGCGCCGCCATCGCAGAACATTTGCCCCATTTACGCCCCAATCGCAACCTCGTCTTCATTCCGCGGCCGGAGATTCTGGATATCCCCTTTGCGGAACTGCAGCGAGATATACTCTCCCTTCTGCGCCGCGCCGGTGCGCTGTAGGGGCAAATAAACAGTTGCCGCCCGGAGACAGAACTCGTGAAACGTTTCCTCCTCGCCCTCCTGCGCTTCTATAAGCGCAATATCTCCCCCCACTTGCCCCCCGCCTGCCGCTTTGTGCCGACCTGTTCGGAGTATGCGCAGGAAGCCATACAGCTGCATGGCGCGTGGAAGGGCTTTTGGATGGCACTATGGCGCCTGTTGCGCTGCAACCCCTTTTGCAAGGGCGGCTATGACCCCGTTCCCCTGCCGAAAGACGCGAAACAATGATACTCTCCCGAAAGGAGTTATAGATGCACAATACTTTCTTTTTGGTTGACTGGCTGCGCTTGGCTGTGCGCGGGATTTACGAACTCGTCAGCAGAACCAGCTTGCAAGAGGGCTATGCCGTCTTTGTCGCCATCGTCATCGCCACCGTCGCGCTCAAGGGCTTGACCCTGTTTTCCGATATCAACATGCGGAAATACAGCGTCAAAATGCAGGTGCTGCAACCCAAGATCGATAAGCTCAAGGAAAAATACGGCAACGATCCGCGCCGCATGCAAGAGGAGCAGCGCAAGCTGATGAAGGATAACGGCACCTCGATGATGGCGGGCTGCTGGCCCATGCTGCTCATGCTCCCGATCTTCTTTATGTTTGTCGCGGCCTTCCGCACCTGGTCCAACGAACGCATGCTGCACCTGATGCTGACATTGAGCCAAGACACGGACACGGGCGTGAAACTCTTTGAGAGCTACCGCTTCCTGTGGATCCACAATATCTGGCAGCCGGATAACTTCATCAAGATAAGTTGCTTTGGGCAATCCGTATTGCCGGTGCCGACGGCGGAGGAGTTTTTCGCCAAATTCAGCGCGCTGAAACCGGGTCTCGATAAACTCAAGCTGAATCCCGAATATGTCGCGCTGTTGCAAAACCTGCACTTCTTTGAGCCGGACACGATGACCGTCGTGGCGGATCAAACGCTGTTCAAGGAAGCATACGACAATCTGATGGCGCCCTGCATGGCCCTTTGGAACGGGCAGGCCAACGGCTATGCGATACTGCCCCTGATCGCGGGCGGCACCTCGATGCTCCAAAGCTGGCTCTCTCAAAAGGCGCAGCCCAAGCCCGCCGAGGGCCAACAGCAAGGAATGGGAAAGATGATGGTCTATGGAATGCCCCTGATGTTTTCCCTGTTCTGCCTGGGATATGAAGCGGCATTCGCTATCTATTTTATCATCAGCAATATCATAGCCCTGATCGTCACCTTGACTTTGAACGCGGTGTTCAAGAAACAGCAAACTAACCAATTGGAGGTTGTTAAATAAACATGAGAAGTATGGAATTTTCCGGGCGCACAGTGGATGAAGCGATTTTCCACGGCCTAAACGAGATGGGATTATCCATTGACGCAGCGGAGATCGAGACACTCCAGACCGAAAGCAAGGGCATATTCGGATTGGGCGCGAAGAACGCCGTCATCCGCATCACGGAGCGCGAAACCTTCGTCGCCCCCGATTTCGCCGCTATTGCCGCCCAGACCAAGCAGGCGCGGCAGGAGGACAGGGAACGCAACCCGCGCCCTCCTCGCGATGACAGGCGGAGCTCGGCCCCGCGCGATGATCGCCGGGGAATCCCCTCGCACAGCGGCGGCGACAGGCGTAGCAGTGGCAACAGCAACCAGCGCTACGAGCGCCGCGAGGAGCGCGAGAGCGTCCCGCAGACCCGGTATGACTATTCCGCGGCATTCGCGGCGGAATGCGAAGCGGCCGGCTTCCTCTCCGGCCTGTTGGAAAAGATGGGCGTCTCCGCGACCGTGGAGGGTTGCGAAGCGGACGAGGGCCTGCGCCTGAACATCGTCTCCGCGACGGAAGGTCTCCTGATCGGGCGCCGCGGCGAAACCTTGGACGCGCTCCAATATATCACTTCCCTCTACGCGAACCGCAACCGCAAGGACAGGGAGTATGTCCGCGTCACCGTGGACACCGAGGGCTATCGCGCAAGGCGCGAGGATACCCTGCGCCGTCTGGCGCGCCGAGCCGCTGTGCAGGCCGTCCGCACGGGCCGCGCGCAAAAGCTGGACCCCATGAACGCCTATGAGCGGCGCATTTTGCACGCCGCTTTACAAGACTTTCGCGGCGCGAGCACCCACAGCGAGGGCGAAGAGCCCAACCGCTATGTGGTGATCACGCCCGACAGGTAAGTGGACGGCACGGTTTTCGCTCCCTCTTCCGCCGTGGGCGGCGCTATCGCGGTGTTGCGCGTCTCCGGCGCGCTCTGCCGCGCAATCGCACAACAACTCTTTACGCGGGATATCGTTCAGATGCCCCGCGTTTTGTCTTATACGAAAATCCTGCGCTGGGACAGGGTGATAGACGAGAGTATGGCCGTCTTTTTCCCCGCGCCGCAGTCCTATACCGGGGAGGATATGTTGGAAATCCATTGCCATGGGGGCCCGGAGACCGTGCGGCAGATACTGGCCGCGCTGGCGGCTTGCGGCGCAAGCCCGGCGGCCCCGGGTGAATTCACCAAGCGCGCCTTTATGAACGGCAGGATGGACCTGACCCGCGCCGAAGCGGTGATGGATGTAATCAACGCGCAAAGCGAACAATCGCTTTTCGCCGCCCTGCGCCAGTTGCAGGGGCAGCTGTTTGCCCGCATACGCGCTCTGTTGGACAAGCTCTTTGCCGCGCAGGCCGGGCTCGACGCCGCGATAGATTATCCCGAAGAGGTAGAGACGGACGTCAATGCCGCCCTGCCGGAACAGTTGGAAGACGTGCTCTCCGAGCTGACGGCCCTGATCGCCGAGGGCCGCGCGGGACGCGTCCTGCGCGACGGTCTGCACGTAGTGCTCTGTGGCCGCCCCAATGTCGGCAAGTCCTCGCTCCTGAACGCGCTCTGCGGAATGGCGCGCGCCATCGTCACGCCCACGCCCGGCACCACGCGCGATATATTGGATGCCCGCGTGATCACGGACGGCGTGGCCCTGCGCTTCTTTGATACGGCGGGCATACGCCAAAACGCGGACGGGGTAGAGCAAATCGGCATCGCGCGCGCGCTCTCTCTCTTGACCCAAGCCGATATGGTGGTGCTGCTCCTGGACAGTTCCGAAACCCTGACGGCGGAGGACTCAGCCCTCCTATCGGAGACAGCGGGTTATCCGCGCATCGTCGTCGGCAATAAATCGGACCTGCCGCAACAATTGGACTATCCCTGCGACCTGTTTCTTTCTTCAAACGCAGATATATCCGCCGAACAATCGGGCCGCGCCGCGCTCTTGCGCCGGATACTTGACAAAATCGCCCCAAACCGCCATGATGAGAGTTGTATCACCAACGAACGCCATATCTTCGCGTTAGAGAGCGCGGAACGCGCGCTTCGCGCCGCAATCGCCGCGCGCAACGCCGAGGAGACGGCGACAGACCTCCGGGATGCGCTTCACGCCCTCGCCTGTATCATGGGCGATGATGTGGAGGAGACAGTCATCGACCAAATCTTTGAAAAATTCTGTGTGGGGAAATAGCCATGAATAAACAAACAGCCGCTCGCCTGCGCTTTTTTGCCATCGTCGCCCTGGCCTTGGCCCTGTTGGTCTACCTGATCTTGCGCGTTGTAAAGCCCGCCGAGAAGACGAACGAAGCGGCGATCACCGCCTTCGTCGTCACGCAAACCAGGGGTGGGGAGGAGATACGCAGGTTCTACTTCCATATATCGGAACTGCGCTGGTCGGAACGCTATGCGCTCGCCTATATTCCGCTGGAAAATATAGAGGAATGGATTATGACCGAGAATGAGGACGGGGAAGCGGCGGCGGAGCAGATTCACGACCTGCGCCCCGAGATGGGGGAGCGCCTGCTTGCGGCATTGGAGGAGACGAACGCGCGCGGCTGGGAGAAGGATTATTTCGGCGGGGGCAGCGCCATGGGGGACGATGTGTTTCAGTTGACCATATATTTCGCGGAGGGTGGCCCCCACCGCACCGATTGCCAAAACGCGTTCCCGGAAGGCTTCGGACTGGTGCGGGACGCCATCTATAGTATGCTGGGCTTGGATATACTGCACGGCGTGCGTATAAGTATAGATTGAAAATCATTCCAATCAGCGTGTTGCAATTGTCCCGCAACACGCTTATACTATACACGTAAAAAACTACATAGGAGAGCGAAAAATGGAATACGGACGGATTTTTAACTTTTCGGCAGGCCCGGCCATTATGCCGGTGGAGGTGCTGGAAGAGGTGGCCGCGGAGGTCTTGAACTATCGCGGCAGCGGCATGAGCGTGATGGAAATGTCCCACCGCTCCAAAGTGTTTGAAACCATACGCAACGAAGCGGAAGCGGACCTGCGCATCCTGATGGGCATACCCGACAACTATAAGGTGCTCTTCATCCAGGGCGGCGCGACCCTGCAGTTTGCCATGGTGCCTATCAACCTGCTGCAAAACGGCGTCGCGGACTATATCGTCACGGGCGCGTGGTCGGAAAAGGCCTATAAGGAAGCGCGGAAGTATGGCAAGATCAATCTGCTGGCCAGCGGTAAGGCGAGCAATTACAGCGCGATTCCCGACGTCTCCGACCTGCCCGTCTCCCCTGACGCGGATTATGTCTATATCTGCGAAAACGAGACCATACACGGCACGACCTATTCCGAACTGCCGAACACAAGGGGCAAAATCCTGGTCTCCGACCAAAGCTCCATGTTTCTGAGCAAGCCCTGCAATGTCGCGGACTATGGCATGATCTATGCAGGCGTGCAAAAGAACGTCGGCCCCGCGGGCATGGTCGTGGCCATTATCCGCGAGGATCTGATCCGCAAAGACCTGGATCCGAAGACACCCGTCTATCTGCGTTACGACACCCATGCGGAAAACGATTCCATGTACAACACCCCCAACTCCTGGGCCATCTATGTCTGCGGCAAAGTGTTCAAATACCTCTTGCGCAACGGCGGTCTGGCGGAGATGGACAAGCGCAACATCGAAAAGGCAAAGATACTCTACGATTATCTGGACGAAAGCAAGCTCTTCCACGGCACGGTCGCGGCGAAGGACCGCTCCCTGATGAACGTCCCCTTCGTCACGGGCGACGCTGAGAAGGACGCGGCGGCGGTCAAGGCGATGAAGGAAGCGGGCTTCGAAAACCTCAAGGGCCACAAGAGTGTGGGTGGCCTGCGTGCCTCCATCTATAACGCCATGCCCAAGGAGGGCGTGGAAGCCCTGGTCGATTTCCTGAAAAAATATGAGGGGGTATAACACAATGATACTCATTTTGGCAACAGACGGCATGGAGAAGAGCGCGATCGCTGCGCTGACAGCAAAAGGCTGTGAAGTCGAAACCACATTTTATGCACCTGACGCGCTGGGCGCGGCGCTTACCGATGCCGATGTAGTCGTTGTCCGTTCCGCGACAAAAGTACGCGCCCCGCATATCGACGCGGCGGCAGCAAAGGGGAGATTACAGCTTATTATCCGCGGCGGCGTCGGCGTCGACAATATCGACGTGAAGTACGCGGAAGAGAAGGGTATCACCGTGCGCAACACGCCCCGCGCCAGCAGCGACGCCGTGGCCGAGCTCGCGCTTGCGCTGATGTTCTCCGTCGCCCGCTTTGTGTCCGTGGCGGGACACTCCATGCGTGAGGATAAGTGGGAAAAGAAGGCCTATGCGGGCGGCTTTGAGCTCGCGGGCAAGACGGTCGGCATCGTCGGCTATGGGCGCATCGGACAGGCCCTGGGCCGCCGCTGTCAGGCCCTCGGCATGCGGGTGCTGGCGCAGGATATCTATCAGGATAAATCTCTCGAGAACGAAAATATGCGCTATGTGGAGCTGGATGAACTCCTCGCGCAGAGCGACATCATCTCCCTGCACGTACCGTCTCTCCCCGGCCAGCCGCTGGTCTGCGCGGAGACCCTCGCAAAGATGAAGGACGGCGTTGTGTTGATCAACACCAGTCGCGGCTCCAATATCGATGAAGCAGCGCTCTTGGAAGCCCTCAACAGCGGCAAGGTCTACGGCGCGGGTCTGGACGTGTTCGCCGAGGAGCCGAGCAAAAACGCCGAACTGTACAAGCACCCCCGCATCTCCGCCACCCCGCATATCGGCGCAAGCACCGGCGAAGCGCAAAAGCGCATCGGTGCGGAGATCGTGGACATCATCTGCGCGCATTACGGTCTGTAAAAGATGAAAAAGAAAGCAATATCCATCCTGATCATTCTTGCAATGATCGTCGGATGCACTGTTGCCTGCACCAAAGCGCCGCAAACCCTGGTCGTTCTGGGCGATTCCATCGCCTACGGACGGGTCGGCACGGTCGACCGCAACACCGAATCATATGCTGCGATCGTCGCAAACGCGAAGGGCTATATCCTGTATAACGATGCCGTAGACGGCCACGAATCGCGCGATTTGCGCTTCAAACTGCTGAACCACGAGGATATCCGCAGTCACGTCGCGGAGAGCGATATCGTTGTCATATACATAGGCGGGAACGACTTTCTGCATAAGGATGTGGAAGCGCTGCTCGCGCAGGCCGCCAACAGCGATTTTGCGAAGATAAACGGGATACTGTCGACGCTCGAAGCAAACCTGCAGGATATTTTCACCGCGATATCTGTGCTGAACCCGAACGCGACCGTGATCGTGCAAACGCTCTACAATCCCTCCTATGGGAAACAGCGCGCCGATTATCAAACGGTCTGCGATATGGTCAACGAAGTCCTGACCGATACGGCGGGTGCGTATGGCTTCCATATTCTCGACGTCGGAACGCCCTTTGACGAGCAGCGCGAACTGATCTACGGCGACTGCATACATCCCTCCGTTGCGGGCCATGCCAGGATTGCCGAACTGTTGCTGGCGCTGCTCAATACCCTATAATTCTATCGGATGAAAATGTGCCCAAACCGCTTCCGCAACGGGCCTTGTCATCCCCGGTACGGCGGAGAGCGTCTCTACACTCGCATTCTTGATTGAATCAATATCCACCAGCGCGTCGAACAGGGCGCGCTTTCTCTTTTCGCCGACGCCGGGGATATTGTCCAACGCGGAAAACAGGGCTTCCCGCTGCCGCACATTTCGGTGATAACTGACGGCAAAGCGGTGCGCCTCGTCGCGAAGCCGCTGCAATAACTGTAGTGCAGGGTCGCCGCGCGAGAGAATCACGGGGGCGTCCCTGTCGGGCAGATAGATATGCTCATGTGCTTCGGCCAGCCCTATGGCGGGTATATCCAGGCCCAGCGCGTCCAATATCTGCATCGCAACAGCCAACTGCGTTTTCCCGCCGTCGATCACCAGCAAGTCGGGCAAAGTATCCAAACGCGCAAAGCGGCGGTTCAACACTTCCCGCATGGCCAACAGGTCATCGCCCTGCGTGTCCCCGCGTATGCGAAAATGGCGGTACGCGCTCTTATCGACCTTGCCGTCCGTGAATACAACCATGGAGGAAACCGTATACTGCCCCCGCAGGTGCGAATTGTCAAAGCACTCCATGCGCCGCGGCGCTTTCGCCAACCCAATCCGTTCCGCCAGCGCGCATAGCGCGTCCTCGGGTCTCTGTGCGTGCTTCGCCAGCGCGGCGCGCTTTTCCAACAGTTTGACGCCGTTCTCCGCCGCCATTTGCAGCAGTTTATATTTCTCCCCCTTTTGCGGCACGGCCATATATACTCGCTTCTTCCGCAAATCCGAGAGCCAGTCCGAGAGCGCCGCCGCGTTCTCGGGCAGAGCCGAGAGCAGTATATACTCAGGAGGCAGGGCCAGTTCCCCATAGAATTGCCCCAAAAACGCATCCAATAACTCGGCGTCATTCTCGCCCGACAGCCCGCTCAAGAAGTAAGGCTCCGCACCCACAACCTTGCCGTCGCGTACAAACAAGGCGTAGACCAACACCTCTGTGTCGCCGCGCGCGGGTACAAACACATCCGCGTCCAGCCCGTTCGTGCTGATGGCAATCTGTCTCTCCTTCAAAGTCCGTATGGCCTCGATGCGGTCACGCAACCGCGCCGCGGCCTCAAAATCCAGGCGCTCGCTGGCTTCGATCATACGCCGCTCAAACTCCGCAATCATCGCGCCGCCGTTGCCGCGCAAGAAGGAGATCGCCTCCTGTAAATATCCGTGATACTTCTCGCGCTCCACTTCCCCCGAACAGGGCGCACAGCATTTGCCGATATGGAACATCAAACAGGGTCGCTCCCGGCGCGCCAGACAGAGTTTCATATCCTTCTTACAGTTGCGTATGGGAAAATGTTCGCGGATCACGGAAAGCTCGCCCCGCAGTTGCGTCGCGGAAAAATAAGGCCCCAGATAGGTCGCGCCATCCGCCGCCACGCGCCGCACGACCTCAATGCGCGGGAAATCCTGTCGCAAATCCACGCGCACATAGGGGAAGTGCTGGTCGTCTTTCAGTTTGATATTATATTTCGGACTCAATTCTTTGATGAAATTGCTCTCAAGCGTCAGGGCTTCCATCTCATTGCGCACAATCACGGTCTCAAAATCCACGATATGCGAGACCATCGCCGCCACCTTGATGGCTTGCTTGCCGCTCTGGAAATAGGAGCGCACGCGGTTTTTCAGCGACTTCGCCTTGCCTACATAAATCACCTCCCCCTCCGCGTTCAGCATCTTATACACGCCGGGGAGGGAGGGGAGGAGCTTCAATTTTGCGGCGACAATATCGGTCATCATTGGATAAACCGTTCCCACAGCCCCGCGTCGCGCAACATCGCATAGAGCAAATATATCGGCATTCCCATCACGTTGTGGTAACTGCCGTTCACGGCGGAGACGAACATGCCGCCCGGTCCCTGCACGCCATAAGCGCCTGCTTTATCCATGGGCTCGCCCGTCGCGGCATACCAGTCTATCTCCGTGTCCGTCATAGCGGCGAAAGTCACCTCGGTCTCGCATACGCGCACATCCCGCCCGCCCGGATACAAAACGGCCAGCCCCGTCAGCACGCGGTGACTGCGCCCCTGCAAGAGTCGCAAAAACGCCTTCGCTTCCGCAACGTTGTTCGGTTTACCAAAATGTAAACCATCCAAGAACACCAGCGTATCCGCGCCAACCACGCAATCCTGCGGGTGCATATCAAAAATTGCCGCTGCCTTCTGCAAAGCCAAGGCGCGCACGGTCTCTTCCGGCCCCGCGCCCGCGGGCGCCAGCTCCGGCGCGTCACAGACCGCAATTTCAAATCGCAAACCCATCAGCGCCAGCAATTCATGCCTGCGTGGGGACTTGCTGGCCAGAATTAGCCGCATGGTTCCTCCATTTCAATCACAACGGGGCAGTGGTCGCTGCCATACACGTCGGGTCGCAGGGTGCACTCCCGCAAACAGGGCCGTAACCGCTCCGACAGCAGAAAATAATCGATGCGCCAACCCACGTTCCGCTCCCGCGCCTGCATCCGAAAACTCCACCAGGTGTAAGCATCCAAACGCGCAGGATACAGCGCGCGGAACGCGTCCACAAATCCGCGCGAGAGCAGCGCGCTCATCTTTCCGCGCTCCTCGTCCGTAAACCCCGCGTTCATGCGGTTGTCCTTCGGCCGCTTCAAATCGATCTCCGCATGCGCCACATTCAAATCGCCGCAGGCAATCACGGGTTTCTTGGCATCCAGCGCGCAAAGATACGCTGCAAACGCATCCTCCCAAGTGCAGCGGTAGGGCAGGCGCCGCAGCTCGTCCTGCGAATTGGGGGTATACACGGCCACGAAAAAGAAGTTTTCAAATTCCAAGGTCAGCACCCGCCCTTCGCGGTCATGTTCGGCGATCCCGATTCCGCGCGTCACCGCAATCGGCTCGTGCCTGGTAAACACCGCCACCCCGGAGTAGCCTTTCTTCTCCGCGCTGTTGAAATATTGCGTATAGCCGGGCAAATCCAAACTGATCTGCCCCTCCTGCAATTTCGTCTCCTGCACGGCAAAAATATCGGCGTCCTCGGCCAAGAAGAACTCCAAAAAGTTCCCCTTCCCCACACAAGCCCGCAGCCCGTTCACGTTCCATGTAATCAGTTTCATAACAGAATTATAGCATGGATTTATGATTTTATATAGGCTTTATTTCAATGGAATTTGACTTCGTAAATGTACAGAACCCGTAGGGTGTAGCGCATGTCTCGCCCGCCATCCATCGAATACAAACCGACTTCGCAAATGCACACAAACCCGTAGGGGTGGATAGCATCCGCCCGTGTCCGCCGAATAAAAACGCGACTTCGCAAATGTACACATTTACGAAGTTGGTTGATATTGCGGATTATAGCGAAAAAATCATAAAAAAGCAATGATATTCTTCCACACCGTCACACTGAAATATGATGGCACGGTCTGGGCTTGGGGCAGGATTATGAAGGTCGCTCGGTAACGGCGCAGATGATGGTTGGCGTTGGAGCTACACCACCGTCCAGATTCTCGGCAAAAACGGCATCGGCTTTTTGAATCTTAATTAAAATAAAAGTTATCCATAATGAGAGGGGAACGTGTTTACTCAATCACCTCATAATCCGCCGTATCAGAATCCGACCCCTCTGTATCCTCCACGAACACCAAATCGGCGGGCTTCTCCAAGGCATAGGCAGGCCCAAGGGCAATGGCGTTGCTGACGTATTTTTTCAGACTGAGCGTAAAGGTGGTCAGGTTGCCCGGCCCGCTTTGCACCTCGATATTCTCGCGCAAACTCTCCGCAATCAGCTTTGCGATGGATAGCCCCAGCCCCGTACCCCCGGAACTGCGCGCGGAATCGGCCCTATAGAAGCGCTCAAAGATATGCGGCAAATCCCCGGGCGCGATGCCCTCGCCCGTATTGGAGACGGAAGCATAGATATTCAGCGCGTCCTCGCGCGCAGAGAGCGTGATCTCGCCGCCCTCGTCCGAATAGCGCAGGGCGTTGTCAAGGAAGATAATCAACAATTGCTCCACACTGTCGGCGTCCGATAATACGGGCGGCAGGGCGGGGCAGTCGAGACAGAGTTTGCGGCCCGCCAGCGCGGCAGGCCCCTTATAGGACTGATAAATCTCGCCCAACAGCTCTGAGATATCCACCTTGCGCAACTGCAACTCCTCCGTACCCGCCTGCAGGCGGGAGAGCTGCAACAGATCGGTGATCAGGCGCGAAAGCCGCTCCACCTCGCGCAACATAATATCATAATAGCGCTTGCGGGCGGTTTCGTCCCGTATCATCCCGTCGGCCAGCGGCTCGAGCAGCCCGCGCACGGCGGTAAGCGGGGTGCGCAGTTCGTGACTGACATTGGCAACATAGTCGCGGCGCATCTTCTCCATCTGTTCCATTTCGGTGATATCGTTAAACAGACCCACCGCGCCGCTGCATTCGCCCGTATCGTTGAGCACGGGGACGATGTGTATCAAGAGATTCCGCTCACCGGGCAGGGTATAGTGCAGGGTATGCGGTTCTTTCGTGTCCAGCGTGGCATAGAAGGCCTGCCAAACCGCGTCATCCGGCACCAAGTCCAGCGGCGCGTTCACCTCCACCGCGCCGAACTGCTTTAGGAGGGCCTGGTTATAGTGGGTCAGTTTCCCGTCCATATCCATGGCGGCGACACCCTGCGAAAAGCTGGCCAATATGGACCAAAGCTGGTTCTTCTCGCTGTTCAGTTGGCTGATCGTGGCGGCCAGCGCTCTGCGCAGACGGTTCATGGCGCGCGCGAATATCCCCATCTCCCCGCGGAAATTCTCGTTGGCCTCCACGCTGTAATTGCCCTTGCTGAGCGCGATGGCAACCTGCGTCATCTGACGTATGGGCTTGCTGATCTGTCGCAGGCCGAGATAGGCCAGCCCGAAGAAGAGGGGTACGACCAAAATGGTCATCAGCCAAAGCACATTGTTCAGTTCGCGGAAGACCCTGCCTATGCGCGACATCTCCTTGACAAAGATCACGCCGCCATCGACGATTCCGAACATATTGCGCAGAGGTCCGCCATAGCCGATGGCAAATTCCCCGTTTTCCAAACGCAGATTATCGATGCGGAAACTGTTTCCCTCAAAGAGCGTGAGTATCTCTGCTTGCAGCCTGTCATCAATGACAACCGAAGCATGGTTGAAAGGGGGTTGTACGAGGTTACCCCGCAGGAATACATATAGATAATCTGCGTCCGCCGTGTCCGCCAAAAAACCGAGCATCTCGGAAAAGGAAACCTTGTCGACGAGCACCCGTTCCTTTTGCTCATACATCTGCTGTGCGGATCTGTGCGCCGATTGCAAACTATCCATTTGCAGATCGATATACGCACTGCGCCCGAAATAGGCATAGGACGCCACCAACGCCAACATGGCCAGCAGGATGACGACCATACTGACCAGAAATACGCGGCGAAAAAAAACAGATCTCATTCTATTTCGACTTTATAGCCGACGCCGTAGATGGTCTTGATCGACCAGCACAAACCCTCGCTGGGCAGCTTCGCGCGCAGGCGCTTGATATGCGTGTCCACGGTGCGCGTCTCCCCGGCAAAATCATAGCCCCAAACGCGCGAAAGCAGCATATCCCGCGTGAACACCTGCCCGGGGTTGCTTGCGAGGAGGAACAAAATCTCGATCTCCTTGGGCGTGCAGAGTACGGATTCGTCGCGGAGCAACACTTTATAGCTGTTCAGATCAATGACGAGTCCGTTCATGCGTATGACATTCTTCTCCATGGGACCCGCGTCGCGGTTCTCCATGCGCCGCAGTATGGCGCGTATGCGGGCGACCACCTCGCGGGGACTGAAGGGCTTGACGATATAATCATCCGCACCCAATTCGAGACCGACGATGCGGTCCACCTCCTCGCCCTTGGCGGTCAGCAGCACAACGGGGAGTTCGGACTTACTGCGTATCTCACGGCAGACGTCCGTCCCACTGCGCTTGGGCATCATCACATCCAGGACGCAGAGGGAATAATGCCCCGCGTCCAACTTGTCCAACGCTTCCTGCCCGTCATAGGCGTCCGCGACGGCAAAGCCCTCCGCTTCCAAATAGATGCGCAGGGACTCGTGTACGATAGGATCGTCGTCGGCGATCAATATCTTTATCTCCATGGTACCCCCCTTTTTTATTTGTAGGGGCGCGATTTATCGCGCCCGCCGAATACGGTATAACCGTAGGGGGCGATGGCAATCGCCCCGGTTCCACACGCATATTGTAAACGACCCTAAACCTCTTGAAAACACGTAACCCCACTTTGTCGCAAAGGGTTCACACCCGCGCCACGATTTCAGGAGGTATACATGGGCTGGATCTCGCGCAGGGATTTTTTCAGACTTTCGAGCGTCGTTGCCAAGTCCGCATAGGAGACCGCATTTTGCAGCAGGCCTATCTTGTCCAATAGTTCGCGGCGGTGCGCGTCGGACAAATCCGGGGTTTCCCCGATAAAGGCCATCGCCTTGGCTATGGTCTCCTCCCTCTGCAAGATGAGCCGGGCATAGGACTCCGTGAGGGTGCAGACGATGTATTCGCTGAGGAAGACCTCGGGGGATTTCTCCGTCTTGCGCCAGGTATCCTTGAAGATCTTATAGAGAACTTCGTCCTCTAACGCGTAGAATTGCGAGGAAGGGTGCAACAGTACCAACACCTGATTTTTGACGGTGGTGGGATCGCATTCCGAGCCCGCCCGCAGGCCGGAGAGTTCGCAGATGGGCAGCGAGATATGCATATCGCAATAGATAGTCGGAACGGAGAGATAGTCAAACCAGTCCGTCACCAATCCAAACAGGTTGCCCTCGCCCTGGTAGGCGATGCAGGCCTCCGTGGCCAATAGCCCCGACACGGGGCAGACCGTGCGCTGCACGAGACCGAGGGAAGCGGGGGTCTCATTCACGATGGGCCTGCTCTCCACCCCGGCCATGATCTTGGACATATAGTCCTGCCAGAGCGGCGCAGCGAAGGTGCCGCCATCCGCGCCCTTCTCCAGCTTATTGGAAGGCATATCATGCCCGATCCAGAGCACGGAGGTATACTTGCAGGTCATGCCCGCGAAGTAGACACTGGCATAGTCGGAGTTTGTACCTGTCTTGCCCGCAACTTCATAGCCGTCTATACGCGCGCGCGTCCCGGTACCGTTGCGCACGGCGTCTTTCAGCATATCGACCAAAAGATAGGGCGTGGAAGCGCGATTGAACACCTTGCGCATGCCGCCGCGTATGCGGTTCGCATCGAGGATAACGCTGCCGTTCGCGTCCGTCACAAGGGTGAACGACAGCGGCTCCAGATAGTAGCCATTGTTGGCGATGGCGGCGTAGGCCGCGGCCATTTGCAGCGGAGTGATACCGGAAGTGCCGAGCGCCAAGCCCGGCCCATCGGGGTTCAGTTGTGACTCCGGTATGCCTAACTTCGTCATATAGGCGATGGAATTCTGTATGCCGACCCGCTCAAACAGGGTGCGCGCGGCCACGACGTTCAGGGAATGGACGATGCCGCGGCGTATGGGTTGCGGCCCATAGTAACGGTCGGTCAGCCCGCCCTTCGGGTAGCCCGCTTCGCCGCCCCAGCCCTCCACCGCGCCGTCGGCGTTGACGATAACGGTTGCGGGCGACGCGCCCATATCCAACGCGGGGGCGTATACGGCCAGCGGCTTGATGGCGGAGCCGACCTCCGTGGTGCTCTGCACGGCGCGGTTGAATCCGCGGCGCACCTGCGGTTCATAGCGCCCGCCGACCACGGCCCGCAGTTCGCCCGTCGCCTGTTCAATGACGACGGCGGCAGCCTGCGGGTGCACGATCTCAATCACAACGCTGTCGGAAATCGCTTCCGTGGTGATTGCGTTTCGGCTGTCCGCTAATTTGGGATATTTCTCCCAGGTACTCAGCGAATCCTGCACGGTCTGCTGAACGAAGGGGTCGAGGGTCGTATAGATTTTGTAGCCGCCCGTACGCAGCTTATTCTCATAGAGGGTTCGGTTATAGGCGGTGTCCGGCAGTCCGTCCGCCGCCAGCCAGTGCGTCACCACGTCCGAGATGGCGTATTCGATGAAGTATGCCATGTCGTACATCTTGTTCCGTTCGCTCTCGCGCAAAATAACGACTTCCTCCGCCATCGCCGCGTCAAACTGTTCGCGGTTGATATAGCCGTTGGCATAGAGTTGGTTCAATACCCGATCCGTCCGCGCGTTGGTGGAATCCATGGAATCCTCTTCGCGAAAATACATATTCAGGCGCGGGTTATAGCGATAGGGGTTCTGGGTCAGCCCGGCGATCATCGCGGTCTCGCGTATCGTCAGGTCCTGCAATTCCTTGCCGAAATAATCCTTCGCCGCCGACTTGACGCCGTAATTGCTGCCGCCGAGGTAGATATCGTTCAGATAGGCCTCCAAAATGGAGTCCTTATCCATCTGCCTTTCGACTTCCAAGGCCAGATAGGCCTCCTGCAGTTTGCGTTTATAGGAGCGCTCCGAACCGAGTACCTTGTTTTTGACAAGCTGCTGTGTAAGCGTGCTGCCTCCCGAAGAATTGCTGTTGCCGAGTATCTCGAGCGCGGCGGAAACCAGACGCTTGAAATCCACGCCGCTGTGCTTATAGAAGCGCACATCCTCGATGGCGACGACCGCGTTTTGCATCAGATCCGGTATCTCGGATAGGTTCGCCCAGTCGCGGTACTCGATGGCGGAAAGAGAGGTGATCTCCACGCCGTACATATCGAGCAGATAGGTGGTGCGGTTGCTCTTGGTGATCTGCGCCACGTCGAGGGGCGGCGTCGTGTCTATATAGGTCTTTGCGACGCCGTAGAGCAAGCCCAACCCGCCGAACCCGACAATGAGCAGGGCCAAAAAGATCGTCCTCAAAACGGCAAACAACACCTGCAACAAAAAAGGCCGCGTTTCGGGCGGACGGGTCAGCGTCCAAAAGCTTTCGCGCTTGGGCGGCGCCTTTTCGGCATGGTTTTGCGTATATCTATGCGGCATGATAAAATCCTCCACATATATTATAGCAGATATTTCATGTTTCGGAAACGGGTGCTTTGCGACGCTTTTGTTGCAATTTTGATAAAATAATTTGCACATATATTGACATTTGGGATTGACGCGTTAAAATGAAACTGAGTTTTTATGGAAGGAGGCACAGAATGCATTTTAGAAACATTCACCGGGAAAAGAAACAAACAAAAATGAAGTGGCTCGCTTTTGCTGTTTGCATTCTATTTATTTCATGCACCCTCCTTTCGGCGGCCTTTATTATCGTACACGGAGATCACGGACACGAATTGAACGCACCGCATAATGGATGCGTAACCTGTTTGCATGTATCGGCAGCCTTGGATTTGCTGAAAACGCTTTCCGTTGCCGTGACTGCCGCGTTACTCGGGCTTATTTTGTTATCCGCCGGTCTTTCTTATTTGATTTCCTTTTCACATCTTGCAAAGTCCAACACTCTCTTTTGCCTGAAAGTGCGATTCAATAATTAAATAGGTTCCGTGGAGTTGTATTATGCGCGCAGCAGGCTTCTGCCTGCTGTGCATGCGTGACGCATTTCTTGCTTTTTATTGTAACAAAAACAATTTACGGAGGCTTATTTTATATGAAAAAAATAATCGCATATATACTTATATGTTTATTGCCATTGATGGCGTTATCTGCTTGCACAAGAAAGGGCGTGGATGAGCCCGGCATGCGAGAACCAGGCGGAAGAAAACTGAACATCATCTGCACCACTTTCCCGCAATATGACTGGGTGCGGCAAATCCTCGGAGAGCAAGCGGAGACCGTGGAGCTTATCCTGCTCTTGGACAATAAGATAGACTTGCACAGCTATCAGCCTGCGGTTGCGGATATTGTGAAAATTTCTTCCTGCGACCTCTTCATTTATGTGGGTGGTGAATCCGACGCGTGGGTAGATGATGTGCTGAAAGATGCGGTCAATGAAGATATGATTGTCATCAGCCTGCTGGAAGCGCTGGGTGACGCCGCAAAGATCGAAGAAATCGTGGAAGGCATGGAAGACGAAGAGCACGAGGACGAATGGGACGAACATGTCTGGCTTTCGCTGAAAAACGCACAAATCCTTTGCACTGCCATTGCCGATGTGCTGGCCGCTTTGGATGCGGATCACACAGATACATATCAAAGCAATTTGCGCGCGTATACGGAGAAACTGTCTGCTCTGGATGCGGAATATCAGGAAGCGGTTGCTGCCGCGCCTGTGAAGACACTGCTCTTTGGTGACCGTTTTCCGTTCCGATATCTGGTGGAAGATTATGGATTGACTTACTTTGCTGCCTTTGCCGGCTGCGCCGCCGAAGCAGAAGCCGGCTTTCAAACAATTATATTCCTTGCGGACAAAGTGGATGAATTGGGCTTGCATACCATATGTGTAACGGAAAGCGCGGATCAATCCATCGCCAAAACCATACGTGACAGCACGGCGGCAAAGAATCAAAACATCCTCGTATTAGACGCCATGCAATCCGTGACTAGGGGTGATATTGAGAATGGAATCAGCTATCTTGCCATTATGGAGAGCAATCTCTCCATGCTGAAAGCGGCATTAAGCTAAAAAAGAGGAGGGCGCGTATGTCGCAGCTGGCCTGTGAAAATCTGGACCTCGGTTATGAGGGAAAGACCGTACTTTCGGGCATCTCTTTCACGGTGAATGCCGGGGATTATTTGTGCATAGTCGGTGAAAACGGATCCGGCAAAAGCACTCTGATGAAAACCGTCTTGCGGCTGAAAACGCCGATGTCCGGGAAGATCCTGCATGGTGATGGTCTGGAGACCAACGAAATCGGATATCTTCCGCAGCAGACTGTAGTACAGAAAGATTTTCCCGCGTCTGTCCGGGAGGTCGTCCGTTCCGGTTGTCTCGGTCGCTCCGGCATGCGCTCCACCTATTCCCGTGCCGATAAACAACTGGCGGAGGAGAATATGGAGCGATTGGGAATCGCTCCCCTCGCCAAACACTGTTATCGGGAATTGTCCGGCGGACAGCAGCAGCGGGTGCTTTTGGCGCGGGCACTGTGCGCCACCCGCAAGATGTTGCTGTTGGACGAGCCCGCCGCAGGGCTGGATCCCAAGGCGACGGCGGAGATGTATGAATGGATACGGAAGCTGCATGCGGACGGCACTACTGTTCTGATGATCTCTCATGATATCACGGCTTCCGTAAAATATGCTTCGCATATCCTGCATATCGGGAAGCAGTCGGCTCTGTTCTTTGGGACTAAGTCGGATTATCTGCAAAGTGAAATCGGACGCAGGTATGCAGACCTGGGAGGGATACAGACATGATGGATATATGGACTACTCTCATGTATTCCCTAACATTCAGCACGGTGCAGCGGGCATTGATTGCGACACCCCTGATTGCTCTTTGCTCCTCGCTCTTGGGCGTGCCGCTGGTGCTGAAACGGTTTTCGCTGATAGGCGACGGTTTGTCGCACGTAGCGTTCGGTGCGATGGCGATTGCCACGGTGCTGAACTTGACGAATAGCTTTCTGTTAGTGCTGCCCGTAACCATACTCTGTGCCATACTGCTATTGCGCATGGGGCAGAACAGCAAAATCAAGGGTGACGCGGCCATAGCGATGATCTCTGTGGGAACCCTGGCAGGCGGTTACCTCATTATGAACCTGTTTAAGAGTTCCGCGAGAAGCAGCAACTTCTCCGCGGATGTTTGCGCCACGCTCTTTGGTTCCAATTCCATTTTAACGTTGTCCACGCTGGACGTTTGGCTCTGCGCCGCGCTTTCCGTAGCGGTCGTCATGTTCTTTTTGCTCTTTTATCACAAAATCTTCGCCATCACCTTTGACGAGGATTTTGCATCGGCAACAGGAATGAATGCCAAGGTCTATAATCTGCTCTTGGCCATTGTCATCGCCGTTGTCATTGTATTGGCCATGAAATTGGTCGGCGCGCTTTTAATCTCGGCATTGGTGATTTTTCCCGCTCTCTCCGCTATGCGTGTGTTCAAGAGCTTCAAACGTGTAGTCCTCTGCGCAGTTATTTTCTCGGTACTCTGCGCGTTGCTTGGCATATTCATTTCTATCCCGACAGGAACACCCGTCGGTTCCACCATCGTTGC
Source organism: Clostridiales bacterium (assembly GCA_009779405.1). Taxonomy (GTDB): domain Bacteria; phylum Bacillota; class Clostridia; order Christensenellales; family CAG-138; genus WRCT01. Next base: position 23,469 of record WREI01000012.1, read on the forward strand.
GGTGGATATTGCGGGCTTTTTCCTGTTCTGTATACTCGGATTGATAAAAAGAAGGAGAGTTCACCCATGAAAAAACGTTTAACCGCCCTGTTGCTCGCGAGCATGCTTTTGCTTGCCGTTGCGGCTTGCACGGCAAAAGATATGCAACAAAACGAAGAGAGAATCGACATCGATCTCTCCGGCTTGAGCAACACTTTGGTGTTCGCCGAGTTGCAAAATATTTATGCAAGTCCGCAGGATTACATAGGCCAAACCATCAAAATTAACGGGCCATACTTTGCTTCATACTATGCGGAAACCGGTATGTACTATCATTACGTGCTCATTGTGGATGCAGCCGCCTGCTGTCAGGCCGGCGTGGAATTCGTTTGGAAGGGTGAACATGCTTATCCGGCGGATTATCCCGATGCGCAGGCGATGATTGAAGTGTCGGGGGTGTTCAAGAGCTATGAAGAACTTGGTCAAACTTTTTACCATTTAGAGGTAGAGGGCATTCAAATCATAACCGATCCGCTATGATCCGCATAAAACGAGGTGTTGGATTATGAAAAAAACAGCAATGATAGGCGGCTATGAAACTTTCGTCACGGACGGCTATGTAGTGATTGAGCGGATAGCGGATTAGATTCAGGAGCGACAATCTACCAACACTCTAAACGAACTTTCATTGCCGAAAACTTCTTGTTCCCGTGCGTCGAAATCGGAAAGTTCCATATGGTTTACATATGTCATATTCCTCGAATCGAATATTGTAAACCCCCTTGAGCCAACCACATACAGCAGACTTCTTTCTTCGTAAAATTGATAGACTATCGGTTCAATGAACTCTGTTCCCTCGCGATTCATGATGCTGTATCCGCCGTTTGGATTGGTCTTCACATTGCAATAAGCATTTCCCGATGCATATACGATAAACCGGGAACATCGACCTGTCGTTTGCATTTCCTCGAAGACAATCCGGTCCGCTTCCTCAAAATCATTTATGTCACCCGTTAAGCAAACGCCTTGTTTGTATGGAATCTTATGCAACCCGTTTTTTCCAATAAAGTAATAGGTTAATGAACCGTCCGCCTTGTAAGCATACAATTGCGAATCAATTACTTCGTTGGTCTTCGTATTAATCAACTGCCAAACGCCGAGCGAATGGCGGGCAACCGCGAAATTGCTCTTATACACCTCGATAGCCAAATACGACGTAAACTTATGCGAAAGAAACACCTCTTGATCCGCAATATGCAAAAATTCAATGGACTCCTCTTGGTACCACCCTTCTTTCCCATAGTCTACGACCGTGTAACCGTCAAAACCGTTGACATATAGTGTTTTGTTCTGCTTATCAACCCAATACGAAAAGACATCGCGCTCGATCGTTGTTTTCTCTTCCTCGTCGTACAAAAAACCGTTTTTCCAATTGTATTGATAAATACCGAACCTTCCGTTGCCAACGCGCAGAATGGGGGGATCTATGGCAAGCAATTTATCAACCGCACGGCAACCGCCGCATGCAAGGGCGAGTGTGGTTGCAAATAAGAGGGCAATCCCCCATAGTATTCTTGCAGTCAAGTGCTTCATCTTATCAATATCCCCATCCTCAATCCCGAATAACAACCCGCCCATCATTCTTCAAAATCCCGTTCTCCGGCACGGTGCCGCGCGCGCAGGTGGTGGGGTATACGCTGCTGTGGCGGCTCAAAACCGTCCCCGGATTAAGTACGGCGTTGCAACCGACCTCGGCAAAGTCGCCCACGATCGCACCAAATTTTTTCAGGCCGGTTGCGTGGCGCAGTTCTCCGTCGCGCACCGTGACAAGACTGCGGTCGCTCTTAACATTGGAAGTCACCGCGCCCGCGCCGAGATGGGATTTATAGCCCAGCACGGAGTCGCCGATATAGTTATAGTGCGGGGTCTGGACATTGTCGAACAGGATGGCGTTCTTGATCTCAGCGGAGTTGCCCACCACGCAGTTCTTCCCGATCAGCGCGCTGCCGCGTATAAATGCGCAGTGGCGCACCTCCGTCTCCGCGTCGATGATGCAAGGCCCCGTGATGGAGGCGGAGGGGGCGACCTTTGCTGTCCTGTGTATCCAAATATCCTCTCCGCGCCTTTCAAACGCCGCGTCATTCAACTGCGCGCCAATCTGCAAAATGCAATCCTTGATATGCGCCAGCACTTCCCAGGCATAGCATTTGTCCGCAAACAGCTCCGCCGCCCGCGTATGTGTCAAATCCAATAAATTTTCGATCAGCCAATTCCCGTTCATCATTTTACCCTCACCAACAGGCCGCTCTCCCGCGCGGCGGCGATAATATCGCTGCAGGTGCTCTCGCAGAGCGCTTCGCTCTCGGCTTCGACCATCACGCGCCAGAGCGGTTCCGTGCCGCTGGCGCGGCAGAGCACGCGCCCATTGTCGCCCAGCGCCGTCTCCGCCTTTTCAATCGCGGCGCGCACAGTCGGATGCTTTCCGACGGCGTCCTTATCCTGTACAATCAGATTTTTCAGGGCCTGCGGATACATGCGCATCGGCGCGGCCAATTCGGAGAGTTTCCGGTTGCTGCTGATGATCACCTGCATCACCTTGATGGCCGTCAGTATGCCGTCGCCCGTGCTGGCGTATTTGGAGAAGATGATGTGTCCGCTCTGTTCGCCCCCGAGGAGATGCCCGTGCTCGTTCATATTCTCATAGACAAAACGGTCGCCCACGGCCGTCTTTTCATAGGCGATGCCCAGCGCATCGAAGGCCTTATACAGCCCCATATTGCTCATCACCGTCGTGACGACCGTATTCGTCTCCAAACGCCCGCGCTCCTGCATATAGCGCCCGTAGAGATAGAGGATATGGTCGCCCGTGACAAGCTTACCGGTCTCATCCACGGCCAAACAGCGGTCGGCGTCGCCGTCAAAGGCGAAGCCCAAATCCAGCTTGTTCTCCACCACAAATTTTTGCAGGTTCTCGGGATGGGTGGAGCCGCAGTTTTCGTTGATGTTCGTGCCGTTAGGGGCATAGCCGATCACATAGGTTTGCGCGCCGAGCGCATCGAACACGTTCTTGGCAATCTGCCATGCGGAGCCGTTGGCACAGTCCAACCCGATGCGCTTGCCCGCAAAGGAGCGCGGCGCAAGGGCGGTTAGGTAGGCGATATAGCGGTTGCGCCCCTCGATATAGTCGACCGTGCGGCCTATATCCGCGCCGGTCGCATAGGGGAGGGTGCCGCTCAGCCCGTCGAGATAGGCTTCCACGCGTTCGATAAACGCGTCCTCCATCTTCTCACCTTGCGCGTTGAAGAGCTTGATGCCGTTGTCATAAAAGGCGTTGTGGCTGGCGGAGATCATGATTCCGCAGTCGAAATGTTCCGTGCGCGTGATATAGGAGACGCAGGGCGTGGTGGTGACGTGCAGGAGGTGCGCGTCCGCGCCCGAAGCGCAGAGACCCGCCGCCAGCGCGTTCTCGTACATATAGCCCGAGCGGCGTGTATCCTTGCCGATCACCACGCGAGCCCGCCGTCCATAGGCCGCCGCGGCCTTGCCCAAATCATAGCCGAGAAAGCGCCCCACCAGAAACGCGTGCTCCACCGTCAAATTCACATTCGCCTTGCCGCGAAAACCGTCTGTTCCGAAATATTTGGCCATGAGGTATCTCCTTTTCTGAGTTAGGATACAGGGGTCAGGGTGCAGGGGACAGGATTATTGCCCATGCTTATATTATTACTGATAATACTATATGTCAAGCTTGCGATATACCACCGAAATGCGTATAATCAACAATACAGCGAATTCTTCCCCTGATCCCTGTACCCTATCTCGAAAGGTCCCCGCCATGCAGAATTATGCCCCCGTCGCCATTGTCCCCTGCGATACTTACGATTTGGATGCCGTAACAAACGCGCTCAACGCCGCACTTGCGGCGATTGACGGTCTTGCCTGGGTGACGCCCGGCATGCGCGTCGTCATCAAGGCCAATCTTGTCACCTTTTTGCATCCCGAAACGGCGGCAACCACGCATCCCTCCGTCGTCTGCGCGCTGACCAAACTGTTGGTCGAGCGCGGCGCGGTCGTGACGATAGGCGACAGCCCGGGCGGAACCTATGGCAAGGCCTATTTGAACCGCGTATATCAGGTCTGCGGTATGACGCAGGCCGTGGCTTTCGGCGCGGCGCTGAACCAGGATTTTTCCACCGCGAAGGCAAGTTATCCCGAAGCCATGGTGATGCACGAGTTTGAATATACCGCGTTTTTGGACGATGCGGACGCCATCATCGACGTCTGCAAACTGAAAAGCCACGGCATGATGGCGCTCTCCGCCGCGGCAAAGAATATGTTTGGCGTGATACCGGGGACGCTAAAGCCGGAATATCACTATCGCTTTCCGAATTCCACGGATTTCGCGCGCATGATTCTGGACCTGAACAACTTTTTCAAGCCGCGGCTCAGCATCTGCGACGCCATCATCGGGATGGAGGGCAACGGCCCCACGATGGGTACGCCCAAGAAGATAGGCTGCATCCTGTGTAGCGAGAGCCCCCACGCGTTAGATTTGGCGGGCGCGCATATCATCAACCTGCCCCCCGCGCGCGTGCCGACGCTCACCGAAGCAATGTCGCTCGGCTATATCCCCGAAGATATCGGGGGTCTAACCATCCTCGGTGAGTTGGAATCCTTGCGCGTGGCGGACTATAAGCATGTGGAACAGCACAACAGCGTGCTGTTTGGCGGGAAGGTGAAGGGCATACCCGGCTATGTGATCCAAAAAGTCAGCACCGCCGCGCTGGCCAGCAAGCCCGTCGTGCTGCCGAAAAAATGCGTCGGCTGTGCGGTCTGTCAAAAGACCTGCCCGGCCAACGCTATAAAGATGAAGAATAAGATTCCGCGCTTCCGTCGTGGGCGCTGTATACTCTGCTTCTGCTGTCAGGAGTTCTGCCCCAAGGGCGCGCTGGTCGTGAAACGACCCGGCATCGCGCGGGTGTTCATGAGATAGTTAAGAGGGGTCCGGCGTAGGCATGGGCGTCGGCGTCGGATCCGGCGGCTTTGGCGTGTTGGTCGGCGCGGGCGTCTCCGTCGGCGCGGGCGTCGCGCCGTTGCCCACGGTGATAAGGGCCTGCACCATGCCATAGTTGGATGTGTTGATAAGCTCCTTTTTCACGAGCTTGCCGTTTTTATAGTATTCCTTATACGCTTCCCAAACCTCGCCCTGCTTGCCCTCGCGGGTGACAACACTGGTGCCTGCGGGCATACTGGGGTCGAGGGTCTCGAGTGTCGTGATGGAGACGGTCTTGATTTTTGTAGAGGACAGCCGTATCTCATCGTACTCGCTCGTATCCATGGGCAAGCCATAGAGTTCCATGTGCACATTGTTCCCCTCGGTATAGGAGACGATAAACAGGTCGCCCGCCGTGTTGTTCTTGAACGTGAAGTCGATGATATTGCCCACCGAATTGATGGTGGCGTCCAATCCACCCTTGACATAGCCCACGCGCATGCTGTGGTTGCGGCGGTTGATGATCTGCAAATCGGCCATCAGAACGGCGTTATACAGGGTGCTGGACAGTTGGCATACGCCGCCGCCCGCCTGCAATTCCGTATTGCCCTGCACATAGGCTCCGGCCATCTTCCAGCCGTTCGCCGTCGTGCGGACGCCCAGCGCCGCATTGGTGGAGAAGGTATCGCCCGGCTTCAAAACCGTGCCGTTGATCAGATCCGCGCCCTTGCGCACATTGAATTTCCGATCCGAAGTGCTGCCGGAAAAGCTTGTGGAAAACTTGGCGCGCAGAACGTATTGCCCTTCGAGCATAGACCGCGTGATGGTCGCGGGGACGTCCACCAGCGTTGCGCAGATGATTGCATCCGGTCCGTCTTCGGCTTGACGCAGGATTTGCTCGACAAGCTCCGCCTGCGCGTCGGCGTCCAGCCCCGTACCCGGCACGTCGTCCGTATAGACCATCTTCCCACTGCTCATGGAGAGCGTGGCGTTGACGGGTGCCCTGCCCACGTCGAGCGCGAAATTCGCGACGGCGGCGCGTACGCTTTCCTCATGCAAGGAGTAACTTAAGTCAAAGGACTTGCCGCTGACGACCGTTTCCTCCACGGCCGCCAGCAGTTCCTCATCGTTCTCTATATCTTTCAGATAAAGAAAGGCCTCATTGAGCACCGCGTCCGCGTCGCTGTGGCGGCCCAGCGCTTCCGCGTCCAAGGTGAGCGTGGCAGCGTCCGCCTGCAAAGTCAGGGCGTAATTCGTGTTTGCTTCGGCAATCAGGGGCTCAAGCGCCAGCAGCGCTTCCTCACGGGTCATGCCGCCCGCATCCACGCCCGCAATCCGTATGCCCGGCAACAGGGTGATACTCTGGCGTATCCGCGTCGCCTGCGCCCGGGGTGAGTTTTCATCGAAGGGCGTTGGGCTGGGCAAAGTGACGACGGTCGTTTTCATCGCGTCGCCTGCCCTTGCGAGTGGTTGCCAGCTGAGGGTGACGACAATCGCAATGCCAATGATGCCCGCCGCAATCAGCGCGCCCCAAAGTATGGATATATGCGTCTTCTTCTTTCTGCGCTTCTTCTTCCCCTTATTATCCAGTTCCATGCCTAACCTGCCTGCTATTTTGATTTATACCCATTGTATCGGAACGCTTTGCGCTTTTCTACCCCTGCGCAAGAGTTTTATTAAAATAGTTACAATTGTATTGCATGCGGTAAAATGGTATAATTCCATTATGAAGAAGAAAAGTGATATATCGAAAAGCCCCATGGAACTTGCGTTGCGCTATTTGGGTAGTCGCGCGCGCACGGTCAGGGAAGTGGAACTGTTTCTGGATGACAGGGAATTCGGCGAGGGCGACATCATGGCGACCGTGGACAGGCTTATGGAGCTCGGCCTGCTGAATGACGCGCAGTTTGCGGCGGATTTTGTGGACTCGCGCCTGCGCACAAAACCGGTGAGCCGCAATGCGTTGCTACGCCAACTCATAGAGCGCAAGTTGCCGCGGGAATTGGCGAAGGAAGCCGTAGAGCAGATCTCGAATGCGACGGAAGTCGAAAACTGCTTCCGCGTGATGGAGAGCTTCTGGACCCAGCTTGCGCAACTACCCGAGCGGGACAGGCAGCGCCGCGCCTGTTCGCGTGCGCTGGCGCGGGGCTATGGCTATGACGATATTGCCGTTGCGCGGAAAAAGCTGAGCGGGGACGACGATGCGGACTTCGACTTTGACGCGGATGATTCAGAAACCGATGATTGATCTCTCCGCGCCCCTCCTCGCTTGGTTTGATGAAAACAAGCGCGAGTTCCCTTGGCGCGGCGCCATGGACGCCTATGCCGTCTGGGTATCGGAAACGATGCTGCAACAGACGCGCACCGGCGCCGTGCTGGCCTATTTCCCGCGCTTTATGGAAGCATACCCCACGGTCTTCGATCTGGCGAACAGTAAAGAGGACGAGCTGTTGCGCGTCTGGCAGGGTCTGGGCTATTATTCCCGCGCGCGCAATATGCGGCGGGCGGCAAAACAGATTGTCGAAGAATACGGCGGCATATTCCCCCGTGAAATCTCCGAATTGAAAAAACTCCGCGGCGTGGGCGAATATACGGCGGGCGCCGTGGCCTCCATCGCCTTCGGCGCGCACGTACCCGCCGTGGACGGCAACGCCCTGCGCGTATTCGCGCGTCTCACAAACTGCGCGGACGATATCGCCGACCCCAAAACCAAGGCAGGCCTGAGCGCGGCAATCACAGCCGGATTGCCCGCCCGCGCGGGCGATTTCAACCAGGCCGTCATGGATCTCGGCGCAACCGTTTGCCTGCCCGGTAAAGCCCCGCGCTGTGAAGAGTGTCCCCTGTCTCGGCTATGCGAAGCGAATCGCGCGGGAACAGCGTCGTCCCTACCCTATAAAAGCCCGAAAAAACCGCGCCGCCCGGAAACCCTCACCGTATTCGTTCTGCAAAAAGATAACTCTTTCCTCGTGCAAAAGCGCAACGAAAACGGTCTGCTGGCAAGTCTGTACCAATTACCCAACACAACAGGCCACCTGAACGCCGAAGAGATGGCAAGCCACCTGCAAGCACTCGGCATCAGTCCTCGCTCCGAAATCCTGTGCTACGAGCGAAAGCACATCTTCACCCACATAGAATGGCACATGCGCGTCTACGCCTGCCGAGTCACCGACAGCGCCCCCGCCGATTACATCCTCTACAACGGCACCCAAAGCCTGCCAACGGCGTTCCGCATCTGTTTGCCGGGAATGACAGAACATATCACAAAATAGATTTTCCATATAGCCGCAACAATTCACCGCTCAATTGCGCTTCGGCTTTTCTCAGTGCCGCCGCCAAATTGGCAGCGTGATATTCAACCTCTTCTTGTGTCCTTGGATAGATTTCCTCGAACCCTTCATGTTTTGGGTTGTTGAAGTCAATCTCATGCATGAAATTGTAACCAGAAATAGCCATCCCTGCTCTGAATATCTTAAAAGTGGGCGTCAAATCACACACAAGAGCAAACGAATGATTGTTTTCGTTTTTCTTTACGACGGTAAAAATGCCGGGAGGCCCCCCTTTGCACTTGTATTGCCTGGGTGGTAATACTTTTTTGAAAGCTTTTGCCAACGAAAAGCCGGAAGTACTTGTGGAGCCGAGAGCGGTTTGAAACGTATCATCTTTTTCAATATGCTGTATTCCAATAGATTCGCTTACCAAACTTAGGAGCTTATTAATGTCACGTTCGTATCGCTCGGCGGCTGCTATTTGTCCATCGGTAATGTGCTGTATTCCTGCAGCGTCATTTACCAAGTTTCGAAGTTCTTGGATGAGAGGGCCATATATCTTGGCAAACTCCCTATCCAGTGTTGCCAAACGTTCTGTTTCCTCGTTGTTGAAGTAGAAAACATATTCTGAGTTAGAAAACGACCTGCCAAGTGCCGCGCTCAGTCTTTGTTCGATGTCAGTTGTATCAACTATCCCGGTTTTTTCATCTCCGGTCTCAATGGTAAACCATACGGGATTGCGTTTTTTACCGTAGTTATAAACCTTATTCAAAACAAGACAATTCGACATATATGCACACGGATCATATGCATTGGGTGGCGTTGTTCGGGAGATCCCATTAATAAAGTAACGCGTTGTGGAGGTTTCAACTAAGTGCGGGGTAGTATTGATCTCGGGAAACCAACGGACATTATCTAAAAAAACGGATATCCCTCCGAAATTATACGGACGGGGCGTCTTTCTTACAATTTCGCGCAGGATTTGATGTTCCGACGCATCCACACGCAGAGTATAATTCCCTTTTTCATCTGTTCGCGCGCTTGATATACCTCCATATCCGGGTATACGCGCATCTTCATCCGGTTGTTTGTATTTTGCCAAAGCCGGGTATTTCGCAACAACTTTATCGGCGGTGCCAAAGCTTCCTGATGACATGAACCCCATGTCATCATAAGTGATGCCGAGTTTCCCGAATACTTCGTCCATATAATCAAGCGTATCCTTGAAGAGAAGGTCACTTTTGAAATCGATGCACAGTTGCTTAAATATACGCATCATGTTTTCCTCCATTTTTTACTTTCATCTAAGAGAAATTATACAATAGCATCTCGATATCGGCAACCTCCTAACCGCGTTTTCTGATTGCATATTCACACTGACACGGACATACCATGTTACGGGATAACCATGCCAAGGGGGTATTTCTATGCGTAAGCTTTTCTGCATATTTCTAATCTTCACATTCCTGTGCCTGCCCGCTGCCGCGAGGGCGGAGGGCGGGGTAGACGCGTTTGAAACCCTGCCCCAGACCGCGACCGCCAAGGCGGTACTGCTGACGCCCGCGCAGGCAGATTTGGTGATTGCGGAGTCCGCTTCGGATAAGTCCCTCGCCGTCGCCGGGCTGGCCAAGCTGCCCGCCATACTGACCCTCGCGCTGGCCTTTGACGAGGGGCTCATCAAGGGCGATACCGCCATGCAGGTCAGCAAGAAGGCCGCGGAGGTCAGCGGCCCCACGGCGTTTCTGGAGAGCGGGGAGCGGATGCCCGCGGGTGATTTGATGAAGGCCGCGATCATGATCTCGGCGGGCGACGCCATCTGGACCCTGGGCGAAAACGCCTTCGGCTCCGAACAGGTCTTCCTAAAAAATATCGAAGCGACGATGCAGAAATTGGGCCTGTCCCTGACCCTCACGGACTGCGTAGGCACGGGTACGGCGTTCACCGCACAGGAGCTGGCCGCCATCGCCCGCGCCGCCGCGAAAAGCCCGACCTTTCTGGGCTATGCGATCAAATATATGGATACCCTCCACCACAGCGACGGGCGCAGTACCGAGTTGGTGAACGCCAACCGCATGATACGAAACTATTCGGGTTGCCGCGGTCTCTTGACCGGTTCCTCGCGCGACGACGGTTACAGCGGCGTATTCTATGCCGAGCGGGGCGGCGTGGGCTATGTCGCCGTGGTAATAGGTTGCAAAAACAGCGAGGAGCGTTTTGCCGCCGCCACCTCGCTCTTTGACTATGCCTATGCCAACTGCAAACTGCAAACTCTCGCGCAGGAGGGCGCGCCCACCCTCACCGCCTATCCCGTGCAGGATGGCGACGTGCGCGAGTTGGATCTATACCCCCACGAAAGCGTCGTCTCCCTCCTGCGCAAGAGCGACGGCGAACTCCAAGTCACCTACGACCTGCCCGAAGTCCTGTCCGCCCCCCTGTTCGCAGACGTCCCCGTCGGCCACGTCTATTACGGTTACGCAAACGAATCTGAGCCCCGCTTTGCGATCGCCCTGTACCCCGCGCACGACGTCCTCGCCTTCGGTTTCTGGCACCTCATCCTGCGCCTGTTCCGCAGTTACACGGGATCGTAACGCCCAAACACGAACTCGCCCCACAAATGCAAGCGTAGGGGCGGATAGCATCCGCCCGCGCGTGCATGTATACGACAGGTGCGATACATCGCGCGCCTACGGATATGAACCTCCCCCAAACCCAATAAATCAAAAACCACATAACACCCCGCCAATAGTTTGTTCGAATTTTGTCCAATCGGTAAACAATTTCGTGCATGGGCATAAGTTAGGGCAACTGCTCCTTTCTGTTTTATTTCGAGAATGCTATACTATAATATATGGAAGTATACCCGGACAAAAATAAGAGGACAGAAACCCGAGCGCGGGCGCTCGGCATCGCCGCCGCACTCCTGTTTGCGGTGGCACTCTGTCTCCTGGGCCTGCTGGTGGCGAGGGTTCGCAACTATGATCCGTTTTTGTCGCGTCCCGCCCTGCCCTATGCGCCGCAAAGCGCGGAGCTGATCGACAGTGTGCTGCAAAGCAATGTGGAATTGAGCGAGATGCGCCGCGTTGTGGTGGAGAGCGCGGTCTCCCTCAACGGCAAGGTCGACTATTTTTGGGGAGGTAAGAGCGGCGCCATCGGCTTTGATCCCGAATGGGGGCAGCTCCGCGTTGTCGAGGGCAAGGGCGATGAAACTACGGGCCAAACCCTGCCCTATGGCATGGATTGCTCGGGTTTCCTCAACTGGTGCTTTGTGCAGGCAGGATTGAGCTTGGAGGAGAGCCGGGCGCTCATCGGCAACGGCACGGAGAACCAATGGAACAACAGCCAAAGGATACGCTTCGAAGATTTGCAGCCGGGCGACTTCATCTTCAAAAACAAGCCCGGTGAGGGCGACGGAAACCATGTGGGCATTGTGATCGGATTCACGGCGGACGGCGAACCGCTGCTGGCGCACTGTTCATTCACCCTGGGCGGTTGTGTCATCAGTGGGCGCGGCGACGTCTTCCGCTATCCGCGCCGCCCGAACGCCTACGCGAAGAGCGGGACAGAACCGTGAAACGGCTGACGGCAAAAGACAGGCTGATATTCGTCTGCATCATGATCATCGCGACGGCATGTGTAGGTTCTGCGCTGTATATCATCACGGGTGCCTATGCCGTCACGGTACAGCTTTCAGACTATACGAGCCTTGGCCGCAATGCAGACGGCGTACCGACGGCGGTGCTCGATGTGGACGCCATCTTGACAGATCTGTGCCTGCCCAATCCGAGGTACGGCCACATCCGGGCGGAGGATTATCCCGATGTGAACGCCCTCTGCAACCTGCGCCTGTCGATGGTATACGATACCGCGGGGGAAGAGATCACCCTGAATGTGACGGGCGACCTCAGAACCCTGCTCCGCTATGGCATACGCCTTCACCCCGTGATATGGACGCAGAGCCTGCGGGGCATCATCGCGGAGGACAGCTCGCAGGCCGCGCCGATGACGACGCCGGAACCCCCGGGGGAGAGCATCAGCTTCCCCACGCAGACCGCGGGCAGTGTCTCGCGCATGGATATGGGCTATCTGCAATCGCCCGTCGATTTGGATGGCTATGGCATCAATCTGCGCCCCGTATTGGAGCGCGCGCAGGTCGAGCGCGACAACGCGGCGCGGGATTGGCAGGAGGATGGGGTGGAGACCCGAAAGCTCAGAGCCTGCTTCGTGCGCGATAGGGATGCGACGGCGTTTCACAACCTCTACCGCGCGGTATACTATATACGGAACACGAAGACGGGCGGCGAGCGCTGGATCACGGTCGACATCTACGATCTGGAGTGGACGGAGCAGTCCGCCGTCGCGTATGCCGCCGTGCTCACGCAAAGCCACCGCACGGAAGTGCAGGCACTCAGCAGATCCGCGTTCACGGGCAGCGCGTTCAGCGTGTATGAGCTGGACGGAAGCAGTGTAAGCAACGGCAAGCGGCTGCCCTTTGACCACAACGGCCTTGTACGCTTTCCGGGCATGCCTGCGAGTTACCGCATGCCCAACGGGCAGATCTGGTCGCCGAGCTTCGACAAACTCCCGGAAGACCGCATCTGGCAGCTGACGGGAACGGGTGGCCACAGTATGGCCAATCTCCTGCGCTATGTCCGCAAGGAGATAGGCGCGCGAACGGGCCAACCCTTCGACCCGGAAAGCGAGGCGGAATTCTTTGCCCACTTTTCGGCGCGAAGCTGGTATATGCCCGTCCTGAATTGGACGGAAGACTATTTAAGCGCAGAGCAGCGGGAGAATATAGAACTGCTCTTGGAAATACAGGAATTAATCAGCAACTGAGGAGGAATTGGGGTAATTATGAGAACAATACGAACCATTTTGGCGACTCTGGCGGTGATCCTGATCACCTATGGACTGGTCGCGATGTCTGCCGTCAACAACAAGGCGGCCTTTGCGGAATACAGTCTGTACGCCATATTCAGCCCGTCCAATTTCGTCGCGCTGGTATTGGGCGTGGCCTTCCTGTTGGTGGCCATCCTGCTAACCGTCGCCGTGGTCAGCTTCAAGGACAAGAATCGGGTCTTTGATGAGGACGAGGAAGAGGACGAGGAAGAAGAAGAGGACGACGAAGAAGCCCTCGCGCCGCCCCCGACGCCCGCGCGCCGCGTGGCCCCGCCGCCCTATGTTCCCCGTACATCCGACAGGGAACGGGCGCTTGTAAAGGAAGAGGAGGCGATGACGAGACGCATGCCGCCGGTACGCAACGCGTCGTTTGGCGCGCCCGCGCAATTCAATGCGCCGATGCCGGATCGTGCGGCGGAGCATGCGTTTGAGCGGCCCGCTGCGCCCGTTGCCGCGCCCGCGCCGAGCGCGCCCACGCCCGCCAAAGTACCTGCCTTTTGTCCGAATTGCGGCGAACCGCTCAGCGGCCCCACGCAGTATTGCCCTGCCTGCGGGAAAAAGGTGATGAGGGCAGACTGATGGATCGGAAGCAGAAGCAAATCCTTTGGATATCCGCCGCCATAGGCGTACTGATTGCCGGCATCATCGTGTCCGTATTCTTTGTGGTAAGCGGCCGCTTTGCGCGCCCCGTGTCAATCAAGAGCTATGCCAGCGTCGAGAAAAACGGTGATGTCTATACGGCGCGGATAGATGTTGCCGGCTTGATCGCCGATCACCGCCTGCCCGACCCCGCGCGGCAGGAAGTGGTCAGGGAAAAGCTGGACGAATTTCCCGAGCTGCAAATCTTCTACGCGCTGCAACTGGATATTTCGCAGTTGGCCAATGGGGACTATGCGGTGACGACGCAACTGCTCAGCGAATCCAATGACATTCCGGTGGATGCAATCCTCCTGCGCAGCGGTCTGCGTCTGGAGGATATCAGCTGGATATGGACGCCGCAGGAGATACACGACGCGTACGCGGCCACGCTGCATGCAAAAGCCCGCTCCGTGCATGTGCCGGACTATGCGCGCATCTATGTCGACGCACAGCAAAACTATACGGCTGCCATGGACACCGAAGCGCTTTTAGAAGAGCTCGGCTGGAGCGAAGAGGGCGCGGGAAACGCGTTGGCCTATGCCGTCATACAAAGCTTAGGCTTGGATATGACTCGGAGTGCAGACAGCTATGCATTCACCACGATCAGCACATCGACCGGAACGGAAGGGGATATCGTCTGGACGCTGTTGGAAGGCGGGTTGAAAATGGTGGTGACCCAGTGGACCTGGAGCTTGCAGGAAGTGGCGACCCGCGCGGAATTCGCGGAGCCTTCGGAGGAGCCCGAAGAGCCGGAAGAGCCCGAGGAACCCGAGGAGCCGGAGGAGACGCCGGATCCGAACGCCACCCCCACGCCCCCGCCGCAGGTCTCGATCGATACGAACAAGGACGGCACGCTCAACAGCCTGAAGGGCTATAACCAGACCGCCCTGCGCCAGAGCATACGCGACGCAAAACTGGCCTGGTTCGGCGACAATTTCAGCAACAGCGAGATCAAATACAACTATTTCATCGTCGCAAAGAACGAGGACGCAGAATACGCCAACTGCTTCCGCATCGTTTATAAGATCATTCGCAAATCGGGCGGTTCCGTATTCATTGTGGCGGACGCGTTCAATGTCAAGCCCGGCACGGCGCCGACCGCCACCAATATCCGCATCACGGACGCGGCAAACGAGAACGAAGCGAAGAAGACGAACGATTTCCCCGCGTCCGCGTATACCGTCTACGAATTGAAGGGTGGTTCCATGATATTTGACGGCGCGCCCGACACGCCCTTCGATGAAAACGGCTTGGTGATGGCCAAGGCCCTGACCGAGAGCATCACGGAAAGTGAGCTGTGGAATATTCCGCAGACCAGGAATTATACGCTCTTCCAAGCCTTGGGCTATGCCCGCAACGAGTTGTTCGCGCAGGGCGGCATGACCTATGAGACCGGGAGTTACGCCGCGCATTTCAAAAAGTACAGTTGGTATAATCCCCAAGGCCCCCTAACCGCGAGCGAGCTCAACAAGGCCTATCCCAAGACAGGCGACAACATTGCCCTCATTAAAAAGTTGGAATCTTTGATTCGAGATGGATAGCAGCCGTGAGTAATACCTTTGACCGCATCTATGAAGTTGTCAGGCAGATTCCGCCGGGCCGCGTCGCCAGTTATGGGCAGGTTGCGCGGCTTGCGGGGAATCCGCGCATGGCGCGCGTCGTCGGATACGCGCTGCATGTGAATCCCGATCCCGAGACGATACCCTGTCATCGTGTGGTCAACCACAGTGGCGGTCTCGCCGCCGCGTTCGCGTTCGGCGGCGAGCAGCGGCAAAAAATCCTGCTCAGCGCGGAGGGCGTGGGCTTTATCGGGGAGTTGGCGGACATGAAAAAATACCAATGGGAGAGATGAGCTTGCCATGTTGAAGTATATTGTCGGCGCGGGTCTCTTGCTGTTCATATTGCTGTGTATCGGATGGTGGAGCGGCAAGCGGCTCAAGTTGCACCGTTATACATTTCAAAACCGAAAGGTGACGGAGGATCTGCACGGCCTGAGCATTGTGCAGATCTCGGATTTGCATTGCTTCCGCTTCGGACGGGAGCAGGAAAATCTGATTCGCGTGGTGCGCCAGGCGCGCCCCGATCTCATCGCCATCACGGGCGACCTCTTCGACAGGCATCGAAAAGACGTCCACGAGCCCTCGTTCGAGTTGGTATTCGCCATGCTGAAAATCGCGCCCGTTTTTTATGTGAACGGCAACCATGAGACGGCCATACCCGGTGCGATCTTTTGGGAGGGCGATATGCGAAGCATGGGCGTGCGCGTACTGCGCAACGAAGCGGCGGATCTGACCGTGGGGGAGACCTCCCTCCGCATCGTCGGGCTCTGTGAAGACGCGCGCCCCGAGCAATGGACCATGCTTATCGACAGCACCCGCCTGCACATCCTCCTCGCCCACAGACCCGAACGGTTCAAGGAATATATGGCGGCGGGCGTGGACCTCGCCCTCTGCGGGCATACCCACGGCGGGCTGATGCGCATACTCGGCATAGGCCTGTACGCGCCGGAGCAGGGCATATTCCCCCGGTATACGCGGGGCAAGTACAGTAAGCAGCGCACAACGATGATCGTTTCCGCCGGGCTCGGCAATACCCGCTACGCGCCGCGTCTATTCAACCCGCGCGAGGTGGTTGCCGTCACATTGCAAAGCGTGCGATAAACAATATTTGCGAAATAGTCCGATTGCGGATATACTATCAGACACAGAAGAGTTCAGGAGAGTAAATATGTTTGTCAATGCCATTGAAAACGTCGCGGGCTACACCCGCGCCTTCCACATCATACGCCGCCGCTACGGCGACAACGCCGTCTTTCCCGATTGCGGCACCCTGTTTTTCGTAAATGACCACGGCTACGCGCTGACGGCCAAGCATATCGCGGCCGCCATACCCGCCGCCGATCAGATGGAGAAAAAGTATAAGGCCTTCTGCGAGGAGCGCAGGCTCCTGAAGCGCGATGCCAGCTTCCGCTTCGAGGAAAAATTGTTGGAAAAGAAGCACGGCTATACGAAGGATGCGATCTGCCAATTGCGCAACACCTTTGTCGACTGCGTGGAGGGCGGCAATGGCTTCACCTGCACCTTCCACCCCAAATACGACCTCGCGCTCATACGCTTCAACGAGATCAGCGCCATACGCTATCACGGCCACGCCGTGTTCGCCAAGGATGCGCCCAAGCAGGGGCAAATGCTCTGCCGTCTCGGCTTCCCCTTCCCCGAATACAACAATTTCCGTTACAACGAGCAGTTGGACAGCATCGAATTTTATAAGGGCGGCGTACCCGTCTCCCCGCGCTTCCCCATGGAGGGTATGGTCACGCGCTTCCTGCGTGACGAGGAGCGCTTCTTCGGCATCGAGTTGTCCACGCCCGGTTTGCCCGGGCAAAGCGGCGGTCCCCTCTTCGACCAAAACGGTCTGATCTACGGCCTGCAATTTTCTACCAAGATCATTCATATGGGCGGCGATATCGTGGACAAGGAAATACTCATCGGCAACTCACAACAGAAAGTCTCCGACTATGGCTTTATACGCTTGGGCCAA
This sequence comes from Clostridiales bacterium, assembly GCA_009779405.1. GTDB lineage: Bacteria > Bacillota > Clostridia > Christensenellales > CAG-138 > WRCT01. The sequence continues at coordinate 40,785 of WREI01000012.1, forward strand.
TGCATACACGTCGACGTCATCCGCGACTTCCTGCGCACGAACGGCGTGGAATTTTTTGAGGATTCGGCACAATGCACGATATAATCATCATAGGCGGCGGCCCCGCAGGCCTGTCCGCCGGGATATATGCCAAACGCGGCGGGGCGAACGCCATCCTGTTGGAAGAAATGTTCCCGGGCGGTCAGATCGTCAAAACGCATAAGGTGGAGAACTATCCCGGCTTCGCCGATGCCCCGGAGGGCATGGCCCTCGGCGCGGCATTGGAAGCGCATGCCCGCGCGTGGGATTTGGATATCCAATTTGATTCCGTCACTGCGCTGTTGCTACAGGAAGGCGCACATCAAGTCACCACAACCACGGGTGTATACAGCGCGAAGACGCTGATCCTCTGCATGGGCGCAACGCCGCGTAGCTTGGGTCTCCCGCGCGAAAGCGCCCTTTCGGGCGTGTCCTATTGCGCCACCTGCGACGGCGCGTTCTATCGCGGCAAGCGCGCCGCCGTTGTGGGCGGGGGAGACACCGCCGTCTCCGACGCCATCTATCTCTCCGAGCTCTGCGAAACCGTATATCTCATCCACCGCCGCGATACCCTGCGCGCCGCGGGTACGCTGGCCCAAGCGGCTCTGAAGCAGGAAAACATCATCCCCATCTGGGACAGCGAGGTCGTGGAACTGTTGGGCGAAACAGAGTTATCCGCCCTGCGCGTCCGCAACCGCAAGACGGGCGAGGAGCAAACCCTCCCCGTCTCCGGCGTCTTTATCGCCGTGGGCATCACCCCGCAAACGCAGATAGTGCAGGGGCAGCTGGAACTGTCCCCTGCGGGTGAAATCCTTACAAACGAGCGCATGGAGACAAGCGTCCCCGGCGTTTATGCCGCAGGCGATATACGTAAAACCCCGTTGCGTCAGGTCGTCACCGCCTGCGCCGACGGCGCGATCGCCGCGACAAGCGCGCTGGAATATTTGGGGCAACACAAATGATGCTTACGCCCGAAAAACGAAGCGAAGCGCTGCAACGCCTGGCGGCGGCCTATCCCGATGCCAAACCGGCCCTGGAATACGCTTCCCCCTTCGAACTGTTGGTCGCCGTCGTCCTCTCCGCGCAGTGCACGGACGTGCGGGTCAATCTCTGCACGCGTGAACTGTTTCCGGTCGCAAACACCCCCGCCGCCATCGCCGCCTTGGGGGAGGAGGGGCTCATTCCCTATATTCGCAGTTGCGGCTTTTTCAACACAAAAGCCGCAAACGTCATATCCCTTTCAAGAACCATTGCGGAAAAATACAACGGACAAGTCCCCGGCGAGCGCGCCGCCTTGGAAGCCCTGCCGGGCGTGGGTCGCAAGACGGCGAACGTCGTCCTCTCCGTTGCGTTCGGCGAGCCCGCCATCGCGGTGGATACCCACGTCTTCCGCGTCAGCAACCGCATAGGTCTCGCCGCCGCCAAAAACGTAGAAAAAACCGAAGAGCAACTGATGGCCAATATCGCCCGTGAAGATTGGTCGAAGGCCCACCACTGGCTCATCTACCACGGCCGCCAAGTCTGCAAAAGCCAAAAACCGAACTGTGATACCTGCGTCGTGCACGACTTGTGTACATATAGGCAGCTAACAGTTAAGAGTGAATAGTGAAAAGTTAAGGAACGAATCGCAAGCGATTCTTTATATTTAAGAAATCCGAAAGCATTTCCACCACAACTCTTCACTATTTACTATTAACTTTTAACTTTATCAAACCAAAAAATGAGGAATGGGGACAAAATGGAAAACCAGAACAAAAAACTGCCCTTTGGCAGAATGCTCGCGTTCGCGATCGGCGATTTCTTCGGCGGCGGCGCGTTCAACATCATCAACTTCCTGTATCCGGGCTTTTTGGCCTTAGTGATCGGCCTGCCCGCCGAGCTGGCCGGGTTGCTGATGATGATCGCCCGCATCTTCGACGCGGTGATAGACCCCTTCATCGGCTTTTACTCCGATAAATTGCGCGCCCGCTTCGGCACGCGGCGGGGTTCCATCATCGCCGCGGCGCCGCTCGTTGTGCTGTCCCTGTTTCTGATGTTCTTCCCCTTCCAGTATCCGGGACTGTATGCGCGCTTCTTTGCCGTGCTCTTCTCCTATATCTTCTTCTGCGCAGTGCAGTCCGTCATTATGATCCCCTATTATTCCCTGACGGGCGAACTGACCTGGGATTACACCGACCGCGCGCGCATCACCTCACTGCGCTTGGGTTTCTCCATCTTCGCCTCGATCGTGTGCGTGGCGGTGCCGGGCATGATCATCGACGCCTTCGACGGGAACACGGGCTATATCGTCATGAGCCTGAGCTTCGGCGTCCTGTTTATGCTCTGCGTCGGTGCGACGGGCCTGTTTGCCAAGGAGGGCATCCCGGCGGAGAAGGAAGTGCCACGCCTGTCCCTGCGCGAATTCATCCGCCCCCTGCGCGTCAAGGTCTTTCGGCAATATCTCTATATCTTCCTCTGTTGCCAGATGACGATGGCCATTATGAGCGCCCTGTTCTTCTTCTATGTCGACTTCTTCTTCTGTGCCGAAGCGACGGCGGCAGGCCAATCAAATATGGTCGGTATGATAGGCGCGGCCCTTATGTTCGGCATGCAAATCGTCGCATTGCCCGTTTATCTCGCGATGATCAAGAAGACCAGCAAGACGGCGGTCTATATATTCGGCTCGGCCATCTGGATTGTAGGCGCGCTCGCCCTCTTTTTCATGCCCGCGGGCGCGAACCCCCTATATCTGTACCTTCTCGCGGCCATACTCGGCTTCGGCATCAGCGGCCCGGGGCTCATCCCCCACGCCATCTTTGCGGACGTGGTCGATGTCGGCACCCTGCAATTCGGCACGGCCGCCCCCGGCGCGTTCAGCGGCATCGCCAACTTCATCAACAGCATCGCGCAGGCAATCGGACTCGCCATCGTCATGGCAGGCTTGGGCTTGGCGGGCTTTGTGGAGAAGGACATTTTGTCGGGCGTGGAGGTGCTCTCCCAACCCCTCTCCGCGCAAAACGCCATCATCGCCATCATGGCCCTGGCTCCCCTGCTCTTTATGAGCATCGGCATCTTTTTCTGTACGCGCTATAAGCTCAACAAAGAACGCCACGCCGCGGTCGTCGCGGCGCTGGAGGGCAGCGAAGAGGAGAGACTCGCGGTGCTGCGGACGCTGTGAAGAAAAGGCAACGAAAATATCTGATTCTGCCCCTGATCTTCATAGGGGTCAATCTCTCGCTGTATATTTATGTAGCGATGCGGGTCTGCTTCAGCTTCAAGTACCCATATGTTTCTAATTGGTGGGACTTGATCGTTTGGAGTCTCTTCTGCACCCTGCCCACCATCTTGGCCATCATTTATCTCCCCCTGAAAAGATGGTTCAGAAAATGGATGCGCATAGTGGGAGCGGCGATACTGCTCGCGATTTTTCCATTTAGCTTCATGGGCATAGGGCTAACCGGTTTTATTTGCCCCTTTAGTTCGCAAACAAGTGACATCAATCATTATTTGATAGCGGATGACTATCCGGAAAAGTATGGCAAGAGCAATATCTTCCCGCAGGAAATCCCCCAATCGGCAAGAAACGTCGAGTATTTTTATCGGTTCCGCAATTCCATCGAAGCAGATTTTGATATTTATCTGAAAATTGAATTGTCCGAACCCGATTTTACGGCGGAGTTGACGCGCATCCAAACACAATTCCCCGACGCACAGATGGTGGAAAACGAGGACGGCACAATTGAATATCGAATTCGCTATCATGAGGACCCCGGATATTACAGCTACGAATTCGTCACTTTTTCGCTTATGGATTTGACCGCAACATATATTGAAGCATATACGATTGACGACGGAGAGGGAGCGGTGCTACCGTATTTCAAGGAAATTTTGTATTGATTTTAGTACGTAATATGGTTATAATAATCATACAATAATACAGGAGGTACAAGTATGGTCATGCAATCTTTCCCACAGATACGGCCCTTATCGGATTTACGCGCAAACATCGGTGAGATCACCGATTTTGTTGACACCGAACAAGTGCCGGTTGTTTTAACCAAGCACGGGCGTGGTAAATACGTGCTTTTGAGCGTAGAGGGCTACAGGGAGCTTGTTGCCAGACGGGAATTGTATCAATTGCTGGACGAGGGGTTGGAGGACATAGCAAACGGCCGCACGCAAGATTTCGGAGCAGCCATGCGGGAGATACGCGAGGGTATTGCCAATGGACGTGTACAGAGTTGAATTGTCCAAAAAGGCAAAACGCGACTTACAGGAGATTCATGCCTATATTTCTGTCAACTTGAGAGAGCCCGCGTTAGCCGAAAAAATACTGGATAAGGTGGAAGCTGCAATCATAACGCTCCGGCAAATGCCGAAACGGTACGCATTGGAACGCGATGAGCTGTTGAGACAAAGAAATCTGCGTAAGCTGGCTGTTGATAATTACCTTCTTTTCTACATTGTCCACGATAAAACAAAAACGGTCTATATCGCGAGAGCGTTGTATGCCAGGCGTGATTGGGTGAACTTTCTATAGCGCCCCGCAAAGGAAATCCTGTCAACGTCCTTGACGACCGCTTTGCAAAGACCTATACTGTTCTCAGCGTATAAACGCTGAAAAAGAGGAGGGAATATGAAAAGAACACGCAACATTTTGGCTCTGTGCCTGGCGGTCATTATTATAGTGATGGGTCTCGCTGCCTGCGTGCAGAAGGACGCGCCGCCCGCCCCCATCGTCGGCGGCTATACGGAGGACAGGGCCGTCACCGAGGATGACCTTGCCGTTTTCAATGCGGCAATGGAGCATTTGGTCGGTGTAAACTATGTACCCACCCTTGTGGCGACACAGGTGGTGGCAGGCACAAACTATCGCTTCATGGCGACGGCAATGCCCGTGGTACCCGATGCGGAATCCTATGAGGTATATATCTATATCTTCCAACCCTTGGCGGGCGACCCCGAACTGGTCGAGATAGTGAATATATAGGTTCCGAAACAAAAAACCACTATGGGGCGCTTCTCCAAAAAGAACGCCCCATAGTGTTCTTTATGATGGTGAGGTATAACCATGAAGCCAAAATGCATGAAACACCTAGATAGCGTTTACACGAGAATGAATTTATGATAGAATAGAGAAAACCACAGAGGAGGTTCTCAATGGAGGCAGCACATCGGCGACACGATATAACAGACAGGATGTGGTCAGTCTTAGA
>WREI01000013.1 GCA_009779405.1 Clostridiales bacterium
CCCTATCGGTGTGGACTTCTCCTGTGAAATTGGCGGGACGGAGTATACCGTCACTTCCCACTTCAACCAAGATGCGCATGAAGCGGTTTTCAGCAAACTCGCGCGGATGCTGGAAGCGGAGGTAACGGAATGAGGGGCTTTTCTCAAATCATAAAAATCCATTCCGCAGGATTGCAGTTTCAGAGTGAACATGATATTCTATCCCTGCTACAAACGTGTTCTGGCTGCACAAAAGGAGGATTTTAATGATCAAACAGTCAGAACCCATCACCGCCCTGTATTGCCGTCTTTCAAAGGATGATACGCGGGAAGGTGAATCCAATAGTATTGCGAATCAAAAGGCAATACTCGCAAAATACGCAAAGGAACACGGCTTCGGCAATATCCAATTCTTTGTGGACGATGGCTTTACGGGTGTAGTGTTCGACAGACCCGGCTTTTTGGCAATGATGGACGGTGTCAAGAATGGTGCAGTCAAAACCATTATCGTCAAAGACCATTCACGCTTGGGGCGCAACAGACTTGTAATCGGCACTCTGCTCGAAGAAGACTTTGAACGCTACGGTGTCCGATATATCGCTATCATGGACAACATCGACAGCGATAAGGGCTTGAGCGACTTGGTTCCCATGCAAGACTTGTTCAACGAATGGCACGCGAAGAATACCAGTCAAAAGGTCAAAGCCGTTAAGCAGGCACAGGGCAATTCCGGTATTCCGCTCACAGGCAGTCCGCCGTTCGGGTATAAGAAAGACCCGAATGACAAAAGGAAGTGGATTGTGGATGAGTTCGCCGCCGAAGTAGTCAAGCGCATTTACGCTTTGTGTATGGACGGAAAGAACACATCGCAGATTGCCACCATTCTGGCACAGAGCCAAGTTCCCACTCCCGGCGAGTATTGGCGCAGTATCGGCACTCCGACTGCGGCTCCGCTCCCGCCAATGCCCTGCAACTGGTCGCCCCGGACGATTTCCGACATCCTCGACCGAACGGAGTATATCGGCCACACCGTCAACTTCCGCACCCGCGTCCGCTCCTTCAAGAACAAAGCCAAGGTCATGAACGACCCTTCGCAATGGAAAATCTTTGAGGACACACACCAAGCGATTATTGAAATAGCGGTATGGGAACGGGTACAGGAAATCCGCAAGGGACGGAAACGGCGGCTGAAAACGGGTAAGACAAGCCTTTTCTCAGGGCTGTTGGAATGTGCGGACTGCGGCAAAAAGCTGTATTACAGCACGAGTAACACGGGCAAGGCAACGAACGATCACTTTGTTTGCGGAAATTATCGGAGCATTAAGGGAGCCTGCACAGCGCACTATATCCGCGAAAAGGCAGTGCATGATCTGGTGCTATTGCATATGCAACGGGTACTCGTCTATGTGCAGCAGTATGAATCCCTGTTCGTCCGCGTGGTCAACAAGAAGTCCACGGAAGACCAGACCCGCGCCATCGCTACAAAGCGCAAAACGCTCGACCAACACCGCAAGCGCATCACCGAACTCGACCTGCTGTTCCAACGAATCTATGAGGATTCCGTAGCCACCCGCATCTCGGAAGAACGCTTTATGAAAATGTCCGAAAGCTACGAAACCGAGCAAGCCATACTGAAACAGGAATCCATGAAACTGGACGCCGAACTACAAGAGGAAAAGCAGTCCGCCGCTAACATCGTGCGCTTTCTGTCCATCGTCCGCAAGTACACGGAGATAGAAACGCTCACGCCGACGATTCTGCACGACTTCATTGAAAAGATTGTCGTCCACGCCCCGGACTATACCTCCGGTAAGCGGAAGCAGAAGGTAGAGATATTCTACAATGCAGTCGGCATACTGGATGTACCGAGTACGGATGAAATGATCGCGTATCTGAAGGAGCGGAAAGCGAAACAGCTTGCGGAGCCGATGCAGCTAACCAAATCGGCATAATCGACGACCACGCACGGTATATTTACCGTCAAAAATGATTCAGCGGCGCAGCCCTCACCGGCTGCACCGCATACATACTTCTTTATCGGTGGCGTCACATGGTTCGCCCCAACTAACGAAGTAATCGGGGACAGTTGCGCGAACCGCCGAAGTATTGGGGCTCCGGCCCCAATACTTCCTTAATAGCAACGATCCATGTCTCGCCCGCGCAATGTGGAGTGAAGAGTTAAGAGTGAAGAGTTATGGTGAAAATACCTACGGTATTTTTGATTTAATTAGGAATCGCTTGCGATTCCTACCGCAACTCTTAACTCTTAACTATTCACTCGTAACTCCCGTTCCAAAACCTCCGCCGTCAAACTCCCGAAAAATCGCTCTCCCAACGCCGCCGCCAGCGCCCCTGCATTCTCTGCCAAAATCCAAAACCGGCAGCATATATCTTCGGTATATTCCGCGTCCCATTCGCAAATGCCCTGCCCTCGCAAAAACGCCTGAAAACTGTCCCACAGCGCATACGGCACGCGAATCTCCAAGCGTGCGCAGTCGCGCATCTCGGCAATCCCTGCCGCGTCCAAGGCCAGCGTCGCCGCCTTCGTATAGGCGCGCACCAGCCCGCCCGCGCCCAGCAGGATGCCGCCGAAATAGCGGGTGACGACCAAGAGGACATTCGTCACGTCCTGCCGCGTCAACACTTCCAAAATCGGCCTGCCCGCCGTACCGGAGGGCTCCCCGTCGTCCGAGGACTTCGCCATCTCGCCCCGACTCCCTGTGCGCGGCGCATCACCGATGCGCCAGGCATAGCAGTGGTGCGAAGCGTCATAATAACGCTTGCGCAACCCGGCCAACAGTTCCGCCGCTTCCGCTTCCGTCTCCACAGGCCAACAGCGGGCGATAAAGCGCGATTTGCGCTCCACATACTCGGTCTCCGCCGCCCCCGCAACGGTCTTATACACGCACTTTGCAGAAGCTCTTCTTGCCCTTCTGCAATATCACGCCGCCCGCTTCCAGTTCCCCGCGGGACAACACTACATCAAAGGCGGCAATCTTCCGATCCCCCACGCGCACCGCGCCCGCTTCAATCTGGCGCCGCGCATCGCCCTTGCTCTTGCAGAGCCCGGACAGCACCAGCAAATCTACGGCTCGCAGTCCGGTCTCCTCGGCCTGCGCGGGTGTCAGCGCCAGCACGGGCATATTCTCCGAATCGCCGCTGCCGCCGAACAGGGCCTCCGCCGCTTCCTTCGCGCGCAGGGCCTCCTCGGTGCCGTGCACCTGCTCGGTCAGCGTAAAGGCGAGTATCTTCTTGGCTTCGTTGATCTCCGACCCCTCCAGTGCGCCTAAACGCTTCACCTCATCCATGGGCAAAAAGGTCAGCATGGCAAGGCACGACTCCACCTTTGCGTCCTCGACATTGCGCCAATACTGATAGAAATCAAAGGGAGCGCATTTGTTCTTATCCAACCACACTGCGCCGCGCTCGGTCTTGCCCATCTTTTTGCCGTCGCTGGTCTCGAGCAGCGCGGTCGTCAGCGCAAACGCGGGCTTGCGCAGTTTCTTGCGTATCAGATCCGCCCCCGCCAGGATATTGCTCCATTGGTCGTCTCCGCCCATCTGCAGCACGCAGTTGTGCGTCTCAAAAAGGTGCAGAAAATCATAGCTTTGCATCAGCATATAGCTCATCTCAAAGAAGGTCAGCCCCGAGCCGCTCTCCAAGCGCGATTTATAGCACTCCGCCGAAAGCATACGGTTGACCGAAAAATGCACGGCATATTCGCGCATAAAATCCATAAAATTCAAGGTGCGCAGCCAGTCGCCGTTGCGAACAAAGGTCGCGCCCCCCTCCGAGAAGTCCAGCACCCGCTCCATCTGCACGCGGAAGGCGGCGGCATTGCTGTCCAATTCCTGCGTGGAGAGCAGACTGCGCAGTTCCGTCTTGCCCGACGGGTCGGCGATCATCGCCGTGCCGTTGCCGAGCAGCGCAATGGGCCGATGCCCGCAGCGCTGCATATGCGCCATCGTCATCAAGGCGACATAGCTGCCGACATGCAGACTGTCCGCCGTCGGATCAAAGCCGATATAAAAGGTGATCTTCTCGCGCCCCAAAAGTTCGCGCAGTTCCTCCTCATGGGAGCACTGGCGGATCAGGCCGCGTTCTTTGAGTACGTCGTAAGCGTTTATCATTTATGTAAATTCCTTTCATTAAACAAACCGTAGGGGCGGATATTATCCGCCCGTGCGGGCATATTGTATTCGGCGGGCGGATAATATCCGCCCCTACGATTAAATCTCACTCCCGCAATACGGACACTTGCTCGCTTCCAGATGCACTTCCATCTTACAATACGGGCAAAGCCGCGGTTCCGGCGGGGGCGGGGGAGCGGCTTCCCCCTCCGTCTTCTTGCCGAGCGATGTAAGCTTCGCAATCAGGCGCACAAACAAAAAGACCGATATGGCGATAAAGAAAAAGTCCAGCACAACGGAGATAAAGTTCCCGTAGGCCCAAACGACCGCGCCCGCGTCCAAAGCGGCTTGCATGCCGTCATAGGCCGTCATCCCGTCCGCGCCGGGCCGCAGCAGGATATACCAGTGCGCAATATCGACCTTGGCCACCGCACCGAGCAGCGGCATCAGCAAATCGTTGACGATGGACGAGACAATCTTCCCGAACGCGCCGCCGATGATCACGCCGACGGCCATATCAATCACATTCCCCTTAAACGCGAATGCCTTAAAATCCTCTATCAAACGCTTGCCCCGTTTTTTCATGAATCCAAACAGTCCTTTCCTCATATTCAACTTTACGTGGGATTCGAGTGAATAGTGAATAGTGAAGAGTGAATAGTTTCGGTAGGAATCGCAAGCGATTCCCCGAATGAAAGCTTCATTTAATTAATCAGAAATTCCGCAGGAATTTCTACCACAACTATTCACTATTCACTCTTAACCCCCGTATATAATACCACAACTTCCCTCCCAACACAACAAACGCGCGCGGGGTTAATTGTGTCCAAAGTCGTAAATTTCCATTATGAAATGTAAAAAAAGATGTAGACAAATCGTGAACGAGAGCTTATAATGATTGCAGTATAAATACACCCTCGGGTAAGTATACCCTTTGGTGTGTATATAGTGGCATCCGAACCAACTTTTCAGGAGGAAACGATGAAAAACCGAATCACAAGCAAATTCTTTGCACTCGCCCTGGCCCTGTTGATGGCTTTGGCACTCCTGCCTGCCGCGACGGTACAGGCCGCCGAGCAGACCCTCGTAAAATACGCATTCTCGGCGAGCGTGCCGCTTGCGCTGGAGGGCATGAAAGCGACTGTGGCATCCCCCATGGGTTCCGACGGCACAACAAGTGCCGGTACAGGCGCCTATTGGTACTGCAATACCTGGTCAGTCGGCGGCGCATTCTATTTTGATGTTTCGGCGACGGGTTATACAGACCTGCGTTTGCAGGGGATTCTGTTTTCCAGTGCCACGGGACCGAGGAATGTCGGCGTCAAAGCGAGCACGGATGGAGTAACCTATGCAACCCTCCAAACCTTAGTGATGAACAACGCCGCGGACACGCCCGTCAATATCACGCTTCCTGCGACATACGACAACGCGGCAAGGGTGTATTTCCGCTTCGAAATTCTGGATGACGTATCCGCGAACGGAACGGGGACGATCTCGGGCACCAGCGCGTTCCGTATGGGAACCATGACCCTCTATGGCGACGGCGAAGGGCCGACAGAGACCCCGCCCCCCACGGTAACAAATATCAACACCGTTACCGCCGAAATCCTCGGCGGAACCACGGCAAAGACCTACACCGTCAAGGGCAAGGTCACCATCGCCAACGACGGCAGCGGCACAGGCACCGCCCTTACGAACACATATATCCAGGACGCGACGGGCGGTATCGTCGTGCGTTTCGCCGCAAATGTCGCCGATGCCTTCGTCCTCGGTGATGAAATCACCGTCACGGGCGTCACGGCGGTATTCAACGGTCTGCCACAGATGGGAACCTGTACGCTGGTCGAAAAAGTGGCGGGAACGCCCGTCACCCCGCCGGTCGTAGACCTCAGTTCCATCAACCGCGCAGACTATCTGTGCAAGTTTATCCGCATCGAGGGCGCCGAGATTACGGCCATCCAAGATTATGCCGATCCCAATGTAACCATTCTGACCAATGGGCAATCGATAGTGGTATACAGAGCCGCCATGCCGGGCACCATGGGCAACTGGGACTTCGCAGTCGGCGATTTCGTGAACCTCACGGGCGCCCTGTCCATCAACGGCGCCAACTATCAAATCCGCCAGAACATCGTGAACACGGTGCACGTCCCCGGCCAATGGGAAGCGGGCGTAGCAGCCTATCCCGCGCCCACCTTCTCCGTGGCGGCGGGCGTGGTTGCCGCGGGAACAACGGTCACCCTTAGCCACGTCGACGGTACCGCAAGCATCTACTATCGAACCGCCCCCGGCGCGTTTACACTGTACAATAGCACCCCCATCACCATCAATGCCACCACGACCATCGAGGCTTATGCGCAGAAGGGTACGGAGACCTCCGCCACCGTTTCGCGCACCTATACGGTCGTCAGCGACACAGCGCTGAATATCAAGGAAGCCCTGGCGATCACGACAACCACCGTGAATCCGGGCCACAAGGTCAAGGGGCAGCTGGTATATCGCTACGGCGAGTACGGCGGCCAAAATACCATGTGTCTGCAGGATACGATAGACGGTGTCGTCTATTCCATCGTCGTCTTCCCCAATTATGAGGATTATACCGACGGCACCGGACCCGTCCAGATTGGCGACTGGGTCGAAATCACCGGCGACCTCTACAATCGTTATGGCGTGCCGCAGATTCAGGGGCCGTCCGCTTGCGTAAAGAGCGCCGTGCAGGAGGGCACCAAGCTTTCTTCCGTACCCTTGGAAGTCAACAACTTTGCGGACTTATCAACCGTGAACATCAGTCGCTATGTGATGATTAAGGATGTCAAGCTCGGCGTGTATAACAACAACGGCGACACAGTTGTCACCGCAGCTTCCGGCACCCCTCCCACCATGAATATCTATCGCGCATCTCCCTATCCGGTCAACGTGGAAGCAAACGACATCGTGGATATGCTCTGCGTATACAGCACCTTCAATGCCAACCGCCAGTTGCGCAACGCCCAGCCCTCGGATTATATCGTCAGAAACGACACCAAGCCCCCCGTCATCACGATCTTCGCCCTGCCCCCGGCGGCCCTCGGCGCGGAATATACCATCTCGGTCGGCGCGCAGGACAATGTGGGTGTGGTAAGCATAACGATCAGCTATATCATCAATGGCGTCACCTACGGACCCTTTGCGATGACCCCGGGCGATATGCCGGGTACCTATACTTACACCATCCCCGCCGCCCAGATGATGGCCGGCACGGACATCCAGTACCTTGTTACCGCAACGGATGCGGTTCCGCTGTCTGCGTCGGACGGGGCAACTATCCCCATTCTGGATGAGCCCCGCGTCACGGTCGTCACCCCTGCGGCGAACGCCGCCACGGGCGTGCAGAAGCGCCCCCTGATCTCCGCGACCTTTGAAAACGCGGGCGCGGGCGCGACTGTTACGATGACCGTCAACGGCACGCTTGTCGCGACAATTACCGGCGGTCCCACCGGCACCATCTCCTACACCCCCGCCGCCAATATGCCGGACGGGAAAGTGGATGTTGTTGTTAAGGTCGTCCGCACGGATTTGAAGGAAATCACCTTCCCCTGGAGTTTCTTCATCGGCGAACCGCAGTTCCGCCACTACCGCGGGCAGCTGCACAGCCATACCGCGCAGTATTCCGACGGTTCGGGTACCTTGGCACAGGCCTTCACCTATGCCAAGACCGCGCACAATATCGACTTCCTCGCCCTCACCGACCACTCCCACTTCTTCGATAACGCCGGGAATCTCGGCAGCTTGACCGATGCGACCAAGGGTACTGCGGGTACGGGCGGCAAGAGCCTGTGGCAGAATTATAAGGAAGCGATTGCAACCTATACCGACAGCAATTTCGTCGCCCTGGCCGGTTTTGAAATGACCTGGTCCGGTCAGTACGGCCATATCAACACCTTCAATTCCATCGGTATCGAGAGCCGCAACGATGCCAAATACGTTGTGCGCAACGGCCCGGGTCTCCTCGCCTATTATGACCGTCTCGTGGAAGTCGCGGCGGCGGATGCCGCGGCGGGTCGCCCCACGGTCATCAACCAGTTCAACCACCCGGGTTCCACGTTCGGCACCTTCCAGGACTTCGCGAACTATACCCCCGCCTATGACAACGTGATGCATATGATCGAAGTTGGCAACGGCGAAGGCAAAGTGGGCGGCTCCATGTACTGGCCCTCCTATCAGTATTACACCCTCGCGCTGGATAAGGGCTGGCATCTCGCGCCCGCGAATAACCAGGATAACCACAAGGGCTTGTGGGGCGACAGCAACACCACGCGCAACGTCATCATCATGGAAGGCGGGCTGACGGAAGCGAACCTCTATGAAGCCATGCGCAACCTGCATATGTACGCATCGGAAGACGACGATTTGGAAGTCAACTTCACATTGAACGGCGAAATCATGGGCTCCATTCTGGATATACCGAACAATGAAATGATGAATCTCTCGATCAGCTTCAGCGATCCAACCGACCGCGTGCAGAAAGTCTCCCTAATCGCGAACGGCGGCACGGTCATCGCCAGCAAGTCCTTCTCCTCCTTCTCCGGCACCTGGGATCTGAGCATCCCCAACCAGTACTCCTACTATTACGTCCGCGTGGATCAGGTGGACGCCCATATCTGCGTCACCGCCCCCATCTGGACGCAGGAGACCGTCAAGCTGGGCATCGCTTCCCTGACCAAGAATACGGTTATGGAAGTCAAGGGCGAGCCCATCACCTTGACCGCCACCCTGTATAACTACCAGGCCGACGAAACCGCCACCGTCACTAAGCTGGAATGGTTTGTGGACGGCGTGAGCGCCTATGTCAACAATAACCCCGGCGTCACCCTTGCCCCGTCCAGCGAAACGCCCGTCACCTGGGTATATCCGGCCAACGTCGTGGGTCGCCACAGCGTCAGCGTCACCGCGACCATGCGGTATAAGGGCGCCAACTACACCTCCAGCGCCAGCATCGACTTCATTGTCCGCGACGGTTCCGAGTACGCGACCATGCTGATTGACGCCTACCACAGCAACTTCTATGTCAGCGGCAACTATGCCGAAGGGGACGTGAACTTCATCGCGTTGGCGGCCATGAACGGCGTCCGCGCTTCGCACATCACCGAGCCAATCACCGACGCCGTGCTGGCGAACTGCGACCTTCTGGTGCTCACCGTGCCGTTCAAGGGCGCGCGCATCGCCATCGCCCCGAACAATTATACGCAGGCTGAAATCGACGCCATAGGCCGCTATGCGGCGCGGGGCGGCAACATCATCGTCACCAGCAAGTCCGATCGTTTAGAACCGGCCGCCGCGGATGAAAAAGCCAACGTCATCAGCAATAAGATCCTGACCGCTATAGGCGCAAAGGGGCGCGTCGGCGAGGGCATCGTGGTGGATAACGTGACCAAGGCGAATGAGTCCTTCCGTCTCTATTTCCTCGGCAAAGACAATATCAACTTCAACTCCATGTTCACCGAGCATTTGCTCGAGACCACGAACACCCTCTTCTCCTGCTATAATGGCGCACCCATCATCCTGAACGGCGCAACCCCCATCGTCATAGCGGAGGATACCGCGTGGGTCAGCAGCTATGACAGCTATTTCGAGCCATCTCCGGTGCCGCCGGGTGTCGTCTCGGGTGCGCAGCATGTACCGTTGGATCCGGCAGAGCGCTCCGTCCCCTACTACGCGGCGGCAGGCGGACAGACTGATGTGGTCGTCATGGCGGAGGAAATCCTGCCCGGCGGCGGCTTCCTGATCACGGCGGGCGTCACCTTCTTCTCTACCTTCGAAGTTAAGGTAGATTTGGAGAACGCCACCACCCTGCAGAACGCGAACTATCAGCTGGCGGTCAATATCTTCCGCCTGCTGAACCCGAAAACCATTACCCCCATCGCCAATATCCATGCGGCGGCCACGGAGAACGTCCCCTATACCATCGAGGGCTATGTCACCTCCACCTCCTCTGGCCACAACCAGGATATCGCCTTCTTCGACTGTATCTACCTGCAGGATGCCAGCGGCCGCGGCATCAACGTCTTCCCGGTCTCGGGCGACTATCGCATCGGCCAGAAGCTCCGCGTCACGGGTATGACCGCTTCCTACATGGGCGAAATCGAACTGAACTGCGGCGCCGACTATGGCGGTGAAGTCACCGATATCACCTTCGCCAACTATGCCGAGCGCGCCGACCTGACGGATGTTGACGCCGTTATGGGCGCGAACAAGCAGAGTGTAGACAGCTACACCCTGGACTACACCCGTCTCGAAGCGGAACTGGCCGCCCGTTGCGAAGCCGCCAAGACGGACATCATCGAAGCGATCTATAAGGCCGTAGTCACCCCCGGCGTGGCCGTGTCGAGTGCCTATGTCGGCAACTATGTCGAGTTCACGGGCCGCATCGTCAAGGTCGAAATGGATATCGCCAGCAACACGGTCGGCGTCATCCACGTCATGGGTCCCGACGGCAAGATTGCCATCGTCTTCATCGACGGCTATATCACCTGCGACTGCGCGACTTGCCCGAAAGACGCCGCAGGCTATCACGATCTGTCCTGGGCCGTGGTCGACGCGGGCGTGCTGGTGCGCGGCATCTCCTCCATCGGCCAGAACAGCTATGTGGTCGGTGAGCAAATCGGCCCCCGCATCCGCATCCGCAATCGCGTGGACATCGAGCCCATCCTCTACTGGGATGCGCTGATCGCCATCGTGGCCGATGCCGAAGCGTTCATCGCTTCCCCCGCGTTTGACAAGCTCTCCGAGGGCCTGCAACAGCTGTGGCTCGACTATCTGGCGGCAGCCAAGGCGCTGATCGCGAACCCGGACGGCGTCACCCAGGCGCAAATCAATAAGGCCTATGACGATATCGCCAACCTCTCCAAGACGGGCGAAACCACGTGGATATTCGTCATCTGCGGCATCGCGCTCCTCGCGCTCTTGGGCCTGGCCTTCATCGCCATCCGCAAGCGCAGATTCAACTGATCAACTCTCTCAGATGCAAAAACCCGGGACTTCCCGGGTTTTTGTTGTATAATGGGCTTAATGAAATCTTAAGCAATTTCCCCCTTGGTTTTTAACAAAATTTTCGCTATGCTAAAAGCGTGATCACACCCATGGAGGTTCTATGTACAACATCCTGATCTGCGACGACGAAAAGGACATCGTGTCCGCGCTCCGCATCTATCTGACGCGGGAGGATTACCGCCTGTTCGCGGCAAGCACGGGCAGGGAAGCGCTGGAAATCATTGCGCAGCACCCGATAGACCTGGTGCTGTTGGACATTATGATGCCCGTGATGGACGGTCTGACGGCCCTGACTAAAATGCGGCAAACCTGCAACTGCCCCGTCATCCTGCTCACGGCCAAGAGCGAGGATGTGGATATCATAGGCGGCCTGAACGCGGGCGCGGACGACTATGTCACCAAGCCCTTCAAGCCTATGGAGCTGTTGGCGCGGGTGCGTTCGCAACTGCGCCGCTATCGCCTGCTGGGCGGCACAGGGGTCGAGGATGAACTGCGCGCGGGCGGCATCGCCCTCAACGACCGTACCAAACAGGTGAGCTTAGACGGCGAACCCGTCTCCCTCACGCCCACGGAGTACGATATCCTGCACCTGTTGCTCCGCCACCCGGGCAAAGTCTTCTCGGCGGATGAAATCTATCGCGCCGTCTGGCAGGAGGCCCCGCTCGGCGCGGAGCGCGTCGTGGCCGTACATATACGCCACCTGCGCGAGAAACTCGAAATCGACCCCGCCAAGCCGCGTTATCTGCGCGTGGTCTGGGGCAAGGGCTATTGCTGCACCGAAAAACAGGAGGTTCTATGAAAACAATCATGCACCGCATCTGGGCCAAGGCCCTGACGCAGTTCTTCTTCACCGTATTCGCGGTCTTCGCGGGCGCCTGTCTCGTGGCGACAGCCGTCATGGTAAGCGCGGGCTTCTATGCCAACGCCAACCTGTCCGGCATCCTGCAGGACGGGGACTACTTCCGCCTGTTCTATGTCAACTGGGCGCAATTCGGCTATTATAACCGCGCGTGGATCCCCGTAGCTGGCGTCGGCGCGCTGGCGCCGGGCATACTGTGCTTCGTCCTCGCCCTGCGCGGCGCGGGGCGCAAGGCAGGGCGTGATGGCGTCACCCGCGCCTTCCCCGCCAAAATCCCCCTCGACCTCAGTCTCGCGTTGGCCATCGGCATAGGCGTCTGCGTGAGCCTGCTGCCCTATTGGGCGGCGTATCACGCCTATACCACGGATGAGGGCGTCGTCATCATCGCCCTCTGCGCGCTTCTGTTGGACTTCTGGCTGCTCCTCGGTTGGTGCATCGGTCTGGCCGCCAACGCCAAGCGCGGTCGCTGGTGGAAGTTCACACTGGTCTATATGGTCATACACGGCATAGCCCGGCTCTGCAAGGCCAAGCTCAACCGCATCCCGCTCGGCATCTATGCCGTCCTCACAGGCGGCGCCGCCTTGCTCGTCGGAGCATTCGCAGCCGACAGTTGGTACATGGGTTTTGCACAAACCCTGCTCTATCTGCTCGCCGCCGCCTTCGCCGCGTTCTTTATCATCGGCTTGATCACCCGCTTTATGTCCAAGCACTGGTGGCGCCACACCATTGCGCATCTCCTCTATCGTCTCGGTAAAAAGCTTTCCCTCTTCTGGCAGGTGGGGCTCAGCTTCCTCGGGCTCAGTTTCGTCGACCTGCTCCTGCTGGCACTCGCCGCATGGGGATATGATAACGGAATCTCCGCCATCCTCTTCCTGCTCCTGCGCGGCGGGTTGTTGGCCCTGGTCATCTGGATCACCCTCTCCTTGCGCAAGCTGGAAAAGGGCGGCAAGCTCCTGGCGGCGGGCGATATGCAAACGCAAATCCCCACAGCGCGTATGCCCGTCGTCTTCCGTGCGCACGCGGAAAACCTGAACTGCATACGCGGAGGCATGCAAAAGGAGATCGAGGAGCGCATGCGCAGTGAGCGCTTCAAGACTGAGCTGATCACCAACGTCTCCCACGATATCAAGACGCCGCTGACATCCATCGTCAACTATGTGGATCTGTTGGGCAAGTTAGATTTGGATAACAATGACGCAAAGGCCTACATAGAGGTGTTGAACCGACAAACTTCGCGCCTGAAAAAACTGACCGAGGACTTAATCGAAGCGTCCAAGGCCTCCACGGGCAATGTCCCCGTCGTGCTCGCGCAAGTGGATGCCTGCGCCCAGTTGCAGCAGGCGATAGGGGAATATGAGGAAAAGCTGCAAAGGGCAGGCCTGCAAATCAAATCCCAAATTCCCGAAGCCCCCTTGCCCATCCAATGTGATCCCGCGCTGTTGCACCGCGTGTTCGACAATCTGCTCTCCAACATCGCGCAGTATGCCATGCCGGGCACCCGCGTCTATATCGCGTTGGAGGACAGGGGCAATGGCGCCGCCTTCACCTTCCGCAATATCTCACGCGAGGCCCTGCCGCCAGCCGCCGAGCGCGCGCTGCTCGAGCGCTTCGTGCGCGGCGATTCCGCCCGCAACACCACAGGCAGCGGCTTAGGTCTCTCCATCGCCCAAAGTCTCCTCGACCTGATGGGCGGCAGTCTCTCCCTCGCCGTAGATGGTGACTTGTTCAAGGTGACGGTGGGGATTGCAGTGGCAAATAATCATTTACCATAATCACGAGTCCGTAGAAAAGCCCCCGCGAATTGCAGGGGCTTCTGCATATTGATATTCTGTTAATCAATCCTTGTCCCGCACTCGTTGCAGAACTTTGAACCGGGATTCAGTGCCTTGCCGCAACTCGGGCAAGCACTGGGTTTCGGTTTTTTCACGGGTTCCCCGCATTTGTCGCAGAACTTTGAGTCGGCGGAAAGAGCTGCTCCGCACCCGCTGCATACCGGTTGCGTCGATTGTGGCACCGGCGCGGGTGGAACAGGTGGCTGCGGCGGGGCTACCGGACGCAGCGATGGCGGCGTAACGTAAGTCGGAGCGACAGACTTGCTATTCTTATTCTTTTGCATTAGAAGAATAACCACAACAACCACAGCGACCGCGGCCAGCACGCCCAATCCTATCCACAAGAAGGTCAAGTTGATTCTGCCAACGGGCTTACGGTCAATGTTGGTCGGTGCATCCGTTGGGAGGGGCTGTGGATTGGCGTCATATGCGCGGCGCGCATCGGCAAGCAAGTCCTGCACAACCGGATAACCCGGATTGGTATCGTTGATGCCTCGCAGCAAATCCATCGACGTCTGAAAATCTCCGTTATTATAGGCTTCCAAGGCCATCTTGAAATCAGAGGTGAACTTACTCTCCGAAGGCGTTATGTTTAGTTCATTCAAGTAAATTTTGACCGCACTAATAGGGATAGCAAAACTGGATCCCTCGGTTCCGCCAAATCGCGTGTCCGCAACCGCCCATGTGTTCATGCCAACAACCTCACCGTTTGCATTGAATAGCGGTCCGCCCGAATTGCCGCCATGTATGGCCGCATCGGTTTGTATGATGTCGGCGCCATCCATCTGCTTCCGCGCAGATACGATGCCTTGCGTCAACGTGGGTTCCTGCATAGCCTGCTCGTTATCCACAAAACCTTTGTATACAGTCGTGACAGCAGGGTAGCCCATCGCGTATACCTGATCGCCTGTCTTGAGCGTGCTGTCATCGCCCAGCGTGACGGTGGGAAAATTATTACCTTCCATTTTGAGGATGGCAATATCCTTCGCCGAATTTCCGGTAGAGCCACCGCTATTCCCAATCTTGCGCAGATCCAGTTTCACACTTTTCACGCCAATCTCCGAGCCCGGCGCTATATTACCCATGGCGCAGTTATAGTTGGTCTGCAGATTGCTGATGTCAAAGCTCTGCGCATAGAGCATGAAGAAAGTTTCATACAAAAGATTGTAATCATACTCGGTCATTTCGTAACCTTGCCGACGCATCTCCTGCGCAAACTCAATGATATCCGATTCCACCACTTCGTATAGGCTGTTCACCGCAAAGCTGTAATACAGATCTTCTTCGATGGTCTCCACAACGTGTGCATTGGTTACAAGGTACCCGTCCGGCGTAATGATAAACCCGGAACCATAGGCGCGAGTTGTCACCTTCTCAGTATTGGTGTTACCCGTATGATATGCATAATAGGGTAGATACGATGCGTAAAGCTGAATGAAAGTCGGCCATAAGGTTGCATCTGTAACCTGACCTTTTCTCACCATGGTGTTGATATCCGCGGCGATAGTATCGCCGATTGAGTCATATACATCAATCTCATACCACTTCATGTCGGCTGTCCATACAGTATACAACATCACAACCCCGGGTTTGTTGACCATGGCCAGTGTGCGCGTATCCATCAGCGCAGATGTAAGCGGTATGGCCGCAAATAGGGCAAACACCAACATCAATATGAGGAGACAAGAAAGTCCCCGTTTTGTTCCTGTGCGCATGAATTCATCCTCCCTAAAAAGTATATAGACAATTCGCCCGAGAATACTTATTTTTCGGGTAAATCAACTATGCGCACAATATAGCACGAAATTCGTAAAATGCAAAGGGTATTTGCAAAAAAATCTACGGTACTTTGTAAATCACAGCCTCATCATTCTGAAACACGCGCGTGAAGTGCGCGTCGAAATATTCTATATCACAAGCAAAGCGCATGCGCTCCGAGCTGCCGATATACACATAGTCCACGCCGTATAGCGCGAACCAAGCCCCGCTTTCCGCGGGGTTTTCCAGCATCTCGCGCACCTGCGCGCGCCGCAGGTCCATCTCCGCTGTGTCCATGCCATGGAAATAGAGGAAGGTACCCGTGCCGCAGACGATATTCCGCCCTGTCAGCACGGCCACGGGGTTGAGATGCCAGGAATCGTCGGTCAAAAACATCGCGTTCGGCTCCGTATTTTGATCGATATACGCGGCGGCGGCGACCGCGTCCGCGCCGAAGGCCTGGTATTCGCTCTTCAGTTCCCGCGCATTGGTCAGTATGCCGCCCAAAAATAGGGTGATCAGCAGCACAAAACTGCCCACCTGAAGGGCTACAAATGTGCCCGCGCTGCCGCGCCCGCGAGACGCCCGCGGACGCTTTTCCAAGACCTGCATTAGCGCAAAGACAAAGGTCGCGGCAAAGAGCAGGCACAAAATCAGGCAGGCCCGACCGTGCAGGAACAGCGCCGCGTTGCGGTATTGCTCGTAGAGCAGATAGAGCAGATATCCAATGCCGCCCGCATGCAGTAGGGGAAAGATAAAATCCTCGGCCCGTTTGTGGCGACGCAGCGGGGTGCTGAGCAAAAACAGCAGCAACCCCACTAAAAACAGGATCGTCACAAACCCGCTCTGGCGGAAGGGGATGTTCGCGAATCCGTCACCGCCCCGCAGATTCGCCATTATGGGCGCGATAACCGATCCGAGCAATAGTACGGAAAGCAACGCAACGGCCTTATATAAGGCGCCCTGCCGTTCCGAGACTGTACTGCGCTTGTGTATAGCCACCCGCGCGCGCAATCTTGCGTGCGCGAGAAAGCGCGCCGCCAGCCCGCAGAGGAAGGCAAACCAAACAAAGAGCAGTTTATTGTTATCATATTCGTTAGGCTGAAACTGCACAAACTCCGCCAGCGCCCAAAGCAGCAGCGGCGCGAGCAGGATCTCCCGGTCGCGGCGCGAGAGCAACAAATAGCCAAAGGGCAGCAGCAAAAAGAGCCAGCCGAGATTCTTGATATAGAACCATAAAAACGAATCAGCATTGTTCGCCCAATTGAAGTGCATGCGAAGCATGCTGCCCTCCGCCGCCTGCCGGAAGGTGAAAATCACAAGCTGGGGTGCGGCCAAGAGCACCGCAAGCCCCCCAAAGAGCAGCCAGTGCAGCAGGCGCTTGCGCCCCTCTCTGCTGCAAGCGTCCTGCGCCAAATACACCGCGCTCAGTACGCCGAGCGCCAAAAAGGAATGCGTATGTATCATGGGCATCGCGCCCGCAATCACCGCCAGCGGCAGCACGTTGCGCCGCTCATTCTTAAAGCGGAACCCGTGCAGCAGATACAGGCAGGGGAACAGGAAGGCCCAGCCAAAGAGGGTCGCCCGCTGCGGCACCATCATATCCACAATGGGGTTCACCCAGCGCAGGCCCACCGTGGGCAGGTTGGTCGGCGTCTGATAAAACCCGTCCAATATATAGGCCAGCGCTGTCTTATTCTCGCCAAGCAACCCGTTGATCGCGCCGCCCGCCTTGGCCAGATCGATGAAATACAGAAACCCGAAGCCGCTGCCCAAAAAGAACAGGGCCGTGGCAAACGCCGCGCGCTTCGGCTTTTTCAGCCACTGTTCAAAGAAGAAATATACGCCCAGAATGACCAGCACACAGGCATAGAGCGCGGGTACAAGGTAGGCCGTGCGCAGACCCGCGCCAAAGACCATCAGCGTTGCACTCGAAGTTTCGCAAAGGAAGGGATAATTGATGGCATAACCCGGGAAAATGCTGTATTCCGGCGGAAATACGCCCTGCCGCGCGATGCTCGAAATAAAGCCCAAATGCATGGCCAAATCGCCATAGGTCGTCTGCCCCACATAGAGCGCGCCGCCCTTGGGCAGTATGATATGCGTATGAAAGAGCGCCGCGCAGAGCAGGAGTATACCGATCAGCGTAAGAAGCACAGGCACGCTGACAGGTCTAAGCTTGATATTCCCTATCAGCCCCTTGCGTATCGCAAAAAACAAACAAACGGCCCCGCCGGCCAGCGCCGCACCAAGCCCCAGCGCATTGCTCAGCAGGGCGAACCCGAAGATAAAGGAAAAGAGCGAGGGCAACCAGGTCCAACATAGCAGCCCGAGCACCAACCCCAGCCAAACCCGCACAAGCAATTTTTGCTTCGCAAAAATCAGGGCGGCAACACACAAGCCACTCAAGGCAAAGAGCAGGGCAACGGAGAGAGAGACGAGCATGGAACCCCCTTTGGGGAGTTAAGAGTTAGGAGTTAAGAGTGAATAGCTATGGTAAGAATCGCAAGCGATTCTTAAAATTACCGCAACTCTTAACTCTTAACTATTCACTCTTAACTCAATATTTCAAAAACCTCTTACTTCGTAATAAACAACACCCCCACCGTCCCCGGCCCGCAATGGGTGGAGATGGTGCAGCTGGCGCGCGTGATGTGGATCTCTTCAAAGGGCTGCAAGGCCTGTATGGCCTCCTTGAGCTGCAGCAGGGTCTCCTCGGGCATGCCCGAATGTGTGAGAAACGCGTGGCGCAGATCGATATCCGTGCGCCCCTCGAGCTGATCCTGCAAATAGCGCATCGCGGCGCGGGCGACCGTGCCGTTATACTTTTTGCCGACGGCCATGGTGCCCTGCCTGTCGTTGCACACTTTGAGACTGGGTTTGATCTTCAAGAGCGCCGCGCTCAGCTGTGCAAAGCCGCTGCAGCGCCCGCCCGCGCGCATAAAATCCAAACAGTCGAGCACAAAGGTCGCGCTGGTCTTCAGCGCGAGTTCGCGCAAATCGGCGGCCAATTTCGCGGCGTCCGTCTCCCCGGCGGCGATGCGGTCGCCCGCCACGCAAGCCAGCAGCGCGATGCCCGCAGACAGGCTGCACGAATCCACCACATGCACATTCCCCATCTCCTCGGCAACCACGCCGGCGCACTGGCAGGATACAGACAGGCCCGAACCGATGGAGATATGGACGATCTCCGCCCCCTCCTCCATGTGCTGGTTGAAAAACGCGGTGAAATCCTCGGTATTCAGCGCGGCGGTACGCGGCAGTTTGCCCGTCTCGCCCCAGATGGCATAGAGCTTATCCGCGTCGATGTCTACGCCGTCCTTATATTCCTGTTCTCCGAAGATCACATGGAAGGGTATACGCTTCACGTTATAGCGCGCAATAAGTTCCGGCCCCAAATCGCAAGCGGTGTCCGCTGTCAGGATAATCTTTGACATAATTTTTTACCCCATCTTCATTATGATAGCGCAGTATACCACAGGAAACGGAATATTTGCAATATCTCAAAAAAAGGCTTGACAAGAGTGACGTAATGTTGTAGTCTACAACCGACGAATGCATTACGTCTAATCGTAGGGCGGATACCAATACGCCCGCCGAGTTAGGAAAGGAAACATATGAACAAATACCCCGGTCTATCAAACGCCGACAACTTCATCATGGAAATTCTCTGGCGTGACGGCGCCTGCGGCAGCGCGGAAATCCTGCGCGAAATCGAAACCGAGCGCGACTGGTCCCGCCAAACCGTGCGCACCTATCTGGCGCGTCTCATCGAAAAGGGACTGGTGGGTACGCGGGAGGTCAACCGCCGCACGCTGGAATACTATCCGCTCGTCAGCAAGGCCACGTACGCCGCAGACCGCTCGGGCGGCATACTGCGCCGCTATTATGACTCGCTGCCGCATATGGTGGCAGGGCTGTTGCAGAACGAGAAGCTGTCGGACGCGGATCTGGACGCTTTGGAGAACCTGATTCGGCAGGCAAGACAAAAAGGAGAATAGCCATGCACAGCATCGTGATCGCGATACTGCAAAGCAGCCTGATGGCCTCGGGCATGATCCTGCTCTTCTGGGGCCTGACGCGGCTCTGCGCGCGGCGCTTGCGAGCGACCACCGCCTGCCTGCTCTGGGCTCTGGTATTGTTGCGCCTGCTCCTGCCCGTATCCATACCCAGCCCCATCGCATTGCTCCCCGCCGATGCGCCAAATCTGCCCATCTATATCCCCGCGCAGGTGCAAGCGCAAGCGCCGCCGCAGGCGGAGTTGCAGCCCCTTCCCGCCGCCGCAAATCCGGTGCAAATCAACGCGGCAAACCCCGCGCCCGCCACGGAAAGTAATGCCACCCCGACAGTGCAGCGACCCGCGCCGAGCATAGACCTCTGGCAGATAGCGATATGGCTCTGGGCTGCGGGCGCGGCAAGCATACTGTTGCTCCACGGCATCAAAACCCTGCGTTTCGCGCGCAAACTGCGCCGTTGCGCCCCGGTAACGGACGCCGCCCTGCTGCAAGACGCCAAATATCCGGTTCTCGCCTGCGACGTCGTGGTTGCCCCCGCCGTGTTCGGCTGTTTCCGTCCCAAAATCCTGATCCCGCCCGTGTTCTTGGAGAGTATGGAGCCTGCGGAACTGCGCACCATACTCTGCCACGAGACGGAGCATATACGCCACCGCGACCTCTGGACCAAGCAACTTTGGCTCTTGGCCCGCGCCCTGCACTGGTTCAACCCGCTGGTATGGATCGCCTGCCGCCTGCACGAGCGGCGCGTGGAAGCGCGTTGCGATGCCGCCGTCGTGCGCCGCCTGCAAGGCGAGGGGGCCTATGCATACAGCAACGCCCTCCTGCGTGCGGCGCGCATCATGCAATCGCATACCAACCCCTCACCCGTCCGCTCCCTGTTGCCCAAAGGGAGCCAATTGAAAGAAAGGATAGCCACCATTATGCACCCGAAGAAAAAATCCGCGGCGATCCTGCTGCTGACGATTATCATATCCCTCTGCGCCATCTTCCTGTTTTTCACCACCGCCTGCCTGTCCAAACGGGCGGCGGAAGAGCCGCCCGAACCGCCCGTGACAGAGCCCACGCCCGCGCCCGAGGAAAGGACGGAACAGGACGAGGATATCGCGCGCATAAAACACATTTTAGGAGACGACGCAATCGTGTATGCGCACGTCATAGGACTTACCGATGGAAGCGTTACAATTGCGATGATTCCGGGTGATTCATATTATTTCGCGTCTGACGGAGAGCAGATTTTCACCTACCTCGCGGCGCTCCCCGACTACGCGTCCATCGCCTACAGATACGGGGACGAAAACACCTGCATCAGCATCCGAAAAGAAGCAGCGTACGGCGCAAGCTATTATGTGGCGAACATCGTGATAGCGGACCCCGGCGCTCTGCGCACAGCCTTCGCGAATGACGCTTTCGGCGCCCGTAACAAGGATTTCGCCGAGAATATCGCGCAAAATGTCGGCGCCATCCTCGCCATCTCCGGCGACTTCAGCAGCGCGCGGCAGGAGGGCATAGTCCTGCGCAACGGTGTACTCTATCGCGACAGCGCGGCGGGCGACGTCTGCGTATTCTATGCGGACGGCGTTATGGAGACCTATACAAAGGACGCCTTCGATATAGACGCGGCCCTCGCGCGCGGCGCACAGCAAATCTGGAGCTGTGGCCCCGCACTGCTGGCGGGCGGGCAGCCCATCGCATCGTTCGGGAAAGATGACAAGCTTGCAGGCCCCCGCAGCGCGATAGGCTACTACGGGCCGGGCCACTATTGCTTCGTGACGGTGGAGGATGATATGACCCTCGCCGAACTCTCCCAACTCTTCTATTCCCTCGGCTGCACAGTCGCCTACAACCTCAACGGCGCCACCGCGGCCCTGATCTTCGAAGGCGAACGCATCAACAACCCCACCCAAGGCAACCGACAGATAGGAGATATTATCTATATAGGAGGATAAAATCTCCCGGAATCAAACCTGCACAGGTATGGCAGGACAAAACGACGCAAATAAACAATGCAGAGAGGTCGTCTCCAGCCTCTCTGCATTCTGCATTATTCCCTATTACTTATTTATATCAGAATCCCTATCCCCGCCAAGAAGCGCAGTATAGCGGCGGCATCCGAAGCATCCACCGCGCCGTCGCCGTTGACGTTCGCGTTGAGCATGCCCTGCTCCGAGATAACCCCTATCCCGGCCAGCCAGCGCAGGATCAGCGCGGCGTCGGCGGCGTCCACGTCGCCATCGCAATCCGCGTCGCCGGGTACGCGGGTCGGCGTCGGTGTAGGCGTGGGCGTCGGTGTAGGTGTAGGTGTAGGTGTAGGTGTAGGCGTAGGCGTAGGCGTGGGCGTAGGCGTGGGCGTCGGTGTGGGTGTGGGTGTGGGTGTCGGCGCGGGCACGGTCAGCGGCGCGGCGCGTCCCTCGCCGTCCGGGTACCAGCGGTTGCCGCGCAGGATGCTGAATTCATCCACATAATAGCCCGGCGCATAGGGATGGCTGTATGTATATGTGTACATATACTGATTCGCGTTGTTGCCTGTGGGAACGAGTACAGCGGGGACGCCGCTCGTTTTCACGGCATCCTTCGGATCCCAGGTTCCCACCGTTCCGATATGCTCGCCCGCGAAGCGGATGGCCGTATCATAGGAAATGGCGGTGAAGACCACGTTCCCCTGCCCGTCCGGCACGGCATACACGGTGGCATAGGGGCCATAGTCGCCGCCCTGCGCGCCGCCACCGAAGAGGTATACGTTCGGATATTCCGCACTGACCACGAACTGGCCGCCCGCGGGGTTGCCGCCGACCTGGAACAGGGTGCGCCCGTTGCTCTCCCATTTCAGTTCCAAACTCAGTTTGCTCTTGGTGCTGGTGACAGTCGCCACCCGCCAGCCCTGCGCATTTGCGGGGGCAAACTCATAGCCCGTTTCCGTCTTGCTGTTATCCAAATCGAGGATGACAGGCGCGTCGTTCCACTCGTAGATATGGATTTTGTACGTATAATCGCCCGAAGGTGTCGGTGTCGGCGGGGGCGTTGGGGTGGGTGTCGGGGTGGGGGTAGGCGTCGGCGTCGCCGTTGGTGTGGGCGTCGGGGTCATTCCGGTAGGCGTGGGTGTCGGTGTCGGCGTCGGCGTGGGGGTAGGTGTGGGCGTGGGTGTCGGCGGCGGGGTATTGCCCGAGCCACCCACCGTGTAATGCAGGATGGAACTGGAGATGCCGTCGCGCACGGCGAAAATATCATACTCCGTTGTCGCGCCCAGCACGGGTACGGTCACGCTCCATTCGCCCGTGATATCGTCCGTCACGGTCGTATAGCTGATGCCGCCAATGACGACTGTCACCGTCGCACCCGGCGCGGCAATGCCGCTGATCGTGGTATCGCCGACTGTCGTTGTATACACGAACGGGTTGTTCAGCATCAGGTTATTCAGCGCATTCTGGAGCTGCAAGATCATATTGGCAATCTCCGTCGGCGTGGCATTCTCACCCTTTGCAATAATGGTGTCCGCGGGACCTATCAGCGCGAGGAGCGCGTTCATGGTATCGGTATAGTCGGCGGGATCCATATTCTTGATCTTGCGAACCAAGGCTTTCAATTCGGCCAGCGGGTCTACGGGGTCTTCGTTATTGAAGCGCACAACGGGCTTATAACCCGGGCCCTGCACCTCCAACCACACTTCGCCGAACAGGCCCGTAATATCCTCGCTCTGCGCCTGATTGGTGCCGTTGCTGAGGATGACGTTATAGTTCTCCGTCACGGAGGTGAGCTCCACCAGCCAGTAGCCGTCTTCGTCCTTTAAGTTGGGCAAACTCCCCGTCCCGATCTTCGTGCCCGGAAAACCGCCGAGGGGCTGCTGGTTGGGCGAGCCATACCACATATACACGGTCGGCGCGTCGGTCACGCCCGGATAGGGCTTGATATGAATCTTCGCGTGGGTAATCGGGGTCACCGCGTTCGGATCCAACTTTTTAAAGCTGAACGTCTTTGTAACCTTCTTGACCGCGTTCTCCGCTTCGACGACGACCTTCACCGTGTCGCCCGGATAGGCGGTCGCGCCGATCTCAAAGCTGGTGCCGCTCAGAGCCAGGAACTTGTTCCCGCCGTCGATGGAGACCTTGGCGGAATCGGCGTTCGTCAGGGTCAGGGTGACTGTCTGCGAGCCGGTGAATTCCGCGTTGCCCGAGAGAGAGATGCCGGGGCTGCCGTCCGGTTCCTGAATCAGAATCGTGCCGTTTTTGCCGCTGTTGAAGGTGACCGTGCCGCCCGTGACCGTGGCTTCACTGCCGTCATAGGCATTGGTCAGCACCGTGCCGTTGCCCCAGAGCGAGGAGACAGTGACGGTGATGTTCGCGTTGTTCGGCGCGCCGATAACGGCGGCAACCTTGTCGTTGATGCCGTTGCGGCTATAGGTTCTGCTGAAGGCATAGCCGCCGCCCGATACGGTAAGGCTCGCGTGCTGTCCCGCGCCGACGGCGATATGGTTGTTGCGGAACTGACCGACGGTCTGCCAGTGTTCCAGCACGGCGGTATCCATGGAACCCCAGTTCATATCCGCGCGGTACCAGTGGTCGCCGTTGCCCTGATAAGAGTTTTTTGTGACGCCGGACTCATCGCCGTAATAGATTTGCACGCCGCCCGGCAGCAGCAGGAAGGCGGAACCCAAAAAGATTCTGTTGCCGCCGATTCTGGCGGAGTCGTGGGAAGACATGAAGGACAATACATTGAAGCCCGAACCCGCGGCATTGATTCTGCCCGCGTAATCGGCATAGACGCCCGCCGCCTTTGTGGTGCTGTCAATCAGTCCGCCGGTGAGGGTGTTGAAGTTGAGCATGGAGTCGAAGCCGCCCTGCGTATGGTACGGGCTCTTGCCCGAACCGTGGTCCCAAGCCTCGCCAACCATCCAGAAATCTAAATCGTCCAGCTTTTTGTTGGGGTTGGCCTGCTTCCATTCTTTCAGTGCGATGACGCACTCATCCTTCAGCGCACTCCAGTCCTCGAGGGCGACGTGCTTGGCTGTATCACAGCGGAAGCCGTCCACGCCGTATTCGCGCACCCATTGGGAGAGCCACGCGATCAGGTGGTTGCGCACATTGCGTTGCTGCCCGCGGGAGAAAAAGCTGTTGAGCCTGTTCGTTTCCCGCGTAGTGCGGCCTTCCGCTGCCCACTTCTCTTGCAGGAAGGTGGGGACGCTAACAGTATTTCGCTCTTCTGTGCGGAAATCAGGAAGCCCCGCCAGCATCATGGTTTCGTCGCTCGGGCCGCTGCCGTTCGTGTTGTAGCCCGGCAGGCCGGCGCGCACCCAGGAACTGCCCCACCATCTGCCCCACGCTGCCGAGTTGTTTTCATAATCTATACAACCGTGGTACGGACTGTCCGCGCCGCTATGGTTGTCATAGATGTCGCGCCAGCCGCTGTTCTTGATCACGCCAAAGTTATACTTGTTCATCGTGAGCAAATCGTTGTAACCCGCATGGTTCATAACAATGTCGAGCACGATACGGATGCCGTGCTCGTGCGCGGTATCTACGAGGGTGCGGAACTCTTGTTCCGTGCCGAAGTTCAAATCGGTCGTCGTATAGTCCAGCACATAGTAGCCGTGGTAGGAATAGTGGGGGAAGCCGGGGCCGCCGCCGCAAACATAGCCGTGAATCTGCTCATAGGGCGCGCTCAGCCAAATGGCGTTCACGCCCAGATCGGTGAAGTAGCCGTCCTCGATCTTCTGTGTAATGCCCGCAAAGTCGCCGCCGTGGAAGGTGGCGCTGGGATCCACGCCCGAGACAATGTTCCCGTTCTTGTCCTTCAAGCGGCCATAGGAATGGTCGTTCGTAGGATCCCCGTTGTAAAAGCGGTCGGTCAGCAGAAAATAGACTGTCGCGTTGTCCCAGGAAAAAGTATCGGGGCCCGGCAGCGCGTTGGGCTCCGGTATCGGCATCTCGCCGCGCGTCGCGCTGTAGGCCTGCTGCGGCCCAATGGCGATAGGCACAATGGCGAGCACCAGCAGCAGCGCCAAAATCCAAGACAAAAATCTCTTCTTCACAAGTGTTCCTCCTGATTGATCGTTATTTGCCGGCCCAAAAACCGCACTCCGGCACAATACATACATAATAATTCTACACGAAAATTCATTTCTTCGCAACCATTTTGACACAATTCAAGCGGATGTAAAACTTCTTACTTTGTGGGGATGTTTGTTTGCAACAGGCAGCAGGCAGTAGTGCCTTGTATTCGGGGTATACAGCTTGATACCGCATTCAAAACTACTGCCTATTGCCTAACTTTCCACTTTCCTCTTTCCACTTTCCTCTAAACATGCTACAATACCCCCATGCTAAGCCTACTCATAAAATGGATATTTCCCCCCGCCAAACACGACCACCGCGCCCCCAAAACCCGCGCGGGCATCGGCATGCTCTGCGGCGTGGTGGGCATCGTCCTCAATCTGCTGCTCTCCGCGGCCAAATTCTTCGCGGGCGCGCTCTCCGGCTCCATCGCCATCACGGCGGACGCCTATAACAACCTCTGCGACGCGGGCAGTTCCCTCCTCTCGCTCGTGGGTTTCAAACTCTCCGCACAGGAGCCGGACACGGGCCACCCCTTCGGGCATGGGCGCTTCGAATATGTCTTCGGTCTCTTTATCGCGATGGGCATCTTGCTGGCGGGCTATAGTCTCTTCCGCGAATCTCTCGAACAATTGCTGAGCCCCGAAGCGGGTGCGGTCTTCCAAACCGTCTCCTTTGTCGTACTCGGCGCTTCGATTTTGGTCAAGCTCTATATGGCCTTCTATAATAGGCGCATCGGCAAACGCATCGGCTCGGCCAGCATGCGCGCCGTCGCGGCGGACAGTCTTTGCGACGTCATCGCCACCTCGGTCGTGCTGGTCTGCGCCATCCTGTCCAAGCTTTACGGTTGGCAGTTGGACGCCTGGTGCGGTATGGCGGTGGCGGGCTTTATCGCGTTCACTGCCCTCAAGGCCGCCAAGGAAACCATATCCCCCCTGCTGGGCCAGGCCCCCGATAAGGAACTGATCGAGGAGATCACGGGGCTCGTCCTCTCCTATCCCCAAATCCTCGCCGTGCACGATATGATCATCCATGACTACGGCCCGGGCCGCCTGATCATCTCCCTCCACGCCGAGGTCTCCGCCGACGGCGATATGCTGGAACTCCACGACGTGGTGGACAACGCCGAGCGCGCCCTGCGCCAAAAACTGCACTGCAACGCGACTATACACATGGATCCCGTCGCCACGCACGATGATGAGACCCTCGCCCTGCGCGGGCAATGTGCTACCTTCGCCGCCGAACTCGACCCCCGCGCCAGCATTCACGACTTCCGCGTAGTCACCGGCCCCACGCACACAAACCTCATCTTCGACATAGTAGTCCCGCACAAATTCCGTCTCCGAGACGCGGAAATCAAGTTTTTCCTCCAATCCCGCGTCGCAACGCTGGGAGAGAATTACTTTACGGTCGTAGATGTGGATAAGAATTTTGTTTAGAGGATAAGTAAGAATGCAGAATGCAGAGAAAACTGAATCCACCCTCTCTGCATTCTGCATTATTACCTATTACCTCCCGCTCCCGCACACACGGGAATAGCAAACACAGCAAGGAGAAAGAATGCACCCCATCCTCTGCTTCGGCGACATCTGCCCCGATATCCACATCCCCTATGGCGCCGCCCGGCGTGTCCGTGAGGGGGAGCTTTTGGATAGCGAAGACTTGACCGTGCAGACCTACCCGGGCGGTTCCGTGGCGAATACGACGGTCGGCATCGCGCGGCAGGGTTTGCCCGTCATGTTCTGCGGCACCGTGGGCGATGATCACTATGGCAGGATGCTCTACGACGATATGACCGCCGAAGGCGCGGACGTCTCGCTCTTTGTAAAAAACCGCGATATCCATACCTTTATGGTGCTGATTATTCTGGACAGGGACGGCGACCGCACGATCTTCGCCCTGCCGCGCCACTGCGCCAGTCAGCATCAAATCACAGCGGAACAGGTGCCGGATGGCATCGAGCACAGGATATCGTGGATGCATTCCAGCGGCATCACCCTGCGCGAAGGCCCGGCGGCGCAAACCCAGCTCAACCTAATGCGCCGCTGCAAACAGGCGGGTGTACCCGTCAGTCTCGATATCAACGCCCGCCCGGAATCCTATGAGGACGCCGTTTTCGCGCGTAATATCGCCGAAGCGCTGGCATACTGTGACTATATCTTCGGCAGCGCGGAGGATGAGATCGCCCCCCTCCTGTCCATGGACGACGCCAACGCTGCCGTCAAAACCCTGGCCGCGCGCGGCTACACGGTGGTAGCCCGCGCGGGCGCGCAGGGGGCGACGGTATACGCAAAGGACGAAACCCACGCCTGCCCCGCTTTCCCCGTGCAGGTGATAGACACAGTAGGCGCGGGCGACGCCTACGACGCAGGCTTTATCACAGCCCTCCTGCAAGGGCACAGTCTTGCCGACGCAAACCGCCGCGCCTGCGCCACAGCCGCCATCTGCGTCTCGGGCAAAGGCGGTCACGCCACGCCAAATGCGGAGGAACTGGAACGATTTTTATCGCAACCGTAGGGGCTGATTTATCGCGCCCGTGCGAACTCGAATACAACAAACCAAGGGAGAACGAACAATGAACAAAAAATGGTCTAAATACGTATACATGGGTGCCTTGGCGGCTCTGGCTTTCGCGCTGCGGCGCTTGGAAATCCCGCTGCTGTTTTTGCCCCCGTTCCTGAAATTGGACTTCGGTGACCTGCCTTCGCTGATTGCCGCGTTCGCGTTCGGCCCCTTTGGCGGCGCGGCGGTCAGCACGGTCAACGCGCTGTTGAACCTGCCCTTTTCCTCCACCATGGGGGTGGGCGACCTCTGCGCGTACTTGATCTCGCTGCCCCTCCTGCTCTGCGCAGGGTTCATCTATAAAAAACATCGCAGCCGCGGCGGCGCGGCCTGGGGCGCGCTGATTGGCGCGTTCGCCAGCGCGCTGTTCTCCCTGTTCTTGAACTATTATGTGATCTTCCCGCTCTTTGTCAAGGTGGTAGGCTTGCCCTGGTCGGTGATTTTGGGTATGTACCAAGCCCTCATTCCAAGCGTGCAGAATATGTGGCAGGCACTGTTGATCTTCAACCTCCCTTTCACGCTGGCCAAATACCTCCTGATCTTCGGCATCACCCTGCTCATCTACAAACCCGTATCCACCCTGTTTAAGCGGTGGGAGAAGTAGGGGCGCGATATATCGCGCCCTCCACCATCCTCCATATGCTCAATTCAACCAATTTAATAAACGGAGGCCACCCATGGAACAAAAACAACTGCTGTCCCTCATCATCCCCGTATACTACGAAGAAGAAGTCCTGGAAGAGTCCTATGCCCGCATGGACGCGGCGATGCAGAGCACCGGTCACCCCTATGAGATCATCTATGTCAACGATGGCAGCCGCGACGGCACCATGAAAGTTCTGCGCAAACTCGCAAAAGAACACGAGGAGGTGAAAGTCCTCTCCTTTTCCCGCAACTTCGGACACCAATTGGCGGTGACTTGCGGCATGGACGCGGCGAAGGGCGACGCCCTCATCATCATCGACGTCGACTTGCAGGACCCGCCCGAAATCATCCCCCAGATGGTCGAGCGCTGGAAGGCGGGCGCGGAGATCGTCTACGGCAAGCGCGCCAAGCGCGAGGGCGAAACCATTTTCAAGAAACTGACAGCCGCCGTCTATTACCGCCTGCTCCGCTCGATGAGCGCCTATCCGATCCCCTTGGATACGGGCGACTTCCGCCTGCTCGACCGCAAGGTGGCCGACGTGTTTTTGGAGATGCGCGAGAACGCCCGCTTCCTGCGCGGCATGAGCGCGTGGATGGGCTTCGAGGCCGAGCCGTTGGAATATGTCCGCCAGGAGCGCGCCGCGGGCAAGACCAAATACACGCTGAAAAAGATGCTCAAATTAGCCATGGACGGCATCACGGGCTTCTCCAGTAAACCGCTTACCCTGCCGCTGGGCTGGGGCGTCGCGCTCAGCGTCCTCGCCGTGCTGGCTCTCATCTTCTTCGCCGTCATGTGGATACAACTGCCCAACGACAAGCTCATCTGGATATACAGTCTCGGCATCTCGGGCTTCGTCCTGTTGCAAGGCATCACCTTTATCTTTATGGCGATCCAAGGCATGTACCTCGGCCGCGTCTACGACGAAGTAAAGCGCCGCCCCCTGTATATCGTCGCGGAAAAACTGAATATATAGGATTTTCGGTAGTAGAATTATCGACGCAGTATACCGATTACAATGCCGATGGCGACGGAAATAAACGCGGTTATCTGCCCCGCGATACTGCAAGAATAGGAAACGATTAGCAGAAGCACCAGCAAACCCACAATGCCACCCCAGAAGATTGCCGCGCCTATGCTGCTTCGGCCGATTACAATAATGGTATACCCCCAGCCCAAACCCGTAACCCCCGCGACAACCGTCCAAAGCGGCGTCCCCGGCGAAACGAAACAGCCAACGATCAGCGCGATTGCGCCAAGGATTGCCGAAAAAACAAAAATAACGGACACACTTTCAAAGCGAGAATTCTTCCTATGCAAGCGCTTTGACTCTTGCTCTTCCTGTTCCTGTATGTATCTTTCGGCGCGTATGAGCTGTTCGATCCGCAACCGTTGCGCCTGCGCTTCCTCCTGCCGCGTTTGAATATATGCAAGCGCGCTTGCGTGCAAGCGTTCAAAAAACAGGCGCAGACCCTGCTTGTCCAATTCGATGGCATATTGCATCGCGGCGTCAAATTCGGGCATCAGAATCGAAAGCACTTCGGCGGCAATGCGCGCGTCTGTCAGCTGGAACAA
Source organism: Clostridiales bacterium (assembly GCA_009779405.1). Lineage (GTDB taxonomy): Bacteria > Bacillota > Clostridia > Christensenellales > CAG-138 > WRCT01. The sequence goes on from WREI01000013.1 coordinate 30,428, forward strand.
CTCCACGCGCGCGATCATATCCGCGCAGATTCTTGCCACAGCATCGGGATGCTCTGCCGCCGCTTCGTCCGTCCACGTGTTTCTTGCAAGCATCTTGCCCCGATAGGCGCGGCTGCATTTCGTATCGCGCTGCAAAACCTTGTCGAATTCCGAGTCTGCTTCCCAAAATTTTGATTCGGACAGAAAGCGGTATCCGTTCTCCAGAATCCTGTCGTTTGCAACAATAAAACCGTCGGCCATGCGTACGGCATACCCGCACCATGCACAGCGTTCGTAATATGTCAGGCTTGGATCGTCAAGCGGTCCCCCGCAGTTGGGGCATTGCAGAATTTGTCCGCGCATTGTGCAGTTCCTCGCATCGTTGTTTTATCAGTGAATTCAATGCAATGGCCATCATCGCTGATACAGGCTTGTGTCTGTCAACATCCTTACAAAATAATCTTTTGCTTCCTCCTGTGTTCGAAAAGGTTGGTTTCGAAAAGATTCGTAATGGTAATTGATTATATAATCAACCGCAACATCCATAGTAACTTGCTTAATTGAACCAACGTCCCAATAATCCCAACCCTCTTTCAACCACGTAGGCTTCCCTGTTGATTTATATAGGTACTCGGAACTTTTTTTGCGAGAATCGCTCATGTATCCGGCATAGAAGCGGCCTTTGGAGTCTGACATGAAACAGCAAGCTTTTGGGGAAAGATAAGACCCCTCCCTATACTTGACTCCCAGCCTTTCGCAAAAATTACGCAGATTAATGTCATGAATATATATCCACCACGATCCAGATTGATTTTTGGGCTTATATCCATATCTCTTCACCGCTTCCAAATACTCCTGCAAGGCATTCACAAAATACGCTCTTGAAATGCGAGCAGCTTCTCGCTGCTCCGCGCGGCGCAAAAGCTCCCGTTCATTCGCATCATACTCCGCTTGTTTTATCTTGCGGAATTCATCATCGAACATTCCCATTGTTGATTTTAATCTCCCATATGATTTTGCGCGTCGCTTCGCAAAAGTACACATTAACGAAGCCCGCCATTTATCGACGAAAAGCGACAATTCGGACCGTTTTTGCGTGAATTCCCGTGTATTTTGTTGACTTTACATGTTTTTTTCACTATAATTCTCCATATCCGCCGACTTCGTAAACCTGTACATTTGCGAAGTCGGTTTTGTATACAGCAGCAGGTGAGACATGCGCTATACCCTACGGGTTATGTGCATTTGCGAAGTCGGTTTGTATGCAGCGGGACGATTGCAAAAAAGGTGTTTCTTTATAAACCCCTTTCGTGATATAATGCTGTATACAACAGGCTGCCTGATACAACGGAGGAAAAGTTGCAATGCGAAAGCTTGAACCCCGCAGTCCCACAAAATTCACGGCGCTCACCCTGTGCCTTATATTGCTGCTCTCCCTCTTCCCCATACTCGGCACGGCGGCGGAGGAGAGCTATGCCGACCTGACCGACGAGAGCGTCACCTTGCTCTCCTTTGTCGGGCAGGTGACGGGCAGCGCGCAGAATGTGCGCGCCCAGCCCAACGCCACGGCGGCGCTCCTCACAACGCTGCCCAACGGTGCGTATCTGCATATCACGGGCATCGACACGCCCACGCGCTGGATGCGCGCGGAGTACGCAAAAAACAGCTTCGGCTATGTCTCCACGCTGTCGGGCGCGGCCAGTTCCGCCACCACGGCGGTATTGACCAGCCGCGTCGGGCAGGCGGTGGATCAGCTCTATGTGCGCGATGCTGCAAGCGAAAGCGGCACCATCTTGGGCTATATCCGCGCGGACAGCTTTGTACTTATCGTAGACGCGACGGGCGCTTGGTACCGCATCCTGTATGACGGCTCCCTCTTGGGCTATGTCGAAAAGAAATATGTCGCCGTACCGCATGGTGTGAACACGACTGTGACGAATAGCCCCAACGCTTCCGTGATCAGCCGCGCGCTGACCAACAACCCCGCCCTGCACAATTTGCCGGGCGCGCGCGGGCCGGTCGCCTATAACGAAATCATAGACCAATTCCAAGTCGAAACCAATACGCGCTTTTTGCCGGGCGGTGGCTTCACCTATTGCAATATCTACTGCTGGGATGTGATGACCGCGATGCGCGTCCACTTTCCGCACTGGCTGAAACCGGACGGCAAGACCCCCTATCTGCCCGCCGTGGGCGAGAGCTATGCCGCCGTGCTGGCGCTGGGCTGCTATGAGGTCAATGCGAACACATACTATAATTGGGTGGAGACAAACGGCGCCGCCTATGGCTGGGTGGAGGTGGACCCCACCGTGGCGCAGGTGCGCGCGAACAACGGCTTCCCCACGATCACCACCTGGAAAAACCCCACGGGCGGCTCGGGCCATGTGCAGGTCGTACGCCCCGAAGCGGTGACCGTGAAATACGCAGGGGCCACGGGCGCGACGGGCGGCGCCATCGTCTCGCAGGCGGGCAGCAACAATTATAACCTCGGCCCCGCGGGGCGCGCCTATGGCGCGAACTTCCCGCGCGACGGCTTCAAATATTATACGCACGACGGCGGCGGCTTCACGGTCGGCGGTGGCACGGAGCAGGCAACTTCCATACACCCATTGGACCCCTGCTGGAACGAGGTGGAATGCCCCAACCCGCCGACGCCGACGCCCACGCCAACTTCCCCCGGTCTGCCCACCCTGCCGCCGACCGATCCCATCCTGTATGGCGTCGTCAACACAGCCGGGCTGAACGTGCGCAAGGGGCCGGGCGTGCAGTATGATATCATCGTTGCCATCTCGCAGGGCGCGGAGCTGATCATCTATGCCGAGGAGAACGGCTGGTATCTGGTGCATGTGGTCGGCACGGATATCATAGGCTGGGTCTCGGGCGCCTATGTCCTGATTATTGATACACCAACGCCGACGCCCACGCCGACGGCACCCCCCACGCCCGAGCCGCTGCGCATACGCACGCCGGAGGAACTGGCGCAGTTCGCGGCGGCAGTGAACGCGGGCGACAGCTTCGCGGGGAAAATCGCGCGCTTGGAAAACGATATCGATATGACAGACTACCTCGCGCCCACGGGCGCGGGCCACAACGCGGGCGCGGGCTTTGCGCCCATCGGCACGCAAACGAACCCCTTCCGCGGTACTTTCGAGGGCGGCGGCTTTGAAATCACGGGACTTTGGATCAATCGCCCCGCCGGCAGCGGCATAGGTCTCTTCGGATACGCGCAGGATGCAAGCATACAAAACTTGGGCGTGGAGTTGGCGCCCGCGGGCGTCACGGGCCACGCTGCTGTCGGCGGTCTCGTGGGCAGTATGACGGGTCGGGATATAGACAGATGCTATGTGCGCGGCGGCGAGGTCTATGGGAGCGACAATGACGTCGGCGGTCTCGCGGGCGCGTTGGACGGCGTAAACCTTTCGCGCAGTTATGCCGCCACCCCGGTGCGCGGCGGTAAATACTATGTCGGTGGTCTCGTCGGCGGCCAGACGGGCGGCGCAATCACCAACTGCTATGCCACGGGCAATGTCGCGGGCAGCTATGCGGGCGGTCTCGTGGGCGCGCAGAGCAATGGCGCCGGCATTGGCAACTGCTATGCCACGGGCAACGTGACGGGCGGCGCGAATATCGGCGGTCTGCTCGGCTATCAGGGCATAGGCAGCAGCATCGCCTGCGCCCTCAGCACGGGCAATGTCAGCGGCACGGCAAACGTGTCCGCCGCCGTGGGCAGGCAATATACGGCGGGCAGCGGGATATTGAACTGCTATCGCTACGACCTTCTGACCGTCAACGGCGCAATTATCCCCGACAGCGACCCGAACAGCGCCCCCGACAAACTGCACGGCGAATCGCTCACGGAAGAATATTTTATCAGCAGCATCACCTATGAACTGTTGGACTGGCTCTTTGCCGATGTTTGGAGCTGGCACGGCACGGGCTATCCGAAGTTGAATTTGGGCGCGGAGCCCTGGCCCTGGCCCTTTCCGCCCGGCGGTTCCTCCATTTCCACGCGCCGCGGCGACGCGAACTGCGACAATGACGTGGATGCCGCCGACGCCGCCCTGATACTGCGCGTTCTGGCGGGTCTGGCAGAGCTCTCCCAACAGGGCAGAATCAACGCCGACGTCACGGACGATAACGTTATCGGCGCCGACGACGCCGCGCGGATACTGCGCTTTTTGGCGGGGCTGATTATACAGCTATGAACAAGCGCCCCCACCGCCTGTCATGGATCAAACGCGGCCCCTGGCCCTATGTCCTGCTCGGCGCCGCGTTTCTGCTGCTGCATATCCTCTATAATCCACTGGCCGAGGGCTTTATCCGCCAGAACCTGCGCCTGCTCTCGCTGCTGGGCGCGGTCTGCATGGTCATAATCGGCGTCATCCTATATCTCTGCGGCAAACTGACGACCGCGCGCGCAGCGGCGCTGGTCATGGCCATAGGTCTGATAGTGCGCATCTGCTACGTGCTGCAAACGGGCGTCTATGTCCGCCAGCACGATGTCGACAGGCTCGAAGATTTCGGGCATTGGGGCTATATCTTCCATTTCACAAACAGCTGGCGCCTGCCGCAGACCAATACCTATCAGTTCTATCATCCGCCCCTGCACCACGCACTCGCGGCGCTGTGCCTGCGCGCCAATGCGCTGTTTCGCATGGACCTCCCGCGCAGCTTGGAGAGCGTGCAATATCTGACCGCCTTCTATTCGGCCTGCTTTATGGTCGTCGCCTACCGCGTCTTCCGGGAGCTGAAACTGCGCGGCATCCCGCTCATCGCCGCAACCGCGCTGGTCGCCCTGCATCCGACCCTGTTTATCTTATCGGGCAGTGTCAACAATGATATGCTCGCCATACTCCTCTATGCCGCGGCCTTTTTGTGGCTGTTGCGCTGGTGGGCGCGCCCCGAGACCAAGAACACGGTCGCGCTCGCCCTCTGCATGGGCTTCGGCATGATGGCCAAGACGAATATGGCGACCTGCGCCTTTGTAATCGCGCCGTTCTTTCTTATTAAATTATTACAACGCGCCCCGCGCAACGAAAAGTGCGCCCTCATCGCCCGCTTCGCGCTGTTCGGCGCCATCTCCCTCCCGCTCGGTCTGTGGCATGCCCTGCGCAATCTTGCGGTTCTCGGGCAGCCCCTGGGCTTTGTACCCGTGCCGGGCGGCCCGCAGTATAAAGGCACCCTCTCGCTTTGGCAGCGCTTCGCGCCCTTTCCACCCGCGCAAATCTTCAACCGTCCGCACGCCTCGCCCTGGGAGGATGGCAACCTCTCGATCTATCTGTTGAAAAGCTCCCTGTTCGGGGAGTGGGAGGTGGCGGCACAGCATAGCGCGCTCGCCTACGCCCTGCTCGCGCTGAACCTCGCGCTCATCCTCCTGTCCGTCGCCGCCCTGCTCTATATCCTCGTGCGCAAACGCAAGAATTTCGGCATGGGCGCGTGGATGCTCTCCGCCCTCTGGGTCGTACAGCTGATCTTCATGGTCTATTTCTACCTCTCCTATCCCTATGGCTGCACGATGGACTTCCGCTACATGGTTCCCACCCTGCTCTGCGGCGCGGGCTTTTTGGGCATGGCCCTGCAAGGGCAGGGGAGCGGTGTACGCAAAGCGCTGCAATATATGGTGACAGCCTGCATATTCTGCTTCTGCGCCCTCTCCGCATTTCTGTATCTGGTGATTTAATGCTTGCAATCGGCAAGACCTGAAACACTTCCAAACCTGGAAGTAAACTGCGTTTCAACAAGCGCGGAAAACACGAAAAAATACGAAAGGTGCAGCGCTTTTCGCACCTTTTATGCTTCGGGGCAGTCGGCATAGCCCTCCAAATCGGAACTATTCACTCCCCAAAAGGCACTATCCAAAACAAATCTTTTCCCCTATGATACAAATGGATTGTTATATGAAACGGGAGAGAAAAACCATGAAAAAAACAACAGCCCTGCTCTTGACCCTGCTGCTTGTCTGCGCCCTTCTGCCCGCGGCCACCCTGCCCGCGCGGGCGGCAAGCGCCACGGTGAACCTAAACAGTTATACCACAGTGTCCCAAGTCCAGTCCGCCCTGACCATGGCGCTCAGCGGCGCGGCGGCGGGCGATATCGTCAGCGTCACGGGCAGTTTCGCCAATGCGGATGCCGCGTTGATCTTCAGCATCCCCTCCGGCGTCACCCTGCAATGGGGCGGCGTCTATACGGGGTCATTCGGCATATTATTGATGGTCAACGGCGCGGGAACCCTCGACGTGGTGGCGGGCGGCGCGCTGCAAAACGACGACGGTTATGCCGTCTATTCGGGCAGCACGACGTCCACAATCCGGGTCAGCGGCGGCACGGTTTCGTCCGCCGACAGCGATGCCATCTCATCGGCAGGCTACGTGGTGGTGACGGATGGGACGGTGACGGCCGCATCCGCATTCGGATGCGCCATATTCGCAAGCGGCGCATCCTCCACGGTCAGCGTCTCGGGTGGCATCGTCAGCAACAGTGCGACGCACGTCGCGGCGGCAACCATCGCCGTAACCAATGACGTCAACCCGAACGTCAGCATCAGTGGGGGGAAGGTAATGGCCCTGGCCGGCGGCGGCATTGCCATCCGAACAGAGGGCAGCGCCCTCATCTCAGGCGGGGTGGTCTCCTCCACCACGGGCCGCACCATCTGGGCAAGAGGCACCACTTCCACCGTCAGCGTCAGCGGCGGCGAGGTCAGCAACAGTGAGCCGACCCCCACCACACCCGTCATCTATGTTTCCCACTCCGAATGGATCGGCACAAACGTCTTCGTCAGCGGCACGGGCAAGGTGACGGCCAAGGGCGCGAATGGCACGGCCATTATGACCCACGGTTCCGTGCAGGTCTCGGGCGGCGAGGTCAGCGCAACGGGCGGCCGCGCCATACATACCAGTAATTCCGAGACGTATGCGGAGGGCAGCGGGCCCACCCTCACGGTCAGCGGCGGTTGGGTGCACGCCACCACGGGCAGCGCATATTATACAAACGCGCACTATTCCACCCTGTGCATCAGCGGCGGCTGGATCACGGCCACCGATGGCTGTGTCTATACCTCCACCTGCGACAACCAGTATATGCTCGTTGAGGGTGGCTTCGTATTCGCCTATGGCACGTCCATCTCCGATATCATCTGCACCGGGGCCGTTCCCGTCATCGAAAATCCGGGCGTGGTCGCCGCCTGGAACCAATATGTTTGGGACAGCACGCCCTACACGGCAGGCAGCGATACGGACCTTACTTGGGAACCCGGAAAAGCGACGGCGGTCTGGGCCATCGAGGGCGGCGTCTGCGGCATACGCTATACGAACGGCACAAACACGGACTTCTATCCCATCACGGAAGTGGCGATAAACCCGCCCGCCGCCAAGCGCGGCGATGCGAACGTGGACAACGAAGTCGACGCCGCCGACGCGGCGGCCATACTGCGCTTCCTCGCGGGCCTGTCGGAATTATCCGACCAGGGCGCGATCAACGCCGAAGTCACGGACGAAACGCCGTCCTCTCCCAACCGCGCCGCGATCACCGCAGAGGACGCGGCGAAGATTCTGCGTTTCCTTGCGGGACTGATCTCTGTGTTATAATGCTCAATGCAACAACGCGCAATGATCAACGCACAATGAATGTAGGGATGCCGGGGGCATCCCTTTGATTTTATGATTACAACCCCATTGCGCATTGTGTGTTGCACATTGCACATTGCCCACCGTCACATTTTTTCCTCATTTCCACCGAATTTTCATGTAGAATTCAAGCTCGCAATATGATATAATGCAATACGTGGGAGGATTGGCATGAAACTATTACGCGTTCTGAAAGAGACCTTTTTGGCGTCGCTTCCCCTGGCGGCGGTTATGCTCATCGTTTGCGTCTTTGTCGCGCCGATGGAGACTGCCAACGATTATTTCAGGCTCTTCATCGGCTATGCGGGCGTCGTCATCGGCCAATCCCTGTTCTTGGTCGGATTGGATATCAGCATATTGCCCGTCGGCAAGGCGGTCGGCGAATCCCTCGCAAAATTCAAAAAAGCCATCTTCGTCATCTTCTTCGGCCTGCTCTTCGGCTTTCTGGCCGAGGCCGCCGAGCCCGCGCTCTCCGTCTTTGCATCGCAGACCAGCCTGCTGCTGAGCGGCGTCAGTAAATATGTCCTCATCTTCATCATGGCGGGCGGCATCGGTTGTTTCGTCGGGCTCGCCATGTATCGCATCCTGAAAAACATCAGCATACGCAAGACTTTCCTCCTCCTCTATGGCGTCGTGTTTCTGCTGTTCATCTTCACGCCGCCCGAATTCATCGGCATTGCCTTCGACGGCAGCGGCGCGACGACGGGCGATATCTCCGTCCCCTTTATGCTCGCGCTGGGGCTGGGCGTCTCCGCCACGATGTCCCGCACCAAGACGAATGACGACAGCTTCGGCATCATCGGCATGGCCTCGGTCGGGCCGATATTGGCCGTGTTTATCTATGGCATCATATACAAATTCATCAACAACGGGGTCATCCCGCCCGCCGGGGAATACAGCATAGGCACGTCGACCTTCGGGCATGTTCTCGCGGAGCATCTCGGCGGCACCGCGCTGGCACTCCTGCCCATCATGCTGGTATTCCTGCCCTTCCAGTTCTTCGTCATCAAAATGCCCAAGAAGGATTTTATCAAGCTGCTCCTGGGCATCATACCGGTATATATCGGTCTGTTGATCTTCCTCGTCTGCGTGGACTATGGCTTCGCACCCGCAGGGCGGCATGTCGGCGCGGCGTTCATCGAAATGGGCAATGGCTGGAAATGGATGCTGCTCCCCATCGGCTTTATTCTGGGCGGCGCAATCACCCTCAGTGAACCCGCCGTCACCGTGCTCGGCCACCAGTTGGAGGAGTTGACCAGCGGCCATATCAAGCAGATGACGATACGCCTGACCCTCGCCATCGGCATAGGCGTCGCCTGTGTGCTCTGCATCACCAAGATCATCCTGCAGCTTCCGCTCTGGTATTTCCTCGTCCCGCTCTATGCCATCGCATTGCTCATGATGAAATTCTCATCCAAATTGTTTGTGGGGCTGGCCTTCGATTCGGGCGGGGTCTCGGGTGGCGCGCTGACCTCGGCGTTTTTGACGCCGCTGACCCTCGGCATCGCCGTCGCCCTCGGGACGGGGGATGTACTGGCCAACGGCTTCGGCATCATCGCCTTTATGTCGGTGACGCCGCTGATCGCCGTGCAAACCCTCGGCATACTATTTGAAGCACGTTATAAGAAGGCGAAACGTCTCGCCGACGAACGCGAATTGTCCGGCTTGGAGGAATTGTTAGACGCGGGTGCAGACAGCGATACCCCCGACCCGGAACCGGACACCGACACAACACCCGTAGGGGCGGATTGCTGACGGCTCCGCAGGAGACGTTGTGCCCGCCGAATTAGGAGATATAACATCATGCAACTTGAACCCAAAGAAACCCTCGTCTTCTTAACGGTCATCGCCGGAAGAAAACAAAAAGACGCGCTGCTGACCGCGCTCGTCGATGCGGGCATGCAGCTCGTCCACACAAAGTACGGCAAGGGAACCGTAAAGGCGGGCTACCTGCAATGCACCCTGGGCCTCGTCCCCGAGGAAAAGAAAGTGTTGATCGTCTGCGTTTCCACCCGCGCGAAGGCGCACGCCGCCCTGCGCATGCTCGTAGAGCGCTTCCGGTTCGACAAACCGAACACAGGCATAGCGTTTACAATGCCACTCGATAAACTGTCATTTTAATTGTAGGGGCGAGGCATGCCTCGCCCGCGTAGAGCGGAATGTGAATGGTGGAGAGCGGAGTTGCGGATTGAATACCGAAGGTATTTTCACATTAACTCCACACCCCACACTTCACACTCCCCACTCCCCAAACAAACCAACAGAGAGGTATAAATCAAGATGGAAACCATAAAAGCGCTATTCGTCATCGCAAACGCCGGATATGCAGAAGAAATCATCTCGCTGGCGCGCTCCGTGGGCGTCCTGGGCGCAACTATATTGAACGCGCGCGGCGAGGGCGCTGGCGCGCACCACAAGTCCGTTCTGGGCATCACCGTGGACACCGAGAAGGAAATTTTGCTGATCCTGACGGACGCGGATACGGCGGAGCGCGCGATGGCCGCGATCAAGCAGGACATGGGCCGGGGCAGCAAGGCGCATGGCATCTGCTTCACGCTGCCCGTGGAGCGCGTGGTCGGTCTTGCTTCCTGCCCGGATAAAGGAGGGACAGCATGATACACTATTTGGAAAGCACGGAAGCCGTATTATCGACGCTGGAATCCTCCGCACAGGGCCTGACGCCGGAAGAAGCTTCCACGCGTCTCGCGAAAAACGGGCGCAATGAATTGGCCAGGGGCAGGAAAAAGAGCCTATTGCGCCGCTTTGCGGAACAATTGGTCAACCCCATGGTGCTGATATTGCTGGCCGCCGCCGCGGTATCGCTGGTACTCGCCCTCTTAGAAGGCGAAAGCATGGCCGAAGCCATCATCATCCTCGCCGTCGTCGTTATCAACAGCGTATTGGGCGTGTTCCAGGAGAGCAAGGCGGAGAAAGCGATCGAAGCCCTGCAGGAGATGAGCGCGGCGATGGCCAAAGTGCGGCGCGCAAACGTCGTCTCCCATATCCCCGCCGCAGAGCTGGCGGTGGGCGATATCGTGCTCTTAGAAGCGGGCGATGCGGTACCCGCCGACCTGCGTATACTCCAGAGCCACAGCTTGCGCATTGAGGAAGCGGCATTGACCGGAGAATCGGTCCCCGTCGGCAAGAAAACCGCCGCGCTCAAAGCGGACGAGGGCGGTGCCATCGCCTTGGGTGATCGCAAGAATATGGCCTATATGGGCAGCGGTGTCGCCTACGGGCGCGGCGAGGGCGTCGTCACCGCCATCGGCATGGACACCGAAATGGGCAAGATCGCCGACATTTTGCAGCAAACGCAGGAGGGGGAGACCCCCCTGCAAAAGCGGCTCTCACAGCTGAGTAAAATTCTGACCTATGCCGTGCTGGGCATTTGCGTTGTCATCTTCGCGGTGCAGGTCCTCACGGCGGGGGAAATCAACCTCGACGTCGTGATGCACAGCTTTATGCTCGCCATCTCACTGGCCGTCGCTGCCATCCCCGAGGGCTTGGCAGCCGTCGTCACCATCGTGCTCAGCATCGGCGTGACGAATATGGCCAAGCGCAGCGCCATCATACGCCGTTTGACCGCTGTGGAAACCCTCGGTTGCGCGCAGGTCATCTGCTCGGATAAGACCGGCACCCTGACGCAGAACAAAATGACCGTCGTGGAAAGCTATGGCGAAATGCCCCTATTGGCGCGCGCGATGGCCCTCTGCTGTGATTCGCAACTCGCACCCGACGGCAGCATCGTCGGCGACCCGACCGAGAACGCCCTCATTGCCTATGCACTCAAAACGGGCGAGGATGTGCACGGATTGAAAGTCGAATACCCCCGCGTCGGTGAGGCCCCCTTTGACAGCATGCGCAAGATGATGAGCACCGTCCACCAAACGGACGGGGCAATCGTCCAATATACCAAGGGCGCGCCCGATGAGATCCTGCGCGTCTGCACGCAGGTGTTGATAGACGGCCAAACGCAGGCGCTGACGCCGGAACTGCTCCAAAATATACTCGACAAGAACAAGGCCTTCGCCGACCGCGCCCTGCGCGTGCTGGCCTGCGCCTATAAGCAATGGGATGCAATACCCGAAGACTTCGCGCCCGACGCGATCGAAACAGACCTGACCTTCATAGGTTTGGAAGCGATGATAGACCCCGTGCGCCCCGAAGTGCTGGCCGCCGTGGAAGAGTGCAAGAGCGCGGGTATACAGGCCGTCATGATCACGGGCGACCACAAGGAGACCGCCGCCGCCATCGCCATCGAATTAGGCATTATCGAGAGCGCGGCGCAGGCCATCACGGGCCGCGAGCTGGATGCCCTGAGCGACGAAGAATTCGAGCGTCGCGTGACGGAGATCTTCGTCTATGCCCGCGTGCAGCCCGAGCACAAGGTGCGCATCGTCAATATGTGGAAGCGGCGCGGTTATGTCACCGCAATGACGGGCGACGGCGTGAACGACGCCCCGGCCATCAAGTCGGGCGACATCGGCGTCGGCATGGGCATCACGGGCACGGACGTCACCAAGAACGTAGCCGATATGGTGCTGGCGGATGATAATTTCGCGACCATCGTCGCCGCCGTGGAGGAGGGCCGCCGCATCTATGACAATATCCGCAAGACCATCCAATTCCTGCTGGGCAGCAATCTCAGCGAGGTGCTCTCCATCTTTTTCGCGACCCTCGTCTTCCCGGCGGGCCAGTTCCTGTTCCTGCCCGTGCACCTGCTCTATATCAACCTGATCACAGACAGCCTGCCCGCCATCGCGCTGGGCATGGAACCCGCGCAGCCGGGCATCATGGAACGCCCACCGCGCGCGCAAAAAGAGGGCGTCTTTGCGGGCGGCTTAGGTTTCGATGTCATCTATCAGGGCATTTTGGTCGCGGCGCTGACCCTGGCAGCCTACTTCCTCGTCGACCTGTGGCACGGCGACAATCACGTATACGCAACGACTGCCGCCTTCTTCACGATGAATATGTGCGAGATCTTCCACGCCTACAATATGCGCAGTCAGCGCCAGAGCATCTTCCAATTGAAAAAGCAGAACTGGCTGCTCTGGGGCAGCATGGTTCTCGCACTTGTGCTCGCGATGGCCGTCATCTATATCCCCGCGCTTGCTGAGCTGTTCTCGCTGGTGCCGCTGGCGCCCATGGAACTCGCCCTCTCGTTCGGTCTCTCCATCTCCGTCATCCCGATCGTAGAGCTGGTGAAGCTGATCCAACGCAAGCTTCGATAATGTAAATACAAGGCATCGCAAGGGAACGCCTGCGACCATACACAGATTACACAAGAAAAAGACACAGAATTCGCCAAAAACCCTGTTGACAAGGGATGAGGAAATGCGTATACTACAAAAGCTGTCGCTGAGCGGGCGAGTGAAAACGCGCGCCGCAGGCAATCGTAGGGGCGGATAGCATCCGCCCGCCGAATACG
>WREI01000014.1 GCA_009779405.1 Clostridiales bacterium
AAGGGCGGATATGTATGCCTATGGTTACGGATGGGATGGCATGATACCTCTCAGCAAGGAAGGGGCATTGGCGCTTTGGGATAAAGGTCATGAGATATTTAGGCTGTACGAGAATGACGCCGAGGGGGCGGTAGACAACCGGGCCGATATAGAAAACTTCGACGGGCTGTTTGGTGTAGAGGATCCCGCGTGGGAGCGTGAGAAGCGAGAGGAATCTTTTGAAGCGTTTATCATAAACCGTGAACGCTATAGCAAAGGTGAAGCGGTCGGTGAATGGCTTGCACTGCCCGCCGACGCCGATACCCTGCGCAATTTGCTGGAGCGTATAGGTGTAGGCGAACCGAGCGAGGAAGCGTTTACGGTTACCGCCGTCCGTGTACCGATGCCCGATTATCTTCGTGACCATGTCACCAAATATGGCAGCCTTGATGAAATGAATATGCTGGCGGCATACCTAAGAGGCATGGCGGATTTCGAGTTTGGTAAGTTTCAGGCCATACTCGCGTATAATGGTCATATGGTCGGGAACGGAACGGCGGCACTTATAAATCTGCTTGACGAGGATAACCTCGCAGCGTTCAACATGATCCCCGCGGAGGATGCCGAGACATTGGGCCGGTACTACGCTGAAGAGAATGATGAGAAACCGGACGATGTTAGCTTCGAGCAGTACGGCCGTATGTGCCAACAGGAAGAGGGTGGTGTATTTACCGAGTGGGGGTACCTTTACCCTCGATACGGTGAACTGCTGCCCATGTACACCGGCACGGTTCCCAACGAGTACAGAATCACCGATGAAGCGCTTTGCGGCCTGCGCTCCCATACGCCGGAGCGCGGCGTGCCGGATGAGAAGCCGTCCGTCTTAGGCCAAATCCGCGAGGCGCGAAACACGCCACCGACACTGCACAGGCAAAGAGACGGCCACAACATCGGAGAGCCCGACCTATGACATGGAAAGCACCGTCAGGCCGTAAGCGCGACGTGCATTTTCATCTTTGGGCCACAGATGAAGAGGCCGCGTTGATAAAGGGACGCATGGCCGCTACCGGCATAACGTCCTTTGGCGCGTTCGCGCGCAAGATGCTGATTGACGGATATCATGTGAATATAGACCTGAGTGATGTGCGTGAGATGGTATCGCTGCTGCGCCGCTGCTCGAATAACGTCAATCAGATAGCGAAGCGCGCCAACGAAACCCGCAGCATTTATGCCGGCGACGTGAAGGATATACGCCGCCAGTATGATGCCCTGTGGGAAGCGGCAAACAAAATTCTGGCAGGGCTGGCGAAAATTAAATAAGACAAGCATTAACAAACTAAGGAGCAATTGAAATGTCTGCTGTTAAATACGACACCTGCCCCACTTGCGGTCAGGAGCAAGCGCCCCATTCAGGCTGCACTATCTCCCATATCACCATCGCCGGAAAAGAGCATGAGCGGATTCGTGTCGGCGACGCTTTGGACTTCGACCCTGATATGGACGAGGGACACATCTGCCACTATTGCCTTGCGGGGAAGGGGCAGTTCCATCACGCAGGGTGCAATGCGGAGAGCTGCTTTGTGTGCGGCGGGCAGTGCGCATACTGCGCTTGCGAATAAAGAAAGAAAACTATTTGCTGATGGCCTTGTGCTTTTCCTGGTAGTACGTTAACATCATATTAGCGTAATGGAAAACAGAATCCGAAAACATAAAAACGAGAGGAGAAAAAGAAAATGTCGAAAGGAAAAAAGTACGCTGTCTGCACCGACTGTGGTCAGGAGATGGCCCCCGGCACGGGTTGTTTTGTAACACATCTTCTCATTGGCGGGATCGAATACGAGCGGATTACGGTCGGTGATGAAATGGACTTTGACTCGAATATGGGTGAAGGTGATGTTTGTTCTGACTGTAATGCGGGTGTGGGTCAGTACCACCATACTGATTGTGATATCGAGCGCTGCCCGGTATGCGGGGGACAGCTCCTGTCCTGTGGCTGTGGGTTAGAGTGAGGGTGAAATAATTAAGTGCCATCGGTCACGAATAAACTCCGGTACGGAAAAGTTGGTGATGACAATGAAACTTGTTTTGAGAATCTTAGCGACACCTGTTTGGGGCGCACTGGCTTTGATAGTTGCGGTCGTCTCATTCGTTGTATCCAGCGCCGGGTTTGTCCTTTGGATCATATCAGGCTTGGTCTGTGTTGCCTGTGTGGTGCTGTTGTTCACGCACCACACAGCGGGCGGGATCGCGTTCATAGTGATAGCGTTCCTGCTTAGCCCATACGGGATTCCTGCTCTGTTGCGCAAACTGGTATGTCTTTTGGATGGTGCGCGCGCTGCATTGAAAAGGTTTATCATGGGTCGGTAAGTTTATTGCTTTCGAAAAGCTCTCTCGAATTGTATCGGGAGAGCTTTTTATTCTGCTTTTACTTCTTATGGAGGTGATTTCCCTTGGCGACTACACGCATAACCCCTATCCACACAGGCAAGGGCCGGGGCGTTGCAAAAGCGCTGCGAGACGTCACCGGTTATATGAAGAACCCGCTCAAGACTGAGGGCGGTGAGTTCATCTCAGCCTTTGAGTGCGCACCCGAAACTGCTGACGCGGAGTTCCTTTTGAGCAAGTCGCGCTACCTCGCCCTCACAGGGCGGGAGCAGGGCAGGCGCGATGTGATTGCTTATCATATCCGTCAGAGCTTCAAGCCCGACGAGATTACGCCGGAGGAAGCAAACACTGTCGGGTACGAGTTTGCCATGCGGTTCACTAAGGGGCGGCACGCTTTTATTGTCTGTACGCACACCGACCGTGCGCATATTCATAACCATATTGTTTGGAATTCTACTACTCTGGAGTGCACAAAAAAGTTTCGCAACTTCATTGGCTCATCCTTCGCCCTGCGCAGGTGCAGTGATACAATTTGCGTGGAGCGCGGTCTGTCCATTATAGAAAACCCCAAGCCAAGCCCCGGACGTGATTACGCCCGCCATATGTTTCCTGCCGGTAAACCGCCGTCGTTTCAGAGCAGGCTCCGTGCTGCCATAGACACCGCGCTTGCGCAGGGGCCCACTTCCTTTGAGGACTTCCTTTCGCTCATGCGAGAATCAGGGTACACGGTCAACACGAACCGAAAGCACATCACCTTCCTCCTGCCCGGTCAGAAACAGGCGACGCGCATGGATACACTCCGAGGGGAGCATACCGAGTCAGCTGTCAGGGAACGTATTGGAGACCGGCGCGCACTCGCTTCCGGCAGTAGAGAGACAGCTATAACGGAAGCGGGCCCGAGACCAAGTCTGTTGATTGATATAGAGGCTATACTGCGGCAGGGCAAGGGCGAAGGCTACGCGCGTTGGGCAAAGGTATTCAATCTCAAACAGGCCGCGCAGACGCTTATCTTTCTGCAGGAGCGTGGCCTTGACAGTTACGACGCCCTGAAAGAAAAAACAGCAGCAGCCAAAACACGTTTCGGCACTTTATCTGGCAGGATTAAAGAACTTGAAGCCGGATTGAAAGTCAACGCGGAACTGCAAAAACATATCGTAACCTATTCCAAAACACGCGATACCTACACGGCGTACCGCAAGGCAGGGTACTCGAAAAAGTTCCGCGAAACACATGAGGCGGATATCCTGCTGCACCAAACGGCGAAGAAGGCATTCGACGCACTCGGTTACGGCAAGGACAAAAAGATTCCGTCCGTCGCTTCCCTGCGTGCGAGCTACACCGCCGCTCTGGAAGAAAAAAAGAAAGCTTACGCCGGATACCGGGAAGCCAAGGCCGAGATGCGCGACCTGCTTCTTGCCCGCGAAAACGTCGAACGCCTGCTCAACATTCCCGGCGGTGCGCGCGAACACGAACCCGAACGTGCGGAGGTTTAGCTTGCGGTCGTACTCAAAATAGCGGCAAGGCCGCGCAGCCGTCCCGCCTTTGGCGGGGCGATCTGGGGGTTCGGGGTTCTCCCCGACGAGCGGCAGGCAGGACTTTGGAGTCCAGCCTGCCTTGCTCGCCAAACTTATACACACCTGTGTATAACGCCGGTTATACGCACATTTTTGTTATACACAGATAAGCTGAAAAAACGAGAAACGATGGGATTTTGGAGACAAAAACCGTGCATAATATTTCTTGGAAAGTGGCGCCGCGAGGATACGCGTGAACCCTCGCGGCAGCAAAGAAGTTAGTTCCTTGACCAGCGCTTGCACGCCGCTCACATCCTTGATGCCCCGCTTCTCAATGAGCCGCCGCATTAGAGTTTTCTCTTTTCTTGGGATTTTAAAACCTCCATTGGCTTTATTTTACTTGGCTCTTGAGGTTTACACAATTTTCTCGGCGGTCTCCGTCTATGCAGAATATCTATTAAGGCAACCTGCCGCCCTACTTGCGCTCTCTTATTTTGGTCTGATTATTTTAGCTTCGGATTTGATCTTCTCCACGATGCATGAACCTGAACCGTTACAGGTCGGGCATGTTCCAATCCCACAATAAGCATAAAAGGGTTCACCTACATACGCGTCACTGACTGTACCAGTTCCATTGCAACCGAAGCAGGTTTCGTGAACTTCGTACCGATATTCGTATGTGACCTCTACAGCGCGGCAGCGAGAACAAGTGCCATGATATGTTTCTGTATCTGCTCCCCCCCATTCATATGAATTGGGGTTAAAATTCGGGCCTTTCTTAAAATCGTGATATATGCCTTCGCATATTGAGCATCTGCATTCATGATTAAGATTATGCCCTTCACTGCGTATAGCCCCACAACGCTTGCATTTGCAACCGTTATAATTGTGTTTTATTCCGGTACACCATTTTTCCCAATGAATTGCCGGCCATTTTTCATGCACAATCGCGTATAAAATTATGCTGAGCAATAGAAACAATAATGCCAATATTACTGCAATACCAAAGCGATCGTCATTTATGGTATCTCCAAGGAGTAGAGCGCCAAGATTAAATATTGCAATTACAGTTAGAATACAAAAAATAACGCATGGTATAATACATAAAGCTTTCAAAACAACTCGCATAGCAACTCCTTCCGCCTTTACGGCTTGGCTGATTTCTTTGTTTCCTGTTGGCTCACGCAACAACTATATAGACCCTTCTGTTCTTGCGTGTTTGCACCGCTTGCATACATATTCTTCGTCGCACACGATATATTCAAAATCGTGCCCGTGCGCGTTGCAATACCGCTCACCATTTACATTTTCATATCCGCAGCGCTTGCATATATAATCATCTTCGCTGTCGGAATACAAATGATCGAGTAAATCGCTTTGATTCTTGCAGAAAATGTGCGGGTATCTGGCGCTGAGTATATCCGCCGCTTTTCTTGCGATTCTTTTGCCTCTGAGCATATGGAAAGCGATTTCACAGATCAGCAGTTCCGTATCCTTTCCTATGATTTCTGAGAGAAGCCGATCATCATGTATCTGTCTGACGGCATCGTAGCAGACAAGCCTATCGTCGCTGTTCATGGCGAATTCCAACAGTATGCTTTCATCGCTTATGCGGTTTATCGCGGCACGGCGAACCGCTTCGCTTATGTCCGTTCGCGCTATTTCCGCCAGAATGGCTTCGTCATTTATTTTTCGTACCGCGATGGCTCTGACCCATGGATCCGCGTTCGTCTTCGCTATCTCGATCAGGGCGGGCGCATCCGTTATTTGTGCCGCTGCGGCTTTGCGGACGGTTTCGCTTGCATCCGTCTTGGCCATCTCTATCAGAGCAGCGGTCTGCGTAATTTTCTTCACTGCGATTGCGCGGATAGTTTCATCTTCGTCCGTCTTTGCGATTTCTATCAGGGCGCTTTCGGCCTGTATTCTTTCCACAGCGGCCGAGCGCACGCTTGCATCCGCATCCGTTTTGGCGATTTCGATGCGGGCGGCTTCGTCCATCATTTTTTGGACGGCGGTTCTGCGAACCTCCGGGTCTGCATCGGTTTTCGCCAGCGCGGTCAGAAAGGGCATTCTGTGCGTATCGCTTTCGTTCGGGAGCACGCCGAGGGCGGCCTTCCGTACAAACGGGTGCTTGTTTGCCTTCGCGATTTCTTCCAGCTCCTCTGTGTTCGTCACTTTTATTGCGGCAATACGGCGCTGTTTATCGATTGTATAAGGGGCTACATCGTATTGCGAATGAAAACCCCTACCATCCCTGTCGTATTCGTATTCCGTTTCCGTCCTGTATATTTCCAGCAGCGTGTCCCCGTCGAAGGATTCCTTGACCCCTATTCGGAAATTTGCGTAGGCTTCGGCTGTGTTTACAACGGCCTCAATGATTGCACTTAAGGCGTTTCTGCCATTCTCTTCCATGTGCCCTCCTTATACCCATTCCATGATGCGCTCGTTGAACACCCGTTTCCTCGGTTCCGGGTCATACCACTCAAGATAATCGTCCCAGACCTGAAAATCCCGTTCCTCCACTTCCCATTTGCAGGCGCGATTGGTGCACTGCGCCGTGTAAATGTGGAAGGTGCCGCCGTCCGTCGCGTCATAGTCCCCATTTTGGTCCAACTGCCAATAGAACAGTCTCACTTCGCTATTGCATAGGGGACAATATATTTTTTCAGTATCCATCGCAATTCACATTCCTTTCATATTGTTTGCGTATGATCACCAACGCCTTCTTATAGTCCGGATCATCCAAGGCCATTCTTGCGTTTTCCTCGGCGCATACCTCCAAATGGCCCATGATACCGTGAACTGCGATTCGGTCGCCGGGCGTCAGCTTGGTTAATGATGCCGCTTGCGGCGGCAGCGCAACTCTGCCGGCCCGATCCCATTCGACTGTTGACGCGGATTCCGTTATCATGTGCAATCGAATCGACGCTTTTCTTTTCACGGACTGCGTCTTTGCCATGCGGCGGCTCTCGTGAAGCGTATTCACATATGCTTCGAATTGACGTTCGGGATAAACCCGTAGCGAGCCGTGGATAATAATGATCGCGCGACAGCCCGTTGCCGAACCTTTCACAAGTAGCCTGAGATATTCGGCCGGTAGAATGAATCCGCAATTGCAATCTAAGACACTTCCATACGCGCCGATAAATATTCGTTTTGGCCTTCCCATGATGTAAGCCTCACTTATATTTTCTATACATGTCAAAAGCGGGATGCAGTTTACACGCGTCGGAATACGCCGCGACAATAAAACCTGCTCGGTCATTGAAATAGCCAACGCACCTGTTGTTTTGGGGATGCATGAGGTGAACCACTGGATGGAAGAAGGAATCGCCCTTGAAATCCCCTTCCCTTACATGGATTGTCGCCAAATCGGCTGCCCGCAAATCTATCTCAAATACACCCTCGATAGCGTGATCTATCGGATTTATGTAGCGGCCTACGTATTCAATAGGGGTGGGGATTGTGACGGGCTCCGGATTGAGTGTCCAATACCTTTCGCAGAAGGCCCGCTGCGTATCGGTGTCCGCTTGCGTGTGGACATTCTCAATCTGTATCAATCGATCATCGATTGTCAGCATAATCAACTCTTCCCGCAAAACTTCTCGGCAGGCTGTTTCCAAAAACGACTCCCCATATTCCTGACAACCGCCGCACGGCTTGTAGTGACACTTATCCTCTCGTTCATCAAACACGGCAACCAAGCCATATCCCTCTGTGTTATTTCCGAGTGAAACCAAAATATGTACGATTGCCCCGCCGTAAAAGATATGTTCCAACGCACGAATTCCGCGATTCACGCGAAACCGTTTCATTTCTGTCAGCCCATACCCGATAACCGGCCGAGCCGTGTTGCCACAGACCTCGTAAACCGGGGTCACATGGGGCGGAGGGTTCTCTGTTTCAAATACTTTCCCGCAGCCATTGAGAAATGCGCGCGTATCGGCATTCAACTTGCTATAAGGGATGCCCTGCGTATCGATTTTAACATCCACGTTGTTTGCCTCCTTTTTTATGGATGACTACATCTTCACTAAAGGCATAATCTTGCACTTCGGTCTGCTGCCTGGGGATTTCTATTTCGGTAAGCCCGGTGGAAGCAAATGCGTTGTGCTCTATCACCCTAAGATTTCGCGGGAGCTGGAACGTCTTTAGTTTGCGGCATCCGCAAAAGGCCGCAGCGCCGATTTCCGCAACGGAGTCGGGCAGGATTGAGTTTATCAGGCCACTTTCCGCAAAAGCCCTCGGCGTTACTTGGGTCATGCCGCCGGGGTGGAAAAGGGTGTCTAATTGCTCACATTCGGAAAACGCCCGTTCGCCTATATATCCTATTGTGGAGGGCAACGCGGCTGCGGCCAAGCCGCTCGTCGCAAACGCCTTTTCGCCGATTGCCCGGAGCCCTATAGGCCATATGATATGCTGCCGCGCTTGGTTTCTGAAAGCTTCTTTTCCGATGCCCCAAATTTCATCGGGGCACTCCAAAATTCTCGGTGACCCCAAGCTGCGGGTTAGGATCCCGCGGTAAGTATAGATGCGGGCATGGTCGCCGATATGGATTTCTGTCTGTGTGCCGGGCGGCTGCTCCTTTATTCCTTTGACAATATCCATGCAATACTTGGCGTTGTGTTCCCGCTCTATGTCGAGAATCCGCGCTTTTACAACATGGAAATATTCCCGATCCCGGCGTCTCCGCCAGTCGTCTTGCGTAAAGGAACGTGTATAGTGCGCGAAGGCCGATAACTTGGGAAAATCGCAATAGAAGGCCTCGTATTCGGCAAAAAGTTCTTTGCGCATGGAGAGCCAGAGAGCATCCATGAGTACGGCGTTGTCAAAATCAGAGCATGGCCTTAAACCCGCATTGTTCATATGTGTTATGATGCAATCTGGCAGGGGAATCGGCAGACCCAAGCCGTTTGCCTCCACCGCAAACAATAAATCCTTGTAATTCTTACTTGAAGACGGGCTTACAGGCGCGTCACAAAGAGCAGCCAAAAGCTTACGGTATTTTTCCGCAAACCCATATTCGCGTGCTTCGATGGCGCCGTTGTTTTCTATCCATTTTCTTTCAAACGCCGCGCTTTCTTCGGGGGTATCGGTTGTTAAAAATCGCTCCCACAGCATCCTAAGCCTCCGCTTTTTCATGCGCTTGCGCGCAATCACGCAATAAAGCGCGAGAGCCATACCATAATGAAATGTCGCGGCGTCACTATCGCAATAAAGCTTGTGCGCGTCGCCGGCGAGATCCAACAAATTGGGCAAGTCGTCGGCGCGCATCTCATCCAAATGGTTTTGGCAGATGTCAACCAGAATTTCCGTGCGCGACAGGAATTGAACGCAACTCTCCTCGCTATCTGCAGATTGCCTTAAGTTCAAGAGTGCGTCCATTTCTGATTTTATGTAATCCAGCTCTCTGTTCACGCGGCCCATATCGTCATATCCTTTCTTTATCCAGCCGAAAAACGCATTAGTTTTTCGAACTGCTCCGGTTGTCTCTCGAACACTTCCACAACTCTGGATAGACCCTCCATCAATCGTCTTTCCCGATACTCTGTCAATAGTTCCGCATAATTGAAATACTTGGTGCGAAACTGCTTCTTCACCGTTTCGCCAAGGCTGTCGGTGTACTGGTCGTAAATTTTTATGTTCTTTGCATCCGATGGCAGCTTATACACAAACACATCGGTAATCTCATGATTTATGCCATAAGATATAGGGCCGCTGTACGAGTTGGTAAACAGGTATGCCAAGCTGCCGGGATTCACATCCGTATAGGGTATCCGTAGCGTTTTCGACAGATCACGCAGCGCCGCGTTTTTGAAATGTTTGGGTTGCAACGTGGTGCCGATTGCCTTGTCTGCGGATAAATTAAGGTCTGAAACCGATAAATGCGTGCCCGCGCAATCCCATAAGAAAAGCGATCCGTGACCGCCGGTAGATTTTCTGGCCTTGTCCACGCAAAAGAAACGCAGATCGCCGTCGTCCCCTTTTTGCATGAGTAAAATCAAACAGGTTGCGTGCCTCATGGGTTGCCCATGCAGCTCCGTAATATTGTAGAGCCCGCTCACGCGATTGTCGTTGTCCACGGCCAACTTTTGCTCTTTCTCCCGTTCCGACTCTGATGCCTTGTTGTATCTGCGTAGCGGGCTCTGCCGGAGGGAAATAATTTCGTGAAGCATAAGCATGGCCTTGGCCTGCGCCACCTGATTATAAAAATTCTGCCGCACTCCCCTTACCGACGAGGGGCTTTGGCCCAATTCATCGCCGATTGCCTTTGCGTCCATCCCCAGGAACATCCCCCCATAGACTAAAAACTCAAGCGTCGAAAAATTGAAAAGCGAATCAGCATTCAGCAGTATATTGAAGCGGCTTTCCGGCGTATGCGCGGTATCTACATGCTCCTGCGCTTCCGATTCAGACGAAAACGCTGCATTACACCACAGGCAGGAATACTTTTTTTGTTTTGTATATCCCCGAAGTAGGTCTTGTATATCCGCATTTTTGATTTTTTCCAGATTCATTTTGACATCCTTGCTTATGCATATGTTCTCGTCACGAGGACTATATGTAGTATATAATAAAGATTTGTTTCTGTCAATAGGTAAATTACAAACTCTCAAACCCGTTTGGATGGTGAAGGCTTTCTTGCTTGGGCTTACGGCAAGGACAAAAGGATTCCGTCCGTCGCTTCCCTGCGCGCGGCCTACGCTGCTGCTCTGGGAAAAAAAGAAAGCCTACACCGGATACCGTGAGGCCAAGGCTGAGATGCGCGACCTGCTTCTCGCCCGTGAAAACGTTGTGCGCTTGCTCAACATTCCCGGCGGTGCGCGCGAACACGAACCAGAACGCGCGGCGGTTTAGCCTGCGGTCGTACTCTAAATAGCGGCGCCGCGCAGCCGTCCCGCCTTTGGCGGGGCAATCCGTGGTTCGGGGGACTCCCCGCCGCAACGAGTGGAAGTTCTACATGAATCCGTGCATTTGAACTATTTCCTATATACTTAAATCGATCAATAACTTGTTCCGCTTTCACTACCCGTTCTGAAAACATATCTAGCGACTTCACCCATATGGACTGATCACCATATTGAGCTTGATAAACAACCCGATCATCTAAAGATTCCGAGTCTTTTGCGATATGCAAGACTTTATAGTTGTTTCCTTTGTAACGGTCTACGCCAAACGGTTCGGTTTGAATTGTTGCGTGAATCGTGCTATACTTCGCGTATATCTCTAAGGCGGTTTCTCAATGGGCGGTGTTCACAATGAAAATTGGGTTTGCTTGCTCCCGAAGCGGTCATGAACACCGTTTCACGCGTCAGCTTGTTTTGCAGGCGATAGGTATGCCCATGCGTCAAATGTCCGTATATAGAAACGAGACTGCGTTTCGTTGCGCCAAAATCGCTTCGCCCTTCACGGTAATCGCGTGTCAGTCTCTTCATTTGTCTTTGGATATCCCGTTTCTTTTCGTTTCGTAGTTTGCGGATAATCTTTCCACTCTCGCATACATAAAAATGCCATCCCAAATAATCGACACCGTTTTTCACGGGGAGTATCTGCGTTTTTTCATTCAATTCCAGCTTCAATTCGCCGGCGCAATACGCGCGAATGGCTGCAAGGCAATGGCGTAAATGGGTTTTGTCATGATGCAGTAAAACAAAATCGTCCATATATCGCGAATAATATCGGATTTGCAGCTTCTCCTTTATCAAACGGTCCACGCCATCCAGATAAAAGAGTGCGAACCATTGGCTGGTTTGGTTGCCCAACGGCAAACCCACTTCCGGGATATTCTCATAGCTGTCAATAATCCTGCATAGCAGCGCAAAAAGGTCTGAACTGCCAAACACCCTGTGCAGCTTCTGCTTTAATACCCTATGGTCGATATTTGCGAAAAATTTTTGAATATCGCATTTCAGAAAATATCCGTTGCTCCCGTGCTTCCGATAAAAATCCCGCAGGAAGCCGGAAAGCCTGTTCAGCGCGAAATGCGTCCCCTTGCCGACGCGGCAGGCGGCGTTGTCATAAATCAGCCGGGCTTCCAGCATCGGCGCCAAGATGTTGTCACAGATACAGTGTTGGACGACCCTGTCCTCATAGCGGGGTGCGAAAATTTCTCGCTTTTTGGGCTCAAATATGGTGAAGTGCGAATATTCCTTTGGCGCATAGGTCCTTTTCGAGAGTTCCGCCTGCAATTTGCAGAGGTTTTCGGCCAGGTTCATTTCAAAGGCAATCACTGCGGCGTTGCCGCGCTTTCCCCGCCGCGCCGCCCTGTGCGCGGCATAAAGGCGCTGAAAATCGCAAAGCAAATCATAATCGGCTTGTGCGGGCACGGGCTCTGTCCTTTCCTGCTGGCGGCGGAGCCGGTGTTTTCACCGGCCCCGAAAAACCGGAAAACGAGCGCAGGCCCGCGTCCCCGTTTCCGCCAATCTGTGTTTATCCTCCGCGCCTTAAGCGCGGCAGGAAGGGAATCCGGTTCCTTTGCCCCCGCACGGATCCGCCCGGCCTCGGACGGATTTCTGGCTTGTGAGACAATGCGGGGCGTACTCCACCGCCGGTGTTGTTCACGTTGTTACCGTTTACGTTTACGTTGCCATTGTTGTTGACATACGCGGCGCGGCCCGGGCCAGCACCCGAAGACCGCAGCCACCCGGCGCGCGCCCATACAACCGAATCCCCCGAATCACGCCCCTCCGCAAGAGCCAAAGCCCCCGCGCGTCAGGACGGCATCCGCTTTTTATCGCTCTGTATCCAAGCCCCCAGCAAGCGCAGGCAGTCCGTACTTTGCTTGGCAATCTGCTCATATTGCTTGGGTAGGATGCAGTTTTGCGTCATCGCCATCTCCGCGAAGAAGGCAAGAAGTTTCAGCGCGGTCAAAGCCCTATGCTGAAAATCCAGCCGTTTTTCCGCATTCTCCGCCTTTCCCGCACCGATAAACACCTCGTTCGCCCGATACAGGCATTCCACAACTTCCATCGCAAGGTTTTGTAGGCGGCTGACAAAGGTGAAGCGGAATTGCTTGGGCGATTTTTGCGTGATTGTCACTACATAGGCGCAAAGGTCCTTCGCGCGCATCACCACAACCAGTTCGCTTTTTGCGCCATCCAAATTCCGGCCCTCAAAATTTCAAATTTTTTTCGCGTCGCCTGCGGCGACGGGATTGCGCCGCTGCGGCGGCGCGGATTTCCGCCTGCGGGCGGGATTTGGGTTCGCCTGCGGCGAACCGATTCAAAGATTCCAAATTATAGATTTAGCCACAAAGCGGGGCGTACTCCACCGCCGGGGTTGTTCACGCTGTGCCCGTCGACGCTTACGCCGCCATCGTCGTCGACACACGCGGCGCGGCCCGGGCCAGCACCCGAAGACCGCAGCCACCACCATCCAGGCTTTTTCGTGTCCTTATGCAAGGCAATTCGCCGCTCGTCAAAGTCATCAGTAAACCAAACACTTCCGCCACCGTCCAGTTTTCCGCTGTCGCCGAAGTGTTTTACAAGTTCGTCTAGGCTGAGCAAAAAGATGCCGTCGTGAATCTCCTTGCGCTCAGCGTCCATGTGCGCAGCCGTTATGCTCTCCTCCATGCCCTTAGGCTTCGGCGTGGCAACAGGCGCGCCGCGGTTGATGCGATCTTTCTCTGCCGTGCTGAATTTATCTTCCAGCCATTCGACCAAATTCGCCCGCAAGGTGCATGTTGCCCAGTTTACGGGTTTATCTTCCTTGTTGAACGCTTCCCTCCAAAGGATTTCACGGCTGATCAGCAGCACGCGCCGCTTCTTTTCGCCCGCTTCCTCCACTTCTTCCACATCCAGCGCCTGCCAGGCGATGCCGCCGAAGTTTTGCAGGACGTCCAGGCTTTCGCTGATTTTCTTTAGCGATGTGTATTTGTTTTTGGGGTCGTAGCCCGACAGCCTGGAATAGGCCTGCTGCCAAGCGGCGTCTGGTACTGCCTCTTGATTTGCATTCTCTTCCGCTTTTCCCGCTGTTGCCTCCGCGTCCTTCTTTTTCTGTTCCTCTTCTTCCCATCTTGTGCCGCTGCTGGGGCTGGCGAAGTATTCAAAGAATTTATATTCTTCGAAGGATTCGCTCCGCTCTGCCTCCAAGGGTTTTCCCCCGCTCGTCTTGGCATCTGCCACATCCAGCGCAGCACCACGTTGCCCAACAAGGAAGGTTCTAATATCCGCCATTAAGGATTCCGCTTTTACGTCCACACGGCCGCGATACATTCTTTCATAGCGCGGCCGCGCTTTCACCATGCGCTTTACGCCGGAGACAGGAGGTGCATGCTTTAGTTTTTTGGCAATGTCAATCAGGGTGTCTAAAACGACGATGTTCTTCGCGGGCCCGGATGATCCCGGTTTGTGGCATTGCGTATTGATGCGTTTATGCACGATGCGGCGCTTAATATCTGCTTCTTCGAAGGCGATTGTTGTATCATCCTCTTCCTGCAGCACGTGCGCGTTTGCTGCAAAAAAAGGTTCATACCAGAAGAGTGGGGCCTTCCTCTCTTTCATTGTTTCCTGTTCGGTGATCACCTCTTCCAGCCAGCCGCGCAAAAGACCTATGATCCGCCTTCTTTCCCGCCGGAAGCGCCTATTCCCTTGCACCCAAGTGCGCGCGTCGCGATAAATGCGCAGTGCTCTCCGAATTGCCTTGGGCGCTTTCTTTTGCTTCGTTTCCTTGGGCTGTTCAAGTTCCTTCCGCAAAGGCGTTTCCTCTTTTTTATTGGCTCCCTCATTCGAGTCCTTAAGCTTGCCTGCGGGGATTTCCGTTGGAATGCCATCGCTCAAAACGAAATTGCGTTTGCAGATTTTCAGTGTTCTTCTGAGGTCTTCCCTGTCGACGGTTTCCGTGTCCACCACAGGCATCCACGCCTTCAGTGGATATACGACGCCCGCCCGGCTACCTTCCCGATACGTGGGGACACCAAAAATACGACCGTCCTGAATCACCGCATCTTTGCGGGAAGATATAATCAGGGTCGTATATCGGCTTTTTGCGGCAAACAAGTCGCGGAGGAAATCGGGCGTCAGATTTCCGGGCAGTTCATCCAGCGCATCCAAAAGTAAAATGCGCCGATTGTTTTCGGTTTCCGCGGCGCCTGCTTTTTTTGCGACGAGGGTTTTCAATTCTTGCTGCGTGAGGGAATGACAACGTGCAAATTCAATCACGGGGACAACATCCTTGCGTATGCTGTCCAACAGCTTCCAGCGCTGCCGTTTCCGCTCCAAGAAATAATATAGCCGCTCCATCAAGATGGATTTGCCATAACCCGCTTCTGCGAACAGTACGACTGCTGAAAAATCTCTTTTCTTGTACTCGCCTTTCCATGCGATTTTTCTGAGTTTCCACCAAGGCTGCAAGTCCAGTTTTGATTGCCGATCTTGCGGAATGCTTTCGGGCAATGTCCGCGGGTTCATGGTATCCGAGAACTCTATATGCACCTTCACAGGCACAAAGCGGCGCAGATCGCGCCCTTTCATTCCCGTAATCTCCAACGCGCGCTTTCTTGCGCGCAGCCTAGATAGAACGAATGGAAGCACGATGATGTTTACAAAAGCACCCGCAAGAATGCTCGCAACGGTAAGTGGCCATTTGTCGAACTGCCGCGCCCAATATCCGAGTTCCAGCGTGGGCGCCGAGGCGGGTTCTGCTGTTGGTTCCGGCGTTTCCAGCGGCTGTGCCGGCTCCGGCGTGGCAGCGGCAAGCCGATGCTGCGGCCAAGGCGGAGTCGGCGGCGGCGTGGGCGCGGCGGCGAGTAAAGCAAAGCATATACAAATAGAAATAAAGAGACGCACCGAAACTTCTCTCCCATGTAATTTGCATCATTATACCACAAATTCTGCGCTTGCTCCAAGCGAAAATTTGCGTCCCACAAGCACGTCCCACAAGCCTTTTATTTACTATCCTTATCAAGTTAAGCTCCGCGAGCTAAGATCAATTATTCCGCATTTCATCCATCACCACTTACGATCGTACCGCAAACTGGAAACGATCTGTTGCTGATGGCCTCACTTTCCATTACACAGGTTCTTCGTCGGGGAAATACATTGTCGCTGCGATAGGATAACCTGCCTAAACACAAACAAATATCTTGCCTACAACCAAGCGCTCATGCACCATTTCCGCATGGGCGTTTACTTTTTATGAGAGGAAGTACAGAACATGAAAACATACGGTTATTGCCGAGTTTCAAGCACAGACCAAAACGAGGACAGGCAGCTTATCGCCATGCAGGAGCTGAATATCCCGCAGGGACGAATATTCGTTGATAAGCAGAGCGGCAAAGACTTTGAGCGCCCTATGTACAAAAAGTTGGTCGAGAAACTCCAAGCGGGAGATTTGCTTTATGTGATGAGCATAGACCGCTTGGGGCGCAATTACGAAGAAATCCAAAACCAATGGCGGATGCTCACAAAGGAAATGGGCGTGGACATCTGCGTGTTGGATATGGATACGCTTGATACAAGATGCGAAAAGACTTTGGTGGGAACGCTCATTGCTGACTTAACATTGCAGTTGCTCTCCTTTGTGGCACAAAATGAGCGAGAATCCATACACAAACGCCAAGCACAGGGCATTGCAGCGGCACAGGCCAAGGGTGTTCGTTTTGGACGCCCTCCAATAGAAATGCCGAACAATTTCGGCACTTTGATTAAGCAATGGGAGAAAAAACAAGTCCCATTGGAGGAAATATTAAAGCAATGCGGGATGAGGAGATCAACATTCTATCAGAGAGTGCAGTTATATAAGCTAATGCAGTCGAAGAAAAAAGAGTAAACCGTCCAAAAAGGTACAGGTTTTTGGACGGCTCACTTCACAGAATATTAACAGATTCAACACAAAAAATCAAGCCTTTCGCGTCGAAATTTGGATAAAAATATCCAAAAAACAAGAATTGCGTCGATTGGCAAGCTTACCATGGTTTCACACCCACATATCCAAAAACCTGTACCTTTTCGGAATACCCCCGGATTGAAATACTGTTACAAGGATGCTTTTGGGGATACACATTAAGGCGAATGGACAAAACAACTGTTTGGAAGTAGTTCATCGCGTTATGCCGCAGTTGTCAAGAGTTCAAAGTCATTGTGAGTTTGGTTCGCTAATGCAGAAAATCAAGAAGAGGCAGGGGCAATACACAGGCGATATGTTTATTTTAAGAGTGATTGAAAAAAACGAAATTCGCGATTGCGATATCTCCAATATGGCGAAATTGAATGTCGGTCGATCGGAAAACTGCAATGTTGTTCTCCGAGACAATGAAATATTGCCTGTTCATCTGACGATTACAACATCATTCAATTCCACGACGCCTACCATGACAATCAAACCACACGACTCAGTTGCCGTGTCTGAGACCCAACTCAAGCCCGGCGATGTTTTTATGTTGAAAGCAAACGCTATCGCGCTTCAGTTTATATCCATAAACACAAATGACGTTAAGCGAATTATGCTGCCCGCCAGGAGGGTTTGCGTTGGTCGAGCGGATGGGAGCGATATTGCTTTTGCGCACAATAATATATCGCGGGAACAATTCTGCCTGCAACCGCGCAATGGAACATATTTTCTTGAAGATTACAAAAGCACAAACGGCACCTATGTGAACGGACATAGGGTGCGCGAAAAAGAATTGAAGAACAAAGATCGCATTGTTACAGATCGCTATCTGTTCGTGTATGAGAATGCGACTCTGCTTGCATACGGATTGGGGCATGATGCAAGTATCAATCTTGCTTGGGAGACCGTTTCCATTAAAAAGGATCTGCCTGAATACCCATATCTCAAGCGCTCACCCCGATTGCGCAAAAGCCTTCCCGAAGGTGAAATTGAAATTCAAAGTCCACCTATGATCGGCGGCAAGCCATCAATCAATTGGCTATCAGTGCTTATCGGTCCATTGAGCATGGCAGCGATAACGATAGTAATCGCTTTATTAGCTTCCCCACAATCTATGATTTATACCTTGCCAATGACGCTCGTCAGCATTTTTGTGGCCATCGTAACTTATCGCGGTCAGCTTAAGAAGTTTCGCGAGAGCACCAAGATACGTTCGCAACGATATGACGCGTATTTGAAGGAAGTTGTCGAAGAGATAGAGAAAAAGGAAAAGCAACAGCTGTCCGCAAGACTTGATGTGCATCCGGATTCGAAGGAATGCGCGGTAATTGTTAAATCTCGAACACGGCGCTTGTGGGAACGGCAACCGTCGGACGATGATTTCATGTCCCTGCGGCTTGGCTTAGGAACGGAACGCTTTCTTGTGAGCATTAAGGCTCCGAAAAAAGTTGTGTCCTTGGAAGACGATGAACTGGAAACAAAAGCGCAAGCGATTGCCGAAAAGCACGCACATATCGAATCAGTTCCTGTGGCAATCGATTTTAAAAAGGTTCCAAGCTATGGCTTTATCGGCGACCGAAAAGAGAGCGTACCGCTCATAAAAGCAATGCTCCTGCAAGCCGTCACGCACCATAGCTATCGGGAGGTCAACCTCGTTGTCCTCTTTCCGGACGCGGAGAGCGAACGTTGGGAATCCCTCCGCTGGCTACCGCATATCCATAATCAAGCCACTGGCATTCGCTATATCGCAGGAAATGCGCGCAGCTGTGCGGATCTGCTCAAGCAAATGGAAGAGGCTCTGGGACAGCGCGAACGATTGATTCGGGCGGAAGAGTACCGTTCCAACGAAAAGGCTCTGGCTCCATTTTTATTATTTATGATTGCCGACATCAGCGCAATCGCCGATCACACAATCTGCCGCCTTTTGACACGGAACGATCCGCGCATGGGCATTGGAATAGTTTTGATTGCCGATACGATTGAACAATTGCCCAAAGATTGCATCGGTATTGTGGAATGTCAGGGCAAGGCAACACAGCACTATGATCGGCGGCAAGCGGATCAAAAGGAAAAATTTACTCCCGACAGGTTCGATGACACAGCCTTTGACCGAGCTGCCCGAAGTCTGGCACCAATCCGTCTGCAGGAAGGTGCTGACAGCGGAGGGTTGCCGGAGGCGATCACATTCCTGCAAGGATTCAACGCAAAACAACCCTGTGAGTTGCCACTGGAAGCGAGTTGGGCGTCGGCCGCCGCGAATCGTTCCATGGCGGTTCCCATTGGTGTTAAAGAGAACGGTGATCCGTTTCTGTTCGATATTCACGAAAAAAAGCATGGGCCGCATGGCTTGATTGCAGGCATGACCGGCTCGGGAAAATCGGAAATGGTACAGAGTTGGATCCTGTCCATGGCCGTGCGCTTCCCTCCGCAGGCTGTATCGTTTGTGCTGATTGATTTTAAAGGCACCGGCTTGATCCTGCCCTTCTTGAACCTGCCGCATTTGGCGGGAACGATCTCCGATTTGGATACCAATATCCATCGCAACCTGATTGCATTGGAAAATGAACTGTCGCGGAGAAAGGCATTATTTGATCATTACGGTGTAAATAATATCAGCGGATATCTGCAATTGCGGCAAAAACAGAATGAACTTGAACCGCTTTCCTATCTTTTTGTCGTAATTGACGAGTTTGCTGAGTTCAAGGTACAGTTCCCCGATTTCATGACAGTCGTAGACAGAATATTCGCTACCGGAAGAACACTTGGTGTGCATGTGTTGCTATTGACACAAAAGCCGACAGGGGTTGTGAATGATAAGATGAACGCCAACACGCGGTTCCGTTGGTGCTTGAAAGTGGCCAGTTCCGCTGACAGTCGGGATATGCTGGGGCATACGGACGCCGCTGCAATCACGCAGCCCGGTCGCGCATATGTGCAGGTAGGCGAAGACGAAGTGTATGCGCAGATACAATCATTTTGGAGCGGTGCCCCTTATCTGCCCAACCGCGCAGAGCGGGTGACGGTGAATCCCAGAATCTCCGCCGTATCCCTCCGCGGAGAACGAATGCGATATGCGCAGAACGATAAGACAATGAAGCATCACTCCGGCGATGCGGAAATCGATGTGATTGTACGCCACATCCGTGATTATACCTTACAGCGTAAGATCGCTTCCGCGAACAAGGTTTGGACGCAAAAGTTGCCCGACGCTCTGTTTCTGGAAGATCTCAGCGTCGAGCCCGTCGCCGGTTCTTTACGCGCTGTCGTAGGACAGGTAGATGATCCGAGGGCGCAGAATCAATATCCGCTGTCGGTGGATTTCACCGCTGAGGGGCATTTTGTTGTATTCGGCGCGCCGCAATCCGGAAAAACCACCTTTTTACATACACTGATCCTGTCGCTTGCGCGAAATTATACTCCGGAAGAAATAAATCTGTACCTGATGGATTTCGGCAACTGGAGCATGGGGCAATTTGCCGGGCTTCCGCATGTGGGCGGCGTCGCCAATGACAATGATGAAGAAAAGGTTGAGAAGCTCGCAAAAATGCTCGGTAAAGAACTGCGCAAGCGCCGAAGCGACTTTTCAGATTGCGGAGCGGGAAACATCGCTGCCTACCGTGAGATTTCAGGGAAAACGCTTCCCTATATCGTATTGATCTTGGATAACTTCACCCCCGTCCTAAATCTCTATCCAGCGTTGGAAGATTTCTTTATCACCATCACCCGAGAAAGTGCGAATTACGGTATTTATCTTGCGACTTGCGCCAATACGCCCATGTCACTTGGGTACAGAATCAACCAAAACATAAAATCCGGCATTGCGCTGCAGATGTCCGATTATAACGATTTTGCGCAGATTGTCGGTAAAACCGGCGGCCTAACCCCCGAAAACATACCGGGCAGAGGCCTTGTGCGGTCACAGCAAGGGCCCTTGGAGTTCCAAACGGCACTCCCCGCAAAAAGCTTTAAGGACAGCGAACGCACACGCCTGCTCCGCCAAATCGTACAAGAGATGAAGGATAATTGGCACGGAGCCAAGGCAAGACCCATACCGATCCTCCCGCAAATCATACCGTTCGGTAGTGTACAGACATCGGGTTGTGCCATCGGCTTGACGGCGGAGGAAGTGGAACCGATAACGCTTGATATGGCTTTGTCACACTATGCGGTGATCTCCGGTACGCCCGGTTCCGGGAAGAGCAATTTCCTGAAAGTCATAGCTCGCAGCCTGTTTCAAGAAGAAGAGCGAAGGCTCATTGCATTCGACTCTTTGCGGCAGGGGCTGGCTGAACTGCAAGGCGAGCTTGGGAATGACTATGCCCTATACGGTAAACAAATGGACGATCTGCTGGAAAGTGCAGCCCGAGAATTGAACGCGCGTAAGGAAATATTTACGTCCGCTCGGCATACCACGTTCGCCCCAATCATCATTCTGGTGGATGATATTAAGGATTGTTTTGACGGTGTTTGCGAGAAATCCATCGACAGACTTTGCGCCATCATGCGCCTGGGAAAAGGCTTGGGTGTATATCTGATTGCCGCCGGTCAAGCGGATGATATCACGCGGCTGAACAGCCAGGGCGAGCGCTTTACGGCAGGTCTGATCAGCGGCGCGCAGGCCATTCTGTTGGGTGGTAGCTATCGCGCGCACAGCTGCTTTGCGCCGGATGTTCCCTATTCCCAGCAGGAAATTCCTTTTGGCGAGTATGAAGGGAGTTACCTAAAAAACAGAAAACCCATGCGCTTCAAAGCCATGTTTTCGCAATAAGGAGGAGGAAGTTTATGCAACAAGTGATATTGACCCCTGAAGAACTGTTTTATCTGTGTTCGTCTCTCGGTGCCGCTGAGATCTTTGGCGTAGACGATGTGTTCTATGGCATGACGGATGCGGAAATCGCCGAGCGCATGCAGAAAGCGGGAGAATCCTTGGGCGCGCGCGGCTTTGCGCAAATGGATTTCGACGGGATCGGCACCTTGGAAGAGGAACTGCTCGCGCTGATTCGCCCGTTCGCGCTGTGTCGGCAGCATATCGTCAGTGATATAACTGTCAAGGGCAAGGATCATACGGGATTTCAGTTCTACAGCATGGAAGACGCCATGGTTCGACTCATAAAAAACGAGGACGGCACCTTGGAAGTTCATGCTGTCACCGGCGGCGAAGCAGCATCTCTGCTCACGCGAGCATTTCATATCTCCGACATGCCGGGCTCTGCCGATGCGCCATTCATTGCACAGCAAACGGAGCTGGACGCTGCCAAGCGGAAAAAGGATATCCGCACTTCTCTTACTGCGTTGGGCTGCGGGGAAGCCATGGCGGAAATAATCGCGGCGGGACTGCGGGAGGAGGGTGTATACCACTCCGTTGTTGCAACGGACTTCACGAATATGGAGATGCCGATCCAAACCTTCCTTTGCCTGTCCTGCCCGAACGGTATGTTGCAGATTGTACCCGTCTTGGATGGCGGAGAGGAAAGCATGGAGTTTCGGAACATAGGCGCGGAGGATGTTCGCACCCATATTGCAAGGCTCTTGAACGAATAGGCAGGGAACGCAGATGGTTGATCATGTGGTTGTGACATTAGTTCAGGAAAAAATGGGCTTTGCCGGGGATTTTGAACTCCCCGCGCAACTCCCTGCACACGAGTTGTGTCCTATGCTGCTGGATACAATTCGGGCAATGGAGGTTCCGGGGTTCCATGATTGGAGCCGCGTCCGGCTCGCATTCAATGGCGCACGCATTGAGGACGGTGACTGTCTGGCGGACTTGGGCGCGTGGGATGGCAGCATTCTGCAAATGGACAAATAAGGGAGGCAATAAGATGGTGACGATAAAAGTGGATTATGCAAAGGCGAATCGGCAGGCGCTGCAACTACGGCAGATCGCGAACGATTGCACCGCAATGAAGCGGGAGGCAAACATCCTTCGCAACAGCCAGGGCGGACCGGTTTGGAGCGGCAGCGCGGCAAACGAGTTCCGCGGCAAGATGGATCAATGGGCAAAGGATATGCAAGCTTTGGAAAAGACCCTGAACGACATCGCGGGCAATATTGAGAAAACGGTGCGTAAGCTGCAGCTGGCAGAGGCAGCGGCGGCGAATATGCCTGGCCCCGGAGGGATGTAGAGCATGCGGGTCTTTTATTCCACAGCAGTAAAGGACGATATGGATGCCGGCTTGCGCAAGATCCGCAATACGGGCAAAGACTGCCCAAATCGGATCAACAAGCTGCGTCGCGAGATGGACGCCACCATTGCCGGCAGTCTGAGTATCGGCACACAGCTATCAGGTGCGGAAAACAAGCTGAAGAACTTGATGGCTCAGGCCGATGCGCTGTTTCGCGCCATGGATGCGCTACACAACGGATTTGTTGCTGCGGATAAGGACGTGCAGAAAAAGAACGCTGAGCTGAAATACGAACTTAAAAGAAAGCAGGGGTTTTGGGAGAGGCTCAAGTTGATCCCAAAGTTACTGCCGTGGGCGTTTTTGATGCTAGGTCAACACCCTACGCCAATCGAGCAAATTGCCGCCCTGTTTGGCGGCACAATAGGTGGCGCGTTAGCAGGTGGAGGTGTTGTCGTGCCCGGCGGAATCGCGACCGGAGCAGGCGGGGTGGTAAACACCATTGGGGCTGCCGGTGGAGCGGGGGTTGTAGACACAGGGCAAGTTAAAGTTGTCAACTTGCTAGACGAAAAATATGGTTTTTATCTGCCAAAAAAGAAAGACGGCTCTGATAATTATATTGAAGATATAGGCACATGGCACGATAATTGGAAAAAGAAAGCGGCGGATTTCCATCATAAAGATGAAACTGCAACAACAGGACCACTTCTACCGGCAATCATGGACGGAAAAGTTGTTTTAAATGAACAAGTGCAGGGGCGCGATGTGAACGGAAATCCAATTGGAAAAAGTAACAATCTCGTAATTATGTGTGAAATAGATGGCAGAGTTGTTTTCATTGATTACGGACATTTGGCCGCTAAACCGGATCTTAAACCCGGCGATACTGTCAAAGCAGGTGATTTAATCGCGCAAATGGGCAAATCCGGTGCGGACAATGTGCATTTGCATCTTGAAATTCGGGTTATGGATAAAGGCTACGAGTATGGGGGCCAATACTGGAAAAGCGATGCCAGTAACAGTAGCAAGAATGTTGACCCTATCCAGTTTATGAAGGATCCGCAAAGCGTAATCAGTAGTTTAGGCAGATAAAAGTATTATACTGCTAAATCATATCCAAGGAGAAATACATGAGAGTGTTTTATTCCACAGCAGTAAGGGATGATATAGACCCGAGGTTGCACAAATTAATCGATTCGAGCAAAGATTGCGCAACACGGATTGGCAAATTGCGTCCCAATTTGGACGCCACCATTGCCGGCAGCCTGGGTATTGGCACACAGCTTAAAAGCGCGGAAACCAAGCTGAAACAATTGTTGACACAGGCCGAAGGGCTGCGCCGTGCCATGAATACATTGCAGGACGGGTTTGTCGCTGCCGACAAGGATGTCCAAAAAAAGACGAACGAGCTGAAATATGTGCTGAAAAATTCAAAGCCCGGGCTTTTTGATTGGATGAAAGCGATGATTGCTGAGATTAAAGAGCGTATGTGGGCGACCGCGGCGGCGATAGCCACCCTGTTCGGTGGAGTCACTACTACTGCGGTTGCCGTTGTGGTTGCCGTACCGCCAAGCAAGGCTGCGTATTGCCCTCCGTATACTGGGCCGCAATCCCCGGATCAGCTTCCATGGACTACAGAGGAAGAAAAAAGGAGATTAGCGGAGGAAAAAAAGAAAAGAGAGGAAGAAGCAAGGAAGAGAAAAGAGGAAGAACGGAAGAGAAACCCTGTTGATCGTGCTGCGGCTGAAGAGATTAAGGAATATGCCGATTTA
This sequence comes from Clostridiales bacterium, assembly GCA_009779405.1. Classification (GTDB taxonomy): domain Bacteria; phylum Bacillota; class Clostridia; order Christensenellales; family CAG-138; genus WRCT01. The sequence goes on from WREI01000014.1 coordinate 24,598, forward strand.
GCTGATGCTGCGTACAAAAATTGGAAAAAGGGTGATGGATTCCCAGACCGTACTAAAGGCCCTTATATAGTGATAGAAGATACCATTTCTAGAGGCGGAATGCAAGTTACAGTATTTGAAAAAGACGGGGAACTCTATGTAGCGTTTAGAGGTTCCCAGCCCTTGAAAAAACCTTTCGAATTACCGACTGATTATGTACAAGATTGGGTCTTGGACAATTTGGGTAGCGCGATTGTTGGCTATTCTGTACAAGAAGCAGCTGCAAAGAAACTTGCTTCGGAACTTATGGATAGATACTCCAACAAAAAAATCAATGTCACAGGACATTCCCTTGGCGGGGCAAACGCTTTGGCCTTTGCCTCGAAGATCGCAGAAAAATCACCAGCGCGTTTGGGCGATGTTTATACATACAATGCTCGCCCGAATATTAGTGACACATCCTCTCTGAAAAACTGTCAGGATCATATTACGAATGTCTATGTTGAGGGGGATTATGTTGGGGACAAGCTTCACATTTACCAGACAAATGATAGATATGGCGCCGAAATCCAAATAGACCGGATCGCAAAAAAAACACATGGCCTCGAAAACTTCACAGCGAACAATATTCAAGAAACCGGCATTCGCCGACCTCCACAAGGAAACTTTACAGCAGGTGGCGGCGGCGGTTTTGGCGGCGGCGGTCATAGCGGGGGGGGATTTTAAGCTGTGAAAGTATTTTATTCCACAACCGTAAGGGACGACATCACAGCCGGTCTGCGAAAGGTTCGTAGCATGAGCAAGGATTGTCAAGGCAAAATCAGCAAATTGCGCCGCGAGATGGAGCCTACCATTATGCGCAGCCTAAATATCGAAGGAGACTTTTCACTCACGGAAAGGACGCTGAAGACTTTGCAGTCGCAAGCCGATGCGCTGATTCGCGCCATGAATGCAACACAAAGCGAATTTGATGCGGCAGACAAAGCGGTAAAGAAAAAGACGAACGAACTGAAATACTTGCTAAAAAAACTGCTATCCACGGCTTGGAATAGGATTAAAGCACTGTTTGAGGATATGAGGAAAAGATATCTGGCGCAAGTGGTGGCAATTGCCGCGCTGTTTGGGGGTAAAACAATTACCACGAGCGATGGTGTTACAGTAACCAACGTTGATGATAACAGTGAATGGAAACCAGAAACAGATGAAGAACGGTTAGCTTGGGAGAAAGCGAAGTTGGCTGAGCTGAAAAGATGGAGGGAAAAAAATGATCCCGTTGATTCTTCGGTACTAGAAAGAACATTTAATGAGGAGGCAGAGTATACAGCCTATATCGATATCACAGGTAATGCTAACGAGTTATGTATAGATAAGGTGTTTTTGAGGCGACTTGCCGCTTGGGTTCGTGATTATGGCCCCAAAGATACAGACGGAAATCCTATAAAGCTCAAAATTACCAGTGATGGAGGCTACCGGACAAATCAGAAGCAAACAGAGTTGTACAATGATTGGATTAATAGGAAGCCTGGAGCTTCATATGCTGGCCCTCCTGGTTCAAGTAAACATGAATATGGTGTGGCACTTGATATTGCAGGAACAGGGAATAAGGGAGGAAACGAGTGTGGCGATTGGTTTCGAAGATTCGCGTGGGGTACCGACAAAGACCATAAAGGAATAAACATATCCGAAGAAGCGCTACTGGAAGAAGAAAGAATTCTTAAAGAAGAGTATGGACTCTGCAAGCCAATAACTAATCCACCGAACACCAATGAGGAAGGTTGGCATGTACAACCGATAGAAACGAAAGGTAAAGAGACAAACGAATTATCTCATTTCCGACCGAAAGGGTGCAACATCTGAATCTAGAAGAAGCCGCTTATCATAGGCTAAAAACAAAGAAAACGGAGGATAACACCATGCAAACCTACAACTGCGATATCGATTATTTGCGCGGGCAGGCAGCCGCGCTGACCAAACAGGTGGAAACGCTGCGGAGTACGCAGAGTTCCATGAACAAGGTGCTGACCGGTCTCGGCATGGACTGGCGCGGGGAAGCGGCGACCGAATTCCACGCCAACTACACGGCGCGCAAGATGGAAATGGGAAAATTCTATGAAGCGCTGGGCAAATTCGCGGAAGTAATGCGATATGCAGCGGATCGTTTTGAGTCGGCAGATAATACGGCTGCTGCTGCGATCAGTCGCGTATAGCAATGCTTTATAAAAAAACAAAGGAGTAAACACACATGGCAATCATCCAAGTAACCCCGGAAATGCTGTCGGGAAAAGCGGGCGAGGTTCGCACCCTGAAGGGGCAGCACGACGAAGCGATGACCAAGCTGAACTCGTTGGTTCATGGCCTGAACGAGAGCTGGAAGGGCGAGGCGCAGGATGCCTTCGTGGCAAAGTTTGATAGTATGCAGTCGACCTTTACAAACTTTTCCGAACTGCTCGAAGGCTATGCCAAGCTGATGGACGCGACGGCCCGCGAATTGCAGAGTACCGATCAGGCGCTCAAAAGCAGCATCCAAAGCTTCTAAGCCGTGCGCCGCATAGCCCGGGCACTGACCAATCGGGCTATGCGGCACTTCTTTCATGGAAAAGAAGTGCGTTTTGGGAGAACCGTATGTATGTGCTTCCCTGCTCTTTCTCTGACCTTTCTGCGGGAACAGAGCTTCGGAAGCGAACAGATAAATTCAAAACGGGGCGTGTGTGACTGCGCCCTTAATTGTGTATCCATTAGGAGGTTTGTATGCACATAACTTTCGCCGCCCTTTCACACGCGGGCAAGGTGCGGTCGAACAACGAGGATAACCTGTATGCGGGCGGGGTATCACTGACACCCGAAACGCGAGAAAAATCATTTTTGTTGTGCGGCGAAAAAGATGCGCCCGACGTATTCGCAATCTGTGACGGTATGGGCGGGCAGGAATCCGGCGAGCTGGCCTCTTTATTGGCGGTACAAACCTTGGATACTTTCGCGCCCCGCATGCGCGAAGCGACATCGGAGCAGTTGGACGCCTTGGCGCAGCAATGCGTAGTGGAGGCGAACGCCGCTATCTGCACCGAGATGCGCAATCGAAATGCGCGTATGGGGACAACATTTGCCATGCTTACGGTTCGCGATCAAAGCGTACACGCGTACAGCATAGGTGATTCGCGGGTCTATGTCTTTGCGAACCGACGGCTGCGTCAGCTTTCGGAGGATCATACGCTCGTCGCGACCAAAATGAAAATGGGATTGCTGACGGAGGGCCAAGCACGCAAAGACCACGATTGGCACAGGCTGACCGCGCATTTAGGTGTCTTTGCCGACGAGCTCAGCGTTTCCGCAGACGTGCTTCTGCCCGTCGCGGTCATGGGCAGTATGCGCTTTCTGTTGTGTTCGGACGGGCTCACCGATATGGTTTGGGACGACCGCATTGAAGCAATCCTGCGCGAAAGCAAAACGGCCGAGCAGGCAGCGGTCGCGCTTTTCGATGAGGCCATGCAAAACGGCGGACGAGATAATACCAGTATTATTGTAATCGATGTGCAGAAAACGGAAACGCCACCCGCGCCTACAAAACCTATATCGAGCAGACCTCGCGCGGGGACGCTTGCCGCAATCTTTATGGGTGCGTTTGCGCTACTTTTTGTCCTTTTCGCATTGCTCTACTTCTTTGCGCCATGGCCTGCGCGCGAAGCCCCGGAAGCTACAAGTGCTCCGGTTGAGACATTTTTCGTGGAGCCGACTGAACCGAACTTTACGGATGTCCCGGTTATGACGGATACCGAGAGCCAGAATACACCGACCATTCCGATCATTCCATATATACCCGCTACCGCAATCCCGGCAGAATAGACACCGAATTCGCTACCTTATACACCACCAGATTCTAAAGGAGATGCACCATGACAACTATCCAACAATTCGAACCCCTATTCGGCGAATGGTATGCCGAGAGCCTGATTGGGACAGGCAGCTTCGGGCGCGTGTACAAAATCAAGCGCGAGGATTTTGACGCGACCTATTATTCCGCTCTGAAATACATTTCCCTGCCGCAGAGCGAGGCGGAAAGCTCCCAATTGCGGCAGATGGGCATGAACGATGCTTCCATCTCGGAGTATTACGGCCAGATGGCGCGGGACCTTAGTGCGGAAATCCAACTGATGTATAAGCTGCGCGGCAACACCAATATCGTCGCCTATGAGGATCACAAACGTCTGCCCAAGCCGAACGGTATGGGATATGACATATTCATCCGCATGGAACTGCTCACCCCTCTGGATCGGTATGCCGCCAACCGCTCCCTTTCCGAGCAGGAAATCATCCGCTTAGGCTCGGATATCTGCAACGCCTTGGAGCTTTGCGGACGGCATCATATCATCCATCGCGATATCAAGCCGGAAAACATTTTCGTTTCACAAAACGGCGACTTTAAGCTGGGCGACTTTGGCATCGCGCGGCAACTGGAACGCACAGGCACCAATCTCACAAAAATCGGAACCAAAAACTATATGGCACCTGAGATTATTGCGGGCTCGCACTATGACGCCACGGTGGACATTTACGCTCTTGGCATTGTGATGTATCGGCTGTTGAACAACAACCGCATTCCCTTCGTCCCGCAAGGGCAGGTGATGCCATCGGATTGGGATCAAGCACTAATACGCCGATCGCGAGGGGATTCGCTGTCCCTGCCCGTAAACGCGCAGAACCGATTGGGAGAAATCGTGCTGAAAGCTTGCGCGTCCGGCCCGAGGGACAGGTATCAAACCCCACCGGAAATGCGGGAAGCATTGGACATGTTGCGTAGCGGCAGAGATGTGCTGGCGGAGATCCCGCCTTTTGTGGTGAATCCGCCGATAAAGGAACCTCCCCCACCAGCGCCTGCGCCTACTCCGCAAGAACCGCCAAAAGAAGAAGAAGGCACGCAATCCCCGGAGCCGGTACTATCCCCTCCCATGCGCTCTACGGATGAAACGGTTTCCTTGTTTGGTAAAGCGGCCACATCTCCTGCCGAAGAACTTCGTGATACCCCACCAAGTCCTGTACCCACTCCGCCAAAACCACGCAAGAAAATGCTTGTGCTGTTGGCTGCAGCCTTCTTTGCAGTATTACTGACAAGCGTCATTCTTATCTTGGCTTTAAGTAACAAGGGGGGCAGCGGGACGGATGTCATTGGCAGTGGACTCCATTCAGAGTCAGGGAAGGCAACAGCAACAGCCAAAGCAACGACAACAGCCGAGGCAACTGCTGCGCCCACACCGACACCCGTTCCAATCGTGCCGTTGGCCACCTTTGAAATGTCCGATGAACTGTTTGGCTTTACCGTGATGCTTGACGGGGATGTGTTTCAACTGCCGGTTACCTTGGAAGTGTTCCAATCCTATGGATGGAAAGCGGAGAAGGAACTCTCCGGTGCGTTCATCCCCGGTCAGTATGGTATTTTCTATTTTACAAGGAACGGCAACCAGATATATGTGCAACTGGCAAATATGAGTGAAGAGGTGCGCTTTGTTCAGGAGAGTACAGTTATCTTCTTCGGGTGTGATTTGTCTAACAATAAAGCGGAATTGGAGTTGCCAAAAGGAATTAAATGCGGTGTATCCACCAAGGAAGATATCCTGGCAGCGTATGGTGAGCCGTACAGCATTTATGAGCCCGACGATGACCCGGGTTATTGCTCCTTGACGTACAAATACGCAAATAGTTCATATAGAGAAATTAATATAAGGATAAAAGACTATGTAGTTTTCGAGATCCACGTTGAAAATGCAATTAGGATTGACAGTGATGTTGTCGAAGTGAGTACCGAGATAACAGACAAAGAGAAGAGTTATCGTGCGCCTGCGGAGTTGGGGGATGATATCAAGAGCTTCAATGTGATGATAGACGGCGATTTATATCACTTGCCTGCGCCGTTGTCGGCCTTTTTGGACAACGGGTGGGCTATATATAACAAAACGTTGGATCACCTACCAGGAATGAGCTCAAACTATAGTGATTTTTCCACTCTGTCGTCAGGTGGCCATTCAGGTTTCACATTGAAAAAAGGAGATAAGTATATAGAAGACATTACCTTCTATAATTATTCCCTGAAACCGCTTGCCATTGAATACTGTTTTATCATTGAAATAGACTCGAAGCATTTGGTGAAGGTTGAAATGGAACTACCCGGTGGCATCAAAATCGGAACCCCAGAAAGTGATTTTCTCAGTTTGTTCAGTCGTGTATTCGAGAAAGACACGGAGGAAACCTACGGTAGACGCTACACGTTCTTCGCGGGTAAAAACCGGATAGTCGGATCTCGGGAGAACAAAGACAATGAAATTGTTATTGATGTCGGCAAAGAAGGCGTCGGGAACGCAGATGCGTATATCGGCAAAATATACGCCATAAGACTAATGAATGTAGATTGAGCCCGAACTTCCCTAAGTAAGATCCACAGTGGGAACAAATTGGATGAAGGTTTGGGAAACGGCAGATTTTGGTGCAGCAAGAGGCGCAGCGCGGAGGGCGGCGCGCCTCTTGTTCGAGGTTTCGCCACCCGTTTGCGTTGCGTCACGGTGCGGCAAACGCGTACTCTGCGAAAGACTTCACAGAGTAAGTTGGAATGGGTGCGGTATTATCCATAAACAGATTGCACACAGGAGGACAGCGTGGACATCATAAAAAAATTTCAACCCCTCTTCGGCGAATGGTACGCCGAGAGCCTAATTGGGACAGGCAGCTTCGGGCGCGTGTATAAGACCAAACGCGAGGATTTTGACACGACGTATTATTCCGCGTTGAAATATATATCCCTGCCGCAGAGCGAGGCGGAAAGCTCTCAGCTGCGGCAGATGGGCATGAACGACGCTTCCATCTCAGAGTATTACGGCCAGATGGCGCGGGATCTCAGCGCAGAGATTCAGTTGATGTATAAGCTGCGCGGGAATACCAATATCGTCGCCTATGAGGATCACAAACGTCTTCCCAAGCCGAACGGGATGGGGTATGACATATTCATCCGCATGGAACTGCTCACCCCGTTGGACGCATACGCCGCCGACTGCTCCCTTTCCCAACAGGAAGTCGTCCGCCTGGGCTTGGATATCTGCAACGCCTTGGAGTTGTGCCGACGGCATCATATCATCCATCGTGATATCAAGCCGGAAAACATTTTCGTCTCACAGAACGGTGATTTCAAGTTGGGTGACTTCGGTGTCGCACGGCAACTGGAGCGCACAGGCACCAATCTCACAAAAATCGGAACTAAAAACTATATGGCACCGGAGATTTTTGCGGGATCGCACTATGACGCCACGGTAGATATCTATTCTCTTGGCATCGTGATGTATCGGCTGTTGAACAATAACCGCATCCCGTTTGTCCCGCAGGGGCAGGTGATGCCATCGGATTGGGACCAGGCTCTGCTGCGTCGCATGCGAGGGGACGCACTGCCCCTGCCCGCAAACGCGCAGAACCGATTGGGAGAAATCGTGCTGAAAGCTTGCGCGTCCGGCCCGAGGGACAGGTATCAAACCCCGCAGGAAATGCGGGAGGAACTATTTGCTCTGGCGGATGGGACTGCGGCAGTAAAAGCTGCGCCATGCGTTGTCTCCACCGTACCTGCGGAGATGGAGCGGGCGAATGATATGCGGGGTGCGCCTGCCCCCTCTGCGGCGCAGAGTGCAACGGATAGAACTGCTTCTTTGTTTGGTGTTGCGACTCCTCCCTCTGCGGCGCAGGAGACTACGGATACCACCGTTTCTTTGTTTGATATGCCGAGCATCCCCCCGGAGCCGATTCCACAAAGCACGTCCTTTGTGCAGTCTGAGAGGATTGCGGAGATAAGAAGCGTGGTCGAAGAGCCTGCTCCACGCAGACGTGAAGTGGCACCGACCGATGACCGCACCATCGGTTTGTTCGAAGCGAATGTCCCGGGTACTTTGGATGAAGATGCGGCTTACGAAGATAAGGATGACAGAACCATCGGCTTATTTGGCAAGGCAGTAGGCGCAGCTCCGCCCCCTGCTCTGGCTCCCGTCGCAGCCGCGTCCTTGATAACGCCCATAAACACAGCGCCACCTGCCGAAAAGCGAAAATCTCGCAAGCGTTGGCTGTGGCTGATTGCTCCCGCCGCGTTGCTGACGCTTCTTGCGCTTGCGTTTTTGGGCTTCAATTTGTCATCGTTCGTGTCGCAAGTAGCCATCAAGCCAACAGTCGCACCGACTCTGAAGCCTACAGCACCAACGAGCAAGGCGACTGCAACACCAAAAGCATCACCTTCGCAAATAATTATACCGAGCCTTGTCGTTGATGTGCCGAGTGGAATGTTTTTTGTATGTGCGCAAGTGCCGGAGGACTGGGGCACTCCAAACATTTGGGCATGGAGCGATCAAGGCAAAGGCAACGTCTTTGATGAGTGGCCCGGCGAATGCATGTCGGCAGTTTCCGACTACGAAGGATGGTATTATTACTCCTTGCCCAATTGGGTAAATGGTATCGTTCTGAGTGCAGATGGTGGTGCTGCTCAAACGATTGATATAAAATTTTTGCGGTGTGATGAATTATATATTTCTGTTTCGTCGGAAGTGGAAGACGGCAAACACCTTACTTCTGCCATAGGAAGATCCTATGAAATTATTGTTCATGTGAAAGTTCCGAAAGATTGGAAAAACGCCTATATTTGGGCTTGGAGTGCAGATTATCAGAATGCCTTTGAGGCATGGCCGGGCATGGCAATGAAGAAGGAATCTGGAGACTGGTATAGCTTCACAATACAGGGCACGACCAATAATATCCTCATCAGTTATGAGAATTATGGCCAAACAGAAAATATCATCGTTGAAGCAGGTGAAGTATGGGTCAAAATATATGATGATTATGAAGAGACCACTAATGCGTTTCTTGACCCAATTCACCTCTATGCCTCCGAAGTATTTTATAAGAATCCCGATTGATAACCGAAGAGAAGAAAAAATCTATGGATATCATCAAGAAATTTGAGCCCTTATTCGGCGAATGGTACACCGAAAGCCTGATCGGCACAGGTAGCTTCGGGCGCGTGTACAAAATCGTACGAGAAGAATTTGGCAATACCTATACGGCGGCGATGAAATATATCTCTCTGCCGCAGAGCGCGGAGGAAATCCGCAAGCAGCGCTATGAGGGCATGGACGAGCAATCCCTCTCCCACTATTATGGTGAAATGGTGAAGGATATTAGTGCGGAAATTCGCCTGCTGAACCGCCTGCGCGGGCGCACAAACATCGTTTCGTATGAGGATCACAAAATAGTCCCCAAGCCCGGTGGCGTGGGCTATGATATCTTTATCCGCATGGAATTGCTGACAGACTTGGATACATACATGCACGAGCATCCCCCCACGGAAGCGGATATCATCAATCTTGGCATGGATATTTGCAGCGCGCTGGAACTGTGCCGGGAAGATCGTATCATTCACCGCGATATCAAGCCGGACAATATCTTTGTGACGAACAGAGGCGACTACAAACTCGGTGATTTTGGAATCGCGCGGCAGTTGGAGCGCACGGATGCCTACCTGTCCAAAAAGGGCACGCCTAATTACATGGCGCCCGAACTGTACCGTGGGGATCGCTATGACGCGACCTGCGATATATATTCTCTCGGCATCGTGATGTACCGATTGCTGAACAACAACAGATTGCCCTTTATGCCGCAAGGGCAGGTGTCGCCTTCGGATCAAGATCAAGTTTTGCTGCGTCGTATGCGAGGGGATACATTGCCCCTGCCCTGCAACGCGCAAAACCATCTCGGCGAAATTGTGTTGAAAGCCTGCGCGTTTAACCCGAAGGAACGCTTTGCTTCTGCGGCGGAATTGTGGTGGGCGTTGGAAGGGATTGCAGGGAAAACGAGTGACTTAGCGGAGAGCGGCCTCCAAGGCGCGAAGGGGGCAGAACGCACCATTGACATATTCGATGCGCCGGCAGACATCACTTACGATATCTTCCGGGAAGATCCGCCGCCGCCCGCGCCAAAACCAATCAAAAACGAAATCCCACCGCCGATAGAAGCAGTGCCGCCTGCCCCAAAACGTGAGAAGTTTTCCAAGGGTTTGCTGGCCACTGTTACTGCTGCGTTTGCCGGTTTGAAGGCGCGGTGGAAGAAGCTTCCCGCGAGCATGTTGGCCGTGATAGCTTACGGCGCGTTTGCCGTATTGACGGCACTTCTGATTTTTATCATTGTGCAAGTGGGGCGCTGTTCTACGAAAACGCCGCCTCCCAGCCCCGTGCTATTGGCTTTGACGACCGCGAAACCTACAACGAAGCCAACCGCCGCGCCGACGCCGACGGCAGCACCCACGCCCGCACCGACGGCGGAGCCAACAATAAAGCCGACAGCTGTGCCCAAGGCAACGCCGATGATTGCGGCGGGAAATGATCATAGCGTCGCGCTCCGTGCAGACGGCACGGTTTGGACCTGGGGCGCGAACGAATTTGGACAACTCGGCGATGGAACCACGACCCAAAGCAATACACCTGCGCAAGTGGGGAATTTCAGCGATATAACGGCAATCGCGGCGGGCAGGGGCCATACCATCGCGCTCCAATCTGACGGCACCGTTTGGACTTGGGGCTGGAACAGTAGTGGGCAGCTTGGCGACGGCACCAAGGCCGACCGCAGCCTGCCTGTACAAGTGAAGAATCTTAGCAATGTCGTGGCAATTGCGGCGGGTTATTGCCATACCATCGCCCTCAAGGAAGACGGCACGGTTTGGGCGTGGGGGTATAACTATAAGGGGCAACTTGGTGACGGAACCACGATCAATCGCAGCGCACCTGTGCAAGTGAAGAATCTCAGCGACATAACGGCAATCGCGGCGGGCAGGGCCCATACCATCGCCCTCAAATCAGACGGCACGGTTTGGACTTGGGGCTGGAACAGTCGTGGGCAGCTTGGCGACGGCACCAAGACCGACCGCAGCCTGCCTGTACAAGTGAAGAATCTTAGCAATGTCGTGGCAATTGCGGCGGGTTATTGCCATACCATCGCCCTCAAATCAGACGGCACGGTTTGGGCGTGGGGCTTGAATGAAGATGGACAACTCGGCGATGGAAGTACGGACAATCGCAGTACACCTGTGCAAGTGAAGAATCTCAGCGGCATAACAGCAATTGCGACGGGCGAAGACCATACCGTCGCTCTCAAATCAGATGACACGGTCTGGGCATGGGGAAATAATGCTTGGGGGCAGCTTGGCAACGGAAGCGCGACCAGCAGCAGCACTCCTGTGCAAGCGGAGAATCTCAGCGGCATAACGGCAATTGCGGCAGGCGGGGACCATACCATCGCCCTCAAATCAGACGGCACGGTTTGGGCATGGGGGCGCAATGATCCCGGTGGGCAGCTCGGCGATGGAACCACGACCAATCGCCTTACCCCGGTCCAAGTCCTTGGAGAAAACGGCGTGGGATATTTGAATTTACTCGTAGACTGACAGACGCATCGGGAGGAACATACAAATGGAAATCATCAAACAATTCGAACCCCTGTTCGGCGAATGGTGCGCCGAAAGCCTGATCGGCACGGGCAGTTTTGGGCGCGTGTATAAGATTCGGCGCGAGGACTATGGCGCACGCTATTATTCCGCGCTGAAATATATTTCCCTGCCGCAGAGCGATACGGAGATCAAGCAGCTGCGCTATGAGGGCATGGATGAGGAATCGCTCTCCGTGTATTACGGGGAGATGGTAAAGGACATCAGTGCAGAGATCCAGCTGATGTACAGACTGCGCGGCAACACGAACATTGTGGCCTATGAGGATCACAAAATACTCCCCAAGCCGGGCAGCGCAGGCTTTGATATTTTCATCCGCATGGAACTTTTGACGAATCTGAATGAATATATCATGCAAAACAGAGTGAGCACGGAATCCGTTCTCAAGTTGGGTACAGACCTATGCAGCGCGCTGGCGTTGTGCGGGACGCATCGCATCATTCACCGCGATATCAAGCCGGACAACATTTTTGTTTCGGAAAACGGAGCCTTCAAGTTGGGCGATTTCGGCATCGCGCGGCAATTGGAGAGGACGAACACCAACCTTTCCAAGAAAGGCACGTATAATTACATGGCGCCGGAGGTATTCCGGGGTGATCACTATGATGCGACCTGTGATCTGTATTCTCTCGGCATTGCGATGTATCGCCTTTTGAACAATAACCGTTTGCCGCTTTTGCCGCAGGTAGGTGTACCCCTGCCCGCCGACCGAGAGCAGGCACTGGCGCGGCGCATGCGGGGAGACACGTTACCCCTGCCCGCAAACGCGCAGAATCGTTTGGGCGAAATCGTGCTGAAGGCTTGCGCGTTTGATCCGAAAGAAAGGTTCCAGACCCCTGCAGAAATGCAGGAGGCATTGGACACGTTACGCGGCGGTGAGGAAGTGCTGGCGGCGATCCCACCAGTTGTTGTCAATATGCCGACAAAGGATATCACTCCGCAAGCACCAGCAAAGGAAGAGGAAGGTACGAAAAGCCTGTGGGACAATCCACGCCCGTCCACGGAAGAGAAGCCGGTAACATCCCCTTCGGCAAATGCTGCGGATGTCACCGTTTCATTGTTTGATGTGGGGTCTGTCTCGCAGAGTTCTTCGACCGGCGCTGCTCGCGCACCTGCGGAAGACTCGTCCGTCACAAAAAAAGAAACGTCCGAGCCGCGCAAAAAGAAGCGTGGCGGCCTAATTGCGGTACTGGCGGCAAGCCTTGCGCTGCTGAGCGTTTTGGCGATTTGCGTCGCGCAAGGTAAGGGAAAAGCGGATCCAACTTCACGAATCGACGCTTCCGTCGAAACACACGCGATCGCACCCGAAGACGGGTCAACACTGCCACCAACCACAGTTCCCACAGAAGTGGCGGAAATAACCCCGGAGCTTGTACCTGACGAAACAGCGGAATCGTCAGCAACGATGCCGGTTGCGGCACCGGAAACGCCAAAACCCACAGCGGCATCTATCCCGACGGCAACCCAAATGCCCGCGGCACCGACGTCAAAACCGACGCCCACGTCCACGTCGAAACCAACGCCCACGCCCACGCCCACGCCGAAACCGACGCCCACACCGACACCGCCACCAACGATGGCTCCGTGGACGCGCATTACATCGGTACCCGCCGGCGCAACCATTGTGCAGTATAAATGGGTTTATACGCTCCGCGAGCTTACCACAAGCACATCCAGCACATTGAGCGGATGGATTCAATACGGAACCCCGACAGTCAGCTATGGCGCGTGGGGCGCTTGGACTGCGTGGAGTACGTCAAATCCAGGGGCATCCACTGACACCTTTGACGTGGAATCGCAGTGGATTGCGCCAACATACACTACAAGATATTATTATTATCATTATTGTGGCCGCCTTACTGGCTCTACGAGAGTTGTGGGAACTACGCGGAATTATGTAGTTAATCAGGGAGCAACAAATATAAATTATTGCACAACATATTGCGATGGCGCACCGCTTACTACAGGCGCATGGAACAAAACAGGTCATAGCTGTGCCCCAAATGGTGTTGACTACTGGTTCTCCAATGGATCAGAGCAGGTTGTAGCTACCCCTGGCCGTACAGAATGGCGTTACCGCACGCGCACGAAAACCACAACTTACTACTATTACAAGGACACCACCAACCAAGAAACGACCGTTACAAGCACTCATGTTGCATTCCCTTACAGCAATACGTCTACAAAAGAGTATAAGGATCAAGTGGAATGGGTGCAGTATTACCCATAGGATAGATTGCTTGAGTATCGGAGGATAGTAAATTGGACATAATCAGAAAATTCGAACCCCTCTTTGGCGAATGGCATGCCGAAAGGAGAATCGGCGTCGGCAGCTTTGGGCGCGTGTACAGAATTGTCAAGCACGAAGAGGCAACGGGCGCAGAATACTTCTCCGCGCTGAAATACATCTCCCTGCCGCAGAGCGAGGAGGAAATCAAGCAGCTGCGCTATGACGGCATGGACGAGACCTCCATTTCCGATCACTACGGACGCGTGATCAAGGACATCAGCGCGGAGATACAGTTGATGTATAAGCTGCGTGGTCACACGAATATCGTGGCCTATGAGGATCACAGAATCCTCCCGAAGCCAAGCGGGGTCGGACACGATATCTTCATCCGCATGGAGCTGTTGACCAGTCTAAACGAACATATGCTTCGAAATTCCATGACCGACGCAGATATTATCAGGCTCGGCACCGATCTCTGCAACGCACTGCAACGATGTCAAAGGCAGCGCATACTGCATAGGGATATTAAGCCGGACAACATATTCATTTCCGAGAATGGGGATTACAAACTGGGCGACTTTGGCATCGCGCGGCAATGGCGGACGGATATGACGCGCGCCTATCGGACAAAAATCGGTTCCCCCAATTATATGGCACCGGAGGTGCACAATACCGATCAGTATGATGCGCGGGTTGATATATACTCTCTAGGTATCGTGCTGTATCGTCTGCTGAACAACAAACGCTTTCCATTCGAACCGCAGGATAAGATGCTGGACAGCTACGACCGTGAGGAAGCGTTTAATAAGCGCCTGCGCGGCGATGCTCTGCCATTGCCCTGCAACGCGCACAACCGTTTGGGCGAAATCGTGCTGAAGGCCTGTGCGTTCGACCCGGAGGATAGGTATCAAACTCCGCAGGAAATGCGGACGGAGCTGGTTGCTCTGGCGGACGGCGTTGCGGCAATGAAAGCGGTGCCAAGCGTTGTTCGCACCGCACCTGCGGAGGCGGAACGCGCGCATGCCGAGATGGATGATATTTGGGGTGCCAAAAACGCTGAGGAAGCAATCCCCTCTGCGGCGCAGGTCTCGGCCGATACCACCATTTCTGTGTTTGACATGAAATCCTCTCCCTCCGCACAGCCGCAAAGTGTTTTTGCCGCTCCCGCCGAAAATATTCCTACGCTTCCGCCGTCCATCCCACGCAAGCAGGAAGCAACCTCGTCTGCGGCGCAGGGCGCGGTGGATGCCACCGTTTCTGTGTTTGACATGAAGTCCTCTCCCTCGGCACAGCCGCAGAGCGTTTTCACCGCTCCCACTGAAAATATTCCTACGATTCCGCCGTCCATCCCGCGTAAGCCGGGAGCGCATACTCCTGCGATGCAGAGTGCGGCGGATGCCACCGTTTCTGTGTTTGATGTGGCGGATGCTTCCTGCGCACAACGAGCCTTTGCTTCGCCCGAAACCACGGATGCGACAGGCGAAAACACGGTTTCCGTGTTTGATTTTCCAATTGCTCAGAACTCGACCGCATCCGCATATCACACTTCTCCCCATTCAGCAGGTGGGCAGAATGCCACACAAAAGCCATGGAGCAACAGCCAACCTCCGCAAAACGTAGAGCCGCACGAACCGGGCAAAAAAAAGCGGGGCGCCTGGATTGCCGCAGCAATCGCGGCGGCACTTTTGGTTTTGACTATTACCATTATAGCGATTAGCAAGAATATCATATCATTTTACCCGGTTACAGCATTCAATGCACATTATGAAACGGATGCGCCCGGAGGGGGCGCTGCTGTACCTGGCAGTAATCAAAATACAGATGCGCCTGCAAGGTCAACTATCACAGACGTACCGATTGCGGCAGATAAATACACGCCAAAACCCACTCCAACGCCGACACCGAAGTCGCCGCAAAAAGTGGCAAATCCTTCAGCATCGCTAAAGTCCGGCACATACTATCAACCTGCTTACCCAAACCAGTTTGAATTGGATTTTTATTGTGCTACATCAGGCGCTATTATATGTTTTACTGATAACGGTAATGAACCAACATTAGAAAGCAAAGGTGCTAACCCAGTCACCACCTTAGGCGTGTCATTCCATTATGATAAAGAGACGATTGTTACTATTAAGATTAAAGCGTTCAAAGAAGGAATGCTTCCAAGTGATACGGTGACTTATACTTACACCCTCATTCCTACTGACATATGGTGGGATGATGATCAAACAAATGCCTCCGATCAACAGGTGGACACAAGCGCATTACAGGCGGCCATCTCCGATGCAGAGAGATTCATGCAATCGGATGCATTCAATAATATGGGAGAGGTGCAACGCGATAAATGGCAAGCTGTTGTTAATATGGCAAAGAATTGCCTATCGGATTCACTCCACACGCAAGCAGAAGTGGACGCGGCAACAGTAGCATTGCACCTATTGAACTAAATTGAGTGAAGCCATTGGAACAACCCCATACAAACTAGGAAAACCCATATGCAAACCATCAAACAATTCGAGCCACTATTCGGTGAATGGCAGGCGGAAAGCTTAATCGGTGTAGGCAGCTTTGGGCGTGTCTACAAATCAGCGTCGCACTCAACCACGAGTGCGACTTATTTGTCGCAGAATTGCTTTGGGAAACGAAAATTTTTGCCGAAGTCCTTATAGGGGGACAGCCAAGGGCGCGTTTTACAAATATTTTGCTTGCAAGGCGAACGTTTGTTCGGTATAATTCTTCGTATCTTGAAAGGAACCGACGAAGGGATGATACAAATCATGAAAATTGAAAGTATGGATGAAACAGCGTTTGACCATGTGAAATGCCCGCAGTGCCATAAAAAACTCTGTGGGAAGCCGAAGGGAACACGTGTAAGCGTTTTGCACTTTGCAAAAGTTATTCATGAAAGTCCGTTGCTGTTCACCTGCCGTCGTTGCGGACACCACTACCTTGTAAGCACCCTTGCAGAATAGATTTTTCTGCAAACTGAAAAAATCAAATACCATAGATCGACTTAGTTGATGGGAACGAGCCGCCGGACAGGTGGGACAGGCACGGGAGACAGAACGCTTCACTTTAGCGCGAGTGCCTGACCGAAGCAAGCCGGAAAAGAGCCTATACCATCTTGGCAAAGAGCCGAGATAGGACGAGGACTGTCGCGCCGAGCATGACAAGTAGCTTTTAAGCTATTGCGTCATGCTCTTTTTCTTTGTCTGAAAAGTGCTGACCCGACCGCTTGAAAGCGGGAAGGACAGCATGAAATACGGGTACGCCCGCGCGCCGCCTTTTCTCCAATCAGATTTTGGATTTTTCAAAACAGATTGGAGGAAAGACAAATGCAAGAACAAAAATATCAAATCAATGTTAACGGCAATCTCGTTGAGGTGTCGGAGGAAGTCTATCGTTCGTATTACCGTTCCAAACGGCGTGACAGGTATTACGAGCGTGATATCAAAACAGAAACCGCCGTGCGGGATGAAAATGGAACGGTTAGCGGGGTCAGGCCGGCCAAGGAAGATTCCCTGGATCGCTTGCTGATAGCAGGCGCGGATTATGCGGACGAAAGCGTGAACGTGGAAGCGGATGCTATCCGCACAGTAATGGCGGGGGCGCTGCATGAGGCATTGGAACTGCTGACGGAGGCGGAGCGGGAGCTTGTGGATGCCCTGTTCTTCTCAAATAGCGGTGCCGGTATGACTGAACGCGAATATGCGGCGTTAAGTGGCATCCCACAAAAGACCATCAATGACCGCAAAACCAGAATTATCATCAAACTCAGAAAACTTTTGGAAAGTTGAAAAAATATCCGCTCAAAGTATCCGGCCCAATGGAAAGTAAGTGAGAGGGTATTGCAATCCTCTCACAGCTCCTTGACAAACACCCGGCGCCTAACACATCAGGTGCCGAGTCATACAGGCAACACCGGGTACATACCCGCACGGTGCCGCGCGCCAAGACCCCCACCCCGGTCACAAGGCCGGGGGCGGGGCGAGCGCCCGACCTTCTTTGCGAAAAGAGAGCTTCGGCAGACACAAGGCATCGTGCGATTATGATACTTCCCCGAACCTGACTGTAAGGGGGCCGCGGTAGTAGGGATAACGCGCGGCGGAAGCATCGTCCCGGCTGAAAAAGGCCGGGGGGAGC
>WREI01000015.1 GCA_009779405.1 Clostridiales bacterium
ATGGCGCGGCATTGCCACGCGTTATGCCAAAACTACAGTTGCATTTGTCGGCGCCGTGATCGTCCGCTGCCTTTTCCTGTGGCTAAAGGTTATTGCATGATCTCATGTCGACACTGCCTAAAACTTCTCGCAGATTCCAAGGGTATCTCTGTCACTGCGCTGAAAAATGAAATGCACGCCGCTATCAATGCCGCCTATGTCAATCCGAACACCCTTGCGCATGCCGTTCCGTGCAAGGGCAGGATTCCAAGCGTGGAAGAATTCTTGGAGTATGCCGCACAAAGAACAACCCCTAAAGTGTGCCCCCTCCCGCAGAATAGCGTACAGATGCGGTATATGGGTTAGGAGTTAGGAGCACCTGCTGGCTGATAAGATGTCATAGATTCACAAAACCCTATACTCTAACCCCTGCGATGCTATGCCTTAGCGAGCGCCAACACGAAGATGGGTTCGCAGTGCGCGTAGATGGCGGCGAGGTCGCATAGCGGCAGGGGATTTTCGCCGATACCCGCTTCGACGGTGAAGCCGGGTCGGCGGAAGTCTTGGATGAACCAGTCTTTATAGCCCGCATTGCCGCTGGAGATTGGGGTTTCTTCGGCGAGGTAGCCGCTTGCGTTTTGCATGGCGGCCGCGATGCAGGCGGCGCGGGGAGTCTCGCAGTCTTGATAACGCCAGTAGATGACTTCCCCCTGCGTGTGCAGGGCGAGGATTAGGCGGAAATTGTGCGCCAGCGTGTAATCCGCCAGGGCGCGGCTCTCGGGCTCGCTCAGCGGGGCGGGGCCGACGAAATCGCGCGGACCGGGGCGGGTGAAGCCCTGCGCATACTTGATGCTCCTCGCCTCCTCCCAGCGCGCGGAGTATTGTAAGTTCAGGTCTACGCCGCGTATATTCGCCTTCCAGCCCTCGGGGAAGGGGATGGTGGGATACTGCGCTGCCAGCGCCCGGGCCTGCATAAAATAGCTGTCATTTTGCGGAATCCTGCCGTTGACCAGTGCTACGCCGTCCGGGTTGACCAACGGCGCGATGTGCAGACGGGTTCTTTGGAACAGTTCTCTTGCGGGTTGGCCACCTATATTTTCGTTTTCGGCAATGGCGCGGCAGTAGTTTTCCAAGAACAACAGAACCAGCGGCGTTGTAATACTCTCGTTGGCGTGGTGGGACGCGGAGAAGAAGACTTCCGCGCCCTGCGCTGTGCAGGGCGCTGCGCCCTCTCCGAGAATGAGCACGGGAATCTCCCTGCCCATTACGCTGAGACCGATTATCTCTTTTCGCAGAAACGGATAGCGAGCCAATAGCCCGTCGATTCCAAAACCTTGTGTTTGCATACATACTCCCGCGACATAATACTGTTGATTATGGGATTTCTTTTTGGTATACTATATGCAGTAAATTAGGAGGTTGTAGAACATGGGTTTATTCAAAGCGATAGGCAGCGCCATCGGCGGCTCCATGCAAGACCAATGGAAAGAGTTTATCTACTGTGACGCGCTGCCCACGGACGTCCTGCTGCGCAGGGGGCAGAAGCGTACCGGCGCAAAATCCAGCAACAAGGGGGATGAGAATATCATCTCGGACGGTTCCGTTGTGGCCGTCAACGATGGCCAGTTTATGATGATCGTCGAACAGGGGCAGATCGTGGATTTCTGCGGCGAAGCGGGGCAATACACCTTTGACAGTAAGACTTCGCCCTCGCTGTTTACGGGCGGCTTCAGCAAGGGCATACTCAATACCTTTAAGGACATTGGCAAGCGTTTCACCTTCGGCGGCGACACGGGCCGCGACCAGCGCGTGTACTATGTAAACACGAAAGAGATTATGGGGAACAAATACGGCACGGCCAACCCCGTCCCCTTCCGCGTGGTGGACAACAATATCGGTCTCGATATCGACATTGCCATACGCTGCTTCGGGGAGTATTCCTATAAGGTCGTCGACCCGCTGCTCTTCTATAAGAACGTGGCGGGCAATGTGACGGCGGACTATCGCCGCAACCAGATCGACGAGCAGCTGAAGAGCGAACTGATGACGGCGCTCCAACCCGCGTTCGCCAAGCTTTCCGCCGCGGGCATACGCTATTCCGCGCTGCCGGGGCATACCCAGGACATTGCGGACGCGCTGAACGAGATACTCTCCGCGAAATGGAGCGACCTGCGCGGCCTGGCCGTCGCCGCCTTTGGCGTAAGCTCGGTGAAGGCGCCGGAAGAAGACGAAGCCATGATCAAGGAATTGCAGCGCAATGCCGTGCTGCGAAATCCGAATATGGCCGCCGCGCATATGGTTTCCGCGCAGGCTGACGCGATGCGCTCCGCCGCCAAGAACGAGGCGACCGGGCCGATGTTTGCCTTTGCGGGCATGAATATGGCGCAGAACGCGGGCGGGATGAACGCCCAAAACCTCTTTGCCATGGGCCAGCAACAGCAACAGCAAGCCCCTCCCCCGCCGCCCCCGGCGCAGGCGCCGAATAACGGCTGGAAATGCGAATGCGGCGCGACCAACGCGGGCAAGTTCTGCGGCAACTGCGGCGCAACCGCACCCGCCGACGCGCTGGGCTGGAAATGCGCTTGCGGCACCGTAAACAAGGGGAAATTCTGCGCGGAATGCGGCGGCAAAAAGCCCGGCGGCGCGTTTTCATATAAGTGCGACAAATGCGGCTGGGAGCCGGACGATCCCACCAAGCCGCCCAAGTTCTGCCCGGAATGCGGCGACCTGTTCGACGAGAATGACCGCAGATAGGCAAGAGCGGCCCTTGGTAAGCATCATCACCCCCTGTTACAACGGGGGGTGGTGTGTTTCGCGTATGATCGAATCTGTTCTGGCGCAGGGTTATCCGAATATTGAATATATCGTCGTGGACGACGGGAGCACGGATGATAGTGCGGAGATTATTAAGCGCTATATTCCCGCTTTTGAAGAGCGGGGGTATACGCTTATTTATTTTTATCAGGAGAATCGGGGGCTGGGCGGCGCAATTGGCGCGGGGCTTAAACTGTTTACCGGCGATTACCTCTGCTGGGCGGACGCGGACGACTGGTTGGAGCCGGATTCGGTGGCAGTGCGGGTGCGGTTTTTGGAGGAGCATCCGCAATACGGGGTGGTAACCGGGGATGCGAATGTGCGCGAGGAGGCGGATTTGGATCGCGTTGCGCGGCACATTTCGGAACATTTCCCGCACAGTCCAGATGAGAATCAGTTTGAGTGGATGTTACGTGGAGAAAGCATATTTTGTTCTGGTTGTCATATGGCGCGGGTTTCCATGTTTGATATAGCAAACCCAAAGCGGGAAATCTATGACAAGGTGAACGGACAAAATTGGCAGTTGCTTTTGCCTATGTATTATCTTTTTTCGCGCAAGTTTTTGCCTGTGCCTGTTTACAACTATGTCGATTATCAGCAATCAATGTCCCGCGCGCGCGGTGCAAGCTATACCAAGTGGGAAACGCATTTAGCGAACTCCTGCGACACTATTACCTATACACTGGAGCAGATTGAAGCGACGCAGGGCGTTGACCTGTCGGAGAAGAAGAAGTATATCCTTGCAACATATGCGCGTTCGCAGTTTCGGGCGGCTTTGCAATATGGGGAAAAAGCCGCAGTTAAGCGGCATTATCATGATTTGAAACAGCAAACAGCGCCGACCATGACGGATCGTTTGCTGTATGTTTTCCGTAGCATGAGCCGTTTGTATCGGATTGCGTCACGTTTGCGCAAGGCCATTCGCAGAAAAAGAAAGAAATAGTATTATCTTTGTTCTATGAACGCCGCCGCCGCGCGCAGGATGGCGAGTTTGCCATGGGCGTAGGTCAGGGAGCCTTGCAGATACGCGGTGAATGGCGGGCGGAGGGGGGCGTCGCAGCTTAACTCCGTGGTTGCGCCCTGCACGAAGGTGCCTGCCGCCATAATCACGGGATCGGCGTAGCCGGGCATGGCCCAAGGCTCGGGTGTGACAAAGCCGTCCACAGGGGCGGCGGCCTGGATGGCGCGGCAGAAGGCGATGAGGTCTTGCTTATTTCCGAACGCGACGGACTGGATGATGTCCCCGCGTTCTTCTTTGGATGTGGGGGCGCAGCGGTAGCCTAATTTTTCTAATACCGATGCGAAGAGGAGGGCGGTCTTTTGGCATTGCGCCACGGTGTGGGGCGCCATAAACAGGCCCTGATAGTAGGGGCGATAGGACGCTTCATAGGAGCCTATCTCCCGTCCGCAGCCCGGTACGGTCAGGGTATAGCCGATTTTTTCAATTAAATCTGCGCGCCCCGCCAGATAGCCACCCGTTGGGGCTATGCCGCCGCCCGGATTTTTGATCAGGGAACCGGCGATTACGTCCGCGCCGACGGCGGTGGGCTCATGTGCCTCCGCGAATTCGCCGTAGCAGTTGTCCACGAGGATCGCGCAGTCGGGGCGCTGTTTTTTTATCTCACAAAAACAGCTTTCCATATCAGCTATGGGGAGGGTGCTGCGGTTCGTGTAACCGCGGGAGCGCTGGATATAGATAAGCTTGATTTTTGGATTGCACAATACGGCGGCGATGGCGGGCATATCGAAGGACGCTCCGGGCAATAGCGGGAGTTCTTCGAATCCAGTACCTCGGCTGCACAGGGAGTCGATGGCGGTGCACAGGGTATCATAGGGTGCGCCGGAGATGGAGACGGCTGTATCACCGGGCAATAACAGGGCGGACAGGGCGAGGAAGATGGCGTGGGTGCCGTTGGCGATTTGCGGGCGCACCAGCGCATCCTCGGCCTCCATTGCTTCGGCGAAAACCTTGTCCAAGCAATCCCGGCCCACGTCGTCATAGCCATAGCCGTTGCTGGGCGCGAAGTGGCGCGCCGATACACGATTATTTTGGAAGGCTTGCAGGACACGCGCCTGTAAAGCGAGTTCACGGGCGTCGATTTTGGCAAAAGCCGCTTGGAGGGAGGCTTCCGCTGCTGCTATGAGTTCTTCAATGTGATGCATGTATTTATGTATTCCTCCGTTTCGGAAGGCGCTATCCAATGGATTTCCGCGTCGCGTTTGAACCAGGTCTCCTGCCGCTTGGCGTAGTGGCGGGTGGCTTTTTGGATTTCGGGCAGGAGTTCAGGCATTGAAAGCTGTCCGCGCAGGGCTTGTACGCATTGCGCATAGCCGATGGCCTGCATGGGGGGAAGCGTGTCTGCGTGGCCGCTGCCCAGCAACCCCTGCGTTTCTGCGAGTAGCCCGTTTTCCAGCATTTGCGCGGCGCGGGCGTTGATTTGGGCGTATAATTGCGCCCGTTCGGGGCGCAGGCCTAACTTGATCGCTCGATAGTGCGCTGAGTTCGTTTGGGTTCCCGCAAAATCGGCGGACCACTCGGAAAACGGCTTGCCGCTGATTTGATACACCTCCAGCGCGCGGGCTATGCGTTTCCGGTCGTTTGGGTGCAGGCGCGCCGCGCTGACGGGATCCGCTTCTTGTAGCTTCGCCCATATGGCGTCCGGGTTTGCTTCCTGTTCCAACAGTATTTGTTTACGAGTTTCCGCATCCGATGGCACAGCAAAGTCCAAGTCCGAAAGCACGGCGTCTATATATAGCCCGCTGCCGCCCGCCAGTATGGGGAGCTGATCCCGCGCGTGGATATCCGCAATGGCCGCGCGTGCGAGGGCTTTGAACTCGGCGGCTGTGATGATATGCTCCCGCGCGTCGGCGATATCGAGCATATGATGCGGAACGCCTTGCCACTCCGCCACCGTGGGTTTAGCGGAACCGATATCAAAGCCCCTGTATATGGCCACGGAGTCGCAGGAAACGATCTCACTGCCGAATTTTTGGGCCAGCGCGATGGCCGCGCTCGTCTTGCCGCTGCCCGTTGCGCCCGCGATAACCAATACCGTCTTCTTCATACAATCCGCTTAAACATCTTTTCGATATCCCGCCTGTGCAGGGTTGTGATGACCGGGCGTCCGTGTGGGCAAGTGAGGGGTATATCCTCGCTTTCGAGGGTTCTCAAGAGGGTGCGGATTTCCTGTTCAGTCAACGCGTCACCCGCCTTGACCGCATGCTTGCAGGCGGTCTGGACGAGCTTTTCATATTGCAGGTCGGCGGCGGATGCGCCGTCCAATATATCATGCAAGAATATTTCGGGCAGCACGCGCCCTGAGAGCACGGGGAATGCGGAGATATTTATGCAGGTCTCCCCCATCTCCTCCCATTCCAAGCCGCATTTGCACAGCAGCGCCGCATGTTCGCGCAGGGCGCGCATTTCGTCGGGCAGGAGGGTCAATTCTTGCGGGAACATCAGCACTTGGGAGCCGAAGCTGATTTCTTTGTTGCGCAGTTTCTCGTAGAGGATGCGCTCGTGCGCGGCGTGCTGATCGATCAACAGGAGCGCGTCCCCCTGTTCGGCTATCCAATAGGTGGAGAAGGCACAGCCCAATAGGCGGCAGTCGTCTATGGGCAGGGGTTTGGGGCGTGGGGGCGCGGGAGGGGGTTTTACCGGAGCGACGGGCGCGTTCGGGACGGCGTAGAGCGGCGTTTTCCCGGCCTGCGAGGGGAGAGCGCGGAAACTTGCGTAGCTGTTTGCGGATTCGCGGAAGATGAGTTTGCCGCCCTTGGAGCTATCGCGCATACGCATGGCTTGGGCCAACAGGTCGGAGCGCTGGGGTGAGGGGGCTATGGGTTCGGGCGGGCAGATACTATGCCGCCCAGGCGATTCGATCGCCCCTACGGGGACGGCGGAATTTTGCAGCGCGGCGGAAACGGCGGCGCATAGGGTGTTATCCACGCGCGCTTCATCGGAGAAGCGGATTTCGGTTTTGTCCGGGTGCACGTTGACGTCGATCTCGCGGCCCGAGATGCGTATGTTCAAAATGGCAACAGGGTAGCGCCCGGCCATTACACGGGTGGCATAGGCGCGCTGCAAGGCTTGGGATAGCCGCTGGGAGCGTATCACGCGGTCGTTTACGAATATGGTTTGATAGGCGCGGTTCGGGCGGGTCAGTTCGGACTTGCCGATATAGCCGCTCACTTGCATGTACCCGTTGTCCATTTCCACGGGCAATAGCTGTGCCGCGAAACCGGGGCCGTACACTTGGTGAATCGCGTGGAGGAGATTATTGTCGCCGAAGCTTTCGTATACCGTGCGTCCGTTCGCGGTATAGCGGAACGCGATTTCGGGATGGGATAGGATGGCGCGCGCCACGACGTCGCCCACATAGCCCGCTTCCGTATGCGCGGCCTTGAGGAATTTGCGCCTTGCAGGGACGTTCAGGAACAGGTTGGACACCACGATCTTTGTACCGCCGGGATGGGCGATCTCGTTTTGCGCCTTCATCTCCCCTGCTTCGATGAGCAGGTAGGTGCCCGTGCTCTCGTCCTTCGTGCGTGTATACAGCTCCACGGCGGAGACGGACGCGATGGAGGCCAACGCCTCGCCGCGGAAACCCATGGTTTGGATATTCTGCAAGTCCTCCGTCTCGCGTATCTTGCTGGTGGCGTGACGCAAAAAGGCTGTGCGGCACTGGGCGGCGGGGATGCCCGCGCCGTCGTCCGTGACGGCTATGCTCTCAAAGCCGCCGCCCTCTATGGTGACACTTATCTTGCTTGCCCCCGCGTCGATACAGTTCTCCACCAACTCTTTGACGACGGAGGCGGGGCGCTCGACGACCTCGCCCGCGGCGATCTGGTTTGCCAACAGGGGGGATAGGATTTGGATGTCCGGCATGTTACCTCCTCAGCGTCTCCTGACATGCCTGCAGGGTTTGCAGGGCCATCAGCGGGGTCATTTCGTTGATATTGGCTGCGGCGATTTCATCCAGCACCACCTGTTGGGCGGGCGTTATGGCGCTCTCCTGCACCGCTTCAAAGAGATCCATATTGCCCACGCGGTCGCGCTTTTCGTGGCGGGCGCTCTCGGCTTCCATCTCGGCGCGTATCTTTTTGGCGCGCAACAGGACGGCGGCGGGGATGCCCGCCAGCTTGCTGACGTGGATGCCGAAGCTCTTGTCGCCGCTGCCGCGCGCGATCTTGTGCAGGAAGATCACTTGATCCCCGCGCTCCTCGACGGAGACGCGATAGTTTTTGACGCCCTCTTCCGTACCCTCCAATGCGCTCAGCTCGTGATAGTGCGTGGCGAATAGGGTTTTGGCGCGGACTTTCTTGGCGATATATTCCAAGATGGCACGGGCGATGCAGAGCCCGTCCGTGGTGCTCGTGCCGCGGCCTATCTCGTCCAAAAGGAGCAAGGAGTTTTCCGTGGCATTATGCAATATATTCGCCGTTTCGCTCATCTCCACCATGAAGGTGCTCTGACCCGCAAAGAGGTCGTCACTTGCACCTATGCGCGTGAATACGCGGTCGACCAGGCAGATCTTCGCTTCCTGCGCGGGGACGAAGGAGCCGATATGCGCCAACAGCACCAGCAAGGCAGTTTGCCGCATATAGGTACTCTTGCCCGCCATATTGGGGCCTGTGATGACGAGCAGGCGGTCGTCCTGCCCGTTCAATAGGATATCGTTGGGGATGAAGCTGTCCATGCTCCGCTCGACCATGGGGTGACGACCTCCGCGGACGCGGATTTCGCCGTCTTCCGAGATGGCGGGGCGCACATAACGGTTTTCCGCCGCGACCGTGGCGAGGGATTGCAGTACGTCCAACCCGGAGAGCAAGAACGCGTTTCTTTGCAGGCGCTCCACGCAGGAGAGCAGGACGGCGCGTATATGCGCGAACAGTTCCATCTCCAAACGTTGCAAATTCTCCGCCGCGTGCAGGATTTTATCCTCCATCTCCTTCAATTCGGCAGTGATAAAGCGTTCGGCGTTCGCGAGGGTCTGCTTGCGCTCATAGCGATAGGGTACCTGCGAGAGATTGGATTTGCTGACCTCGATATAATAGCCGAAGACGCGGTTATAGGCGACCTTCAGGTTTTTGATGCCCGTCGCTTCCCGCTCCTGCGCCAGATAGGTCTCCATCCACGCGCTGCTGTCCCTGGTGGCGGCGCGGAGGGCGTCCACTTCCGCGTGGTAGCCGTCGCGGATCACGCCGCCGTCTTTCAAGAGGGCGGGCGCGTCGTCGCTGATGGCGTCGGCCAAGAGGTTTGCGATATCCTCCATGGCGTCCAGTTCATTGTGGACAGCCTTTAGCGCTTTCGACCGGAACTCTACCGTCAGGGAGACCAGCGCGGGAATGGCCAGCAGGGAGTTTTTCAGCGCGATGCAGTCCCGCCCATTGACGCTGCCATAGACGACCTTGCCACAGAGACGCTCCAGATCGTATACGCCTTGCAGGGACTCGCGGATATTGACGCGCAGTATGGGGTCGGCGTATAGCTCCTCCACCGCATCAAGGCGCGTTTCTATCGCCGCCTTCTCCTGCAAGGGGCAGTCCAACCAGGCGCGGAGCTTGCGCGCGCCCGTAGCGGTTGCCGTGCGTTTGAGCAGGTGCAGCAGGGTACTCACAGGGGCTCCGCTGCGCAGGGGTTCGGTCAGTTCGAGATTGCGGCGCGTGGTCTCATCCAGCTGCATAAAGGTTTTGTCCGCCACATAGCGCATGGCCGTGATATGCTCCAGCGCGTTCTTCTGGGTCTCCTCCAAATAGAGCAGGAGCGCGCCTGCGGCGCGGACTGCCACGCTTTTGTCCTCACAACCGAAGCCGACGAGGGACTGCACGGCGAAGTGGCGCAACAGGCGGGCGCGGGCGGTCTTCTTCTCATAATAGGCGTCCGGCAGTTTTTGCAGATAATAGAGCGCGGCAAAGCGGTTGCGGAAGCCGTTATCCGCGCACAGCGCATCGGGAAAGAGGACTTCCTTGGGGGTGATGCGCGCCAGCTCGTCGGCGAGGATCTGCGCGCCGCCGTTTGTGGGGAATTCGCGCAGAAAGAACTCACCAGTGGAGACGTCGGCATAGGCGACGCCCGCCACATCTTTGTGCAGAATGGCAGCAGCAATAAAATTGTTCTTCTGCCCGTCTAATAGCTTGTCTTCCACCACGGTACCCGGCGTGATGACGCGCACGACGTCGCGCTCCACCAGACCCTTTGATAGCGCGGGATCGCTTAACTGTTCGCAGATCGCGACCTTAAAGTCGTTTTTGATCAGGCGGGCGATATAATTGTCGACGGAATGATAGGGCACGCCGCACATGGGCGCGCGGTTGGGGAGCCCGCAGTCGCGTGAAGTCAAGGTCAGTTGCAATTCCCGGCTGGCGGTGACGGCGTCCTCGAAGAACATTTCATAGAAATCGCCCAAGCGATAGAAGAGTAGGCAGTCGGGGTATTTGCGCTTCTGCTCCATATACTGCCGCATCATCGGCGTAAGAGCCAAGAAGTCTTGTTCGTTCATGCGTTCTCCTCCTTACAACCCTTGCATCCGCTGCTGTTGCAGCATTGCCCGCAAGCGTTTCCGCCGCAACCCAGTTGCATTAACTCGCTGCGCGCGGCGCGAAGAGCCGTTATCTGCGGATTGTCCTGTAATATCTCGTTCAGGCGGCTTACATCCTCCGATAGAGCGAGCATTTCTGCGCCAAAGCTTCCGCTTGCAAGCATATCGATCAGGGCGGAGGATTTTCCCTCGTATTCTTCCAGCGTGGCATAGAGCGCGGGGTTTTCGCGCAGGGCCTGCTCGCAGGCGAGGTATTGTTGCAGGACTTCTTTTCTATCCATACACGCGCTCCCCCGCCAGGGAATTGCTCCGCGCGCCCGTCACGCGCACGCCGATATAATCGCCCTGCTTCGCATCTTTGTCCGGAAAATAGACCATGCGGGCGTTGCCGAGCTTGCCGAAGACGGTCTCGGGGTTCCTGTCGTCCCTGCCCTCTACCAAAACTTCGCCCTCTAGACCTATATATTTTTGCCCGAGTTCCGCGCTGATGCGGTTGACGGTCTCGATCAGCTTATAAAGGCGTTCCTTTTTGATATGCTCGGGGACTTGGTTCTCCATGGTGGCGGCTTTGGTGCCGCTGCGCAACGAATAGGCGAAGGTGAACGCCGCGTCGAAGCGAAGCTCCTCCACCAAGGCCAGCGTATCGGCAAAGTCGGCGTCCGTTTCGCCCGGGAAGCCGATGATGATATCGGTGGTAATGGCTATGCCCGGCACGCTTTCGCGCAGTTTGCGGATGATCTCTTTATATTGCGCGGCGCTGTATTTGCGGTTCATGGCGAACAGCACCGCATCGCTGCCCGATTGCAGGGGCAGGTGCACATGCGGGCAGACTTTCGGCAATGCAGCCATCGCGTTTATCAGTTCATCCGAAAAATCTTTCGGGTGGGAGGACATAAAGCGAATGCGGCGCAGGCCCGGTATATCGTTGACCTGACGCAGTAATTCGGGGAATCCGTTGGCATAGGAGTTGACGTTCTGCCCCAGCAGGGTGATCTCCGTGGTGCCGTTCTGGGCGAGTTGCGCAATCTCCGCGCAGATATCCGAAGCGGTGCGGCTCCGCTCTCTCCCGCGCACATACGGGACGATGCAATAGGCGCAGAAATTGTCACAGCCGTACATGATATTGACAAAGGCAGCGTGGCTGTCCTTGCGCTTGGACGGGAGTCCCTCCGCGATTTCCTCGGTGGGTTCCTTCACATTCAGGACGCGGCTGCCGTTCAGGACTTCGGACAGCATGCGCGGCAACTCTTTGGCCCGGCTTGTGCCGAAGATCAGGTCGACAAAGGGGAAGCGGCGATAGAGCTTTTTCGCGACCGCCGCCTGCTGCATCATACAGCCGCACACGCCGACGATGAGACCGGGCTTTTCCGCCTTTCGCGCCGCCAGCATGCCGATATTGCCGAAGACGCGCTTCTCCGCGTGTTCGCGCACACAACAGGTGTTGTAGAGCAAGAGGTCCGCAGTCATTTTATCCGTAGCGGGCGTATAGCCCATTTCCGAAAGCAGGGCGGAAAACACCTCGCTATCCCGCTCGTTCATCTGACAGCCGTAGGTTTCGATATGGTATTGCAGCTTGCGCGGCCCGATTTCGGCGCGTATCGCTTGGATAATCTCTTGCATTATAACCCCAGAAGTGCCGCGCCCAAGGTGCCCGCGTCGTTCCCGAAATGTGCCCGCACGATGGGCGTACAGGTGGGGAAAAAGCATTTGCTCTCCACATTTTTTTGCAGGGGGGCAAAGAGCCGCTCGCCCGCGTGGCAGACGCCGCCGCCTATGGCGATGCGCTGCAAGTCCAAGAGGTTGACGAGGGTCGCGAGATAGGAACCGAGGTCGTCTATATAGGCGTCCAGCAAGGCCTGCGCCGTTGTATCCCCCTCCGCCGCCCGCTCGAACACCTCTTTGGCCGTGCCTGTATTGCCGTCGCGGCTGAGTCGCGTCGCCGCGCAATAGGTCTCCGCGCATCCGCTGTTGCCGCAACTGCAAGCCCTGTCGCCCGCGCGCAGGAGCATATGCCCCGGCTCGGAACCGTTGCCGCGCCCGCCCGTATAGAGCTTGCCGTCCAAGATCAGCCCGCCGCCCAAGCCCGTGCCGAGCGTGATGAGCATCGCGTATGCGCAACCTTGCAGCGCGCCCAGTTTCCATTCGGCCACCGCCGCCGCGTCGGCGTCATTCGCGATGTATACGGGTACGGGGTAGTGCATTTCGAACAAATCTTTCAGGGGCAGATTGTGAAAATCCAGATTGTGCGCGTCAATCACGACGCCCGTGGCGACATTGACGCTGCCCGGCACGCAGATGCCGATGGCCCTGAGCGGCGTGTCCCTGTTCTCCAATATATTGTCGGCCTGGCGTATGATGCGCTTGACGGCCAGCACCTGCTGTGCCGCGTCCGCCACAAAGGTCTCGCTGCTCTTTGCGATCACGCGAAATTCGGCGTCATACAGCGCCATCTTTACGAAAGTTCCGCCTATATCGATTCCCAACCGCATTTTTATCACCCCAATGTATAATTATGCAAAATCTGTATACACTCTTTCGTATGAAAACGAAAGACTACAATGTGCGATTCCGTGAGGACACGGGCGTCGCGTCGATGACCGATTGTACCGGCCTGATGCCCGCGCCGCCCCAGTCCGAAGCGGAATACCGCTCCTACGCGGAATTGGCAGGCTCTATTCCCAAGTGAGCAGCGTGTAGCAGCCGATGCCCGCGCTGTAGGGGACGCCGAATTCTAACATATACTTGTCCCTTGGCATATATTGCAGTATCACGATGGGGTGATCCGGCGTCTCGAGCCAAGTATCGATTCTCATTCCCTCGCCCAAAATTCCCTCCACATAATCGAAGAAGACGGACAGCTCATCCGTATCCTCCCACATATCCGCCGTCAGCCCGAACGCCGCATACAGGCCTTCGCCCTCTATCCACAGCACATAGTTTTCCGAATCGTCCACTTCTTCATAACTCTCGTACATAAAGGTGAAAACAATTCCCAGCGCGGGATAGTGCCACCCTTCCACACTGCCCTCCGCGCCAGTATCGACAATCTCAAAATCATCGCCCAGCAGCGCGAGGATGGCCGCCTTGTCCGTCTCAAAAAACCACGCGATGCGCGCTTCGTCGATGGTAAACTCGGTCGGCGAAGGGCTTATTGCAACGATCTCCTCCTGCGGGGACTGCGTGGAGGGCGGCGTTTGCGTTTCCAGCTTGACGCAGGCCGCGAGGGCTGTCAGTATCAGCAACGCGCTGATGTATGCCGCCATGGCTTTTTTCATTGGAATCAAAGCTCCTTTTCGTTGCAAATTTTCGCCAGCACCTTTGCCAGCTGATCCGTGCAGGAGGTGGCCCTGCTGCCGCAGGGATTGCCGGACAGGGTTGCGATCACCCTGCCCACGGGCATATCCTCAATCAGCAGACCGATGGCGCGCAGATTGCCCCTGCACCCGTTCGCGAATTGCAGATTTTTGATGCGCCCGTCCTCTATATCGAAGGCCACTTCCGTGGCGCATACGTTATGTAAGGCTTTCCGATAGTGCATAGTCCGGCTCCGATATTTGTAATTTCCTGTCCTTATATTTTTGATACCCATCCAAAATCAGCTTCGCGAAAGGCCTTTCCACAAAGCGGGTGACGATCCATGCAACCAAGATGGACGCCCCCAGACCGACGAAGGTTAAAGCCCACTGCATGTTTGCCCCGGCGTTCGCCACGTCCTGCCCGCTGGCGTAGCCATAGCTCCTGCGTATCCAGACCATGAGGGGCTGGTGCCAGATATACAGGTTGAAGGAGATGCCCGCTATCCATCGGAACGCGCCGTTGCCCCAGAATTTGCGATACCACCCTGAGGCCATGGAGGTGGAGAGCACGAACAGCACGAGTACGGCGTTGAACGGGATGCGCTGCATCAGCTGCCAGATCTGCGACTGGTTCACTCCTTCGACGCCGAACTGCGCGCTCGTGCAGGTCTGCAATTGCTTCCAGATCAGGTACAGGCTGAACAGGGAGAGGATCGTCCACAATATGCCGAAGAGACGTTTGGCGGGTACATAGCGGACATAGAGGATATAGAGCCACGCGCAGGCGATACCCATCACGAAGGTCGGCAAAAAGGCGGGAAACTGGTTGATCACCATGATGATGTTCTTGTTGGCCTGCGGCGCGGCCAGGATGTAATTCCATCCGTAACCGTAGATATACCAGCAGCCCACGCAGGCGACGCCCAGCAACAAAACGGGCGCATAATATCTCGCCTTGCGCATGCCCCAGACAAGCAGCGGAAAGACCAGATAAAACTGCACTTCCACCGCTACGGTCCAGATCGGAACGTTCAGGTGGGTACCCACATAGGTCGACAGGTCGAACATCTGCGTAAATGTGAGGTGGGAGAACAGGTCTTTTAGGAAAAAGCGAGTGTCGAAGACGCCCAGATAGTTGATGTACGACTTGCCGATCAGGGCGATGATCAGAAAGACAAAGGTCGTAAAATAGTAGGTCGGGAATATGCGGGCAGCTCGCTTGACGTAAAACTCCCGTATGCCGGGCGTCCTTTCGCCCAATATCATGGCTCGGGCATGGGGCAAAAAGAGCAGGAACGCGGACAGAAAGAGCATCATATCCACGAAGACATAGCCTGCGCGGCGCAGGAGATCGGGGTTGATCCTTGTAATGCCGAGGTGGCGCAAAAAGGGTAGCTCATATACGGGCATCAGCCAGGTCTGCTGCCAAAAATGGAACCAGAGGACGATCAGGATACAGAGTGCGCGCACGCCGTCGAGCGCGTCGATGCGATGCGCGGACAGATCCATTTGTATCCATTTTTTGATGCGGTTCACTCTTGTTGTCTCCCCTATACGAACAGTTTATCCGTTTGCAGATTTTTCAGGATTTCACAGGCGAGGGCCACTGTGGACTCCATATCGCAGGCGGCGGCGATGCCTGTATGCGCGTGGATATAGCGCACAGGCAGACCGAGGACTATGCTAGGGACGCCGTGGTGGCCCACATGGATGGCGCCGGCATTCGTGCCGCCGCCACTGCGCACGGCTTCCTGCGCAGGGATATTGGCCGCCTTTGCGGTGTCAAGCGCAAAGCGCATAAAGCCCGGATGGCTTATCATGCCCGCGTCATAGTGGCGCAACATCGGTCCCTTTTTCAGCGCGGTCTGTGCGCCCGCGCCGCCCGCGAAACTGTCATCCGCCGGGGTACCCTCGAACACGATGGCGCACTTGGGCTGCACGACACGCGTCGTGACGGTCGCGCCGCGACAGCCGACCTCCTCCTGTGCGGCAAAAGCGGCGACGATATCCACGGGCAGTTCCACGCCCTCCAAAGCACGCAATGTATCCACCAGCGCGGCACAGCCGAGACGACAGTCGAAGGCCTTGCCGAAGAGCAGGCCTAATTTTTCATCATAACGGCAGTCCACATCCGGCACGATGGGCGCACCGATGCCTATACCCAACTCTTCCTCCACTTGCTCCCGCGATTCCGCGCCGATATCGATGCGCATTTGATCGGTGGCGGGCGGGGCCTTGCGCTCCGCTTCGGACAAAAAGTGGGGCGGTTTGCTGGCAACGACGCCGCGCACCGCTTCGCCGCGGCGGTTGATCACCCGCACGGGCTGGGCCGCAACGTTGGCGGGTACCCAACCCCCCAGCGTCACGAATTTCAGCAGGCCGTTCTCCCCTATCTCCTGCACCATAAAGCCGACCTCGTCCGTATGCGCGTCGAGCATCACCACGGGCCTGTCCCCCATGTTCTCCTTGCGGTAGAGGTAGAGGTTGCAGAGGTTGTCGCGCTTTATTGTACCTAAGCCCCGGAGCTGTTGCTCTAAGACGGAGACAACTTCATGCTCGAAGCCCGAAACGCCGTTGGCGTTGCTTAGGTGGAACCAGTTTTGGAGTTGTTCGTTTCTATACATCTTGTTCTCCTTTCGAGCGCAACTATCGGTTGCTCTATTTCTCTTTGCCTTTGACTGGTTATTTTACAACAATCAAGTCGCATCATTAAGCGAGCCAATAATAAAGAAACTCTTTTTAATGATTTTATCAATTGAAGCCTGAATTCGATTGTAGATTTCTGAAAATGTGGCTAAATCTTCTTCCGCAAACTTAATTGCTTGATTCAAGGAGCGCTCTATACCACGATTACCTTGCATTGATGCTCTTAAGCCTTCAATTGAAAGGCCTCCCTCAATAATAGCTTTTTTCATCGTCAACAACTTTTTCAAGTAATCTCTCATATGTTGCTTGTTATTTTCGCTAGCAGCAAATTCATTTTCTAACAACCCAAGTATGTTTATTTCAATGCTGTCCCACAAATTTGGAAGATCACTATTGCGTTTTTTAAGCTTCCGACTAAACTCTTCCACATATTTAGCAACTTTCTTGGTTTCTTTTCTTATGAAAGTTGCTGTTCCGCTACTGCTACCCTCGTTGCTCACCCTGTTTATCTCTCTTGTGCTTCTTGATATACCATCGGTCATCTCATTCAACTCATTGGCCATCGCAACAATGCTTGAACTAAGCGAATTGGTATCATACTCTATATCAACTAAAAAATCAATGAACCCCTTTTCTGAATCTTCTTTCATCGGGATGCAAATTCTTTCTGAAAACCAATCAGCTGTCTTTACTCCTTCAAGTGTAAGAAAATCTTTTACAGGATTACCATAATCCACACTATTATCAATCGCCCCCCTTAGATTTGAACTTAAATAGCCAACAAGCTCTGTGAATTGCTTGAAGTGGGTAGAGTAGCTTTTTGCACGATATTGCTTTAGATCAAATGGCAATGCTGCTAAATCATCTTGCGTAATGACAATAGTTTTTTTGTTAAAAGTATGTGCTATTCCCAACTCATATAATACGTTTGGATTCAGTCCAGTTAAATCAGCAATTATTACGTTTGCTTCATATATAGGTTGTATTATGTCCCTTAATATATTCTGTTGATTGCCCTCTTCGCCCGCGTGGCTAAACTCAAACTCGTCAAAGAAAGTGCATTTGAGCATTTCAAACACTTCATAAAACTCATTTTTGAAGGGCATCATCATAAATACCTTCTTCTTGTCCATATTGTCCCCGCCTCCTTTCGACTCAATTAATCTGCAGTTATTCAATGGAAGTCACATTGTGTCTTTCTCCCACTTGTTTCGGAAACTTCCTTAACAACCACTCCAACACTTTCAATTGGTCAGCACCTGTCGCCCTGCGAACTTGCACCAATAGCTTCTCATAAGACGGTCTATCAAGCGTTAGGTTTGCTGCACCTTCATTGCAAACGCTACACAATGCCCGCAAATTGGACGGAGTATCTGTACCACCCATGCTTTTATCAACAATGTGACCAATATGCAATCGCGTTTTTCGAGATGGATCGTATGGATGCGGTTCACCCGCGACCGCGCCACACATTTGACATGTGAACCCATTACGATCAAGAACAAAAGCCCTCGTTTCCTTGCTAATCTCTCTTGCAAATGCCGGTTGTGGGCTTGGGTTCACCAAGAGATATTGACCCGGTTTTAGGTCAGACCGATCGTTATGTGTCAGTATCTGGTACCCTTCCTCATTTCGCAACTCACGAATTCGCCTCGCCCATTCGCTGATTCCTGCAACTTCACGCAAGGTATCAGAATACAATACTTCCCCTAAATGCTCCAGAAAGTATGTGCGCAATTTATCCCGCGCCCCTGTTCCACTCATAATGCAATCTCCTTTTGCTCAATATTTTCCACTGTCCCCGTCAAGATTGCTTTACGTATCGCATTAGCAATCGCTTTCGCGACTGGCGGTGGAAATGCGTTTCCCACTTGACGGTATGCGGGCGTTTTCTTGCCAAAAAACTCCCACTCCATCGGGAACCCTTGTAATAGCGCCGCCATGCGCACAGTCAGCTTTGGCATACCAACATAATCAATAGCAGGTGCTTCTTCTGCAAGACCTTTGCCGTCTACACCAAACTTTTCCCACGCCAACCTTGACCTTGTGGGGCCTAAATCAGCACCCCCATGCTTTTTGCTACCACCGACAAGGGTGGGAGCAATTCCATCCGCCTGTTCTGCCCACTTTTTAGCCTGCTTCCACCCGTTTCGCGACATCTCATTCACAAGCAATTGCCCCACAGTAGGCGGAGGCGCTACTGCACCCAATGGCCAACTAAAGTATGATGCATAAGTTTGCTTGATTGCAACCAACACCGCACGTGCACGTTGTTGCGGCACACCATAGTGGTGTGTGTGCACAAGCTCCCACGCACATACATATCCCATCGCATGTAGCTGTGTTTTGATCTGCTTTCGATAAATATCAAATTTTGGGTCGAATATGCCACGAACATTTTCAATCATCACTGCTTTGGGGTTACATTCCCGTGCAAGTCGCAGAACCTCTGGGAATAAATCCCTCTCATCTTCTTGACCCAATTGCTTACCAGCAACCGAAAAGGGAGGGCACGGTACACCTCCTGCCAGCAAATCTATATCATTGTAATATTTGG
The DNA here is from genome assembly GCA_009779405.1 of Clostridiales bacterium. Lineage (GTDB taxonomy): Bacteria > Bacillota > Clostridia > Christensenellales > CAG-138 > WRCT01. Next base: position 18,831 of record WREI01000015.1, read on the forward strand.
ACACAGAAAAGGCTTTCACATCACCCTCAATCACATTCCAGTGCGGACGATTTTGGCGTAGAGTGGCGCACGCATTTGCATCAATCTCAATTAGCGCGACGTGATGAAACCCCGCCTGTTCTAATCCCAAGGCTTGGCCACCGGCACCTGCACATATCTCAATTGAACGCAACTCTGCTTGCATTATCTTTGTTTCACTCCCAATTAATCATCCCAACGCTCTCCATATACGCCTCAGAATAATCCATATAGTCCTCCGCGAAGCGCATCAGGTACATCTTTTCGTTGGTCAGCGTTTTGCATAGCGCGGCATAGATGCGCTCGAAGGCTTCGTCGTCGCCGTAGGGTTCGCCGTCGTATATGCCGTTTTCGGTCATATAGGCCTGCTCGGCGTTGATGGCGCAGTCGAGGGCTGCTTCAAAGGTCGCAGGGGGGAATATATTGAAATCCCTCTGCGCCGCGAATTTTGCCGCGATATAGGCGCGGGCTTCCACTTGGTTGAATTCCATTTTTGTTATCCCAAGAGCTCGCAGAGTTCGTCCACGTATTTCTCGAAGACTTCGAGGGCGGAGAGTATGCTCTCCTTTTGCGTGAGGTCTACGCCCGCATCTTGCAGGATTTCGACCGGGAATTTACTGCCGCCGCTTTGCAGGAAGCGGATGTATTTTTCCAGGCCCTCCTCGCCTTCGAGGATTTTGTTGGCCAGCGCGACCGCAGTGCAGATGCCCGTGGCGTATTGGTACACGTAGAAGGCGCGGTAGAAGTGTGGGATCCGCATCCATTCGATGGCGATGTTTTCGTCCAGCTCCACGCCGTCATAGTAGAGGGCGTTCAGGCTCTGATAGAGGTTCGACAGGCTTTCGACGGTCAACGGCTCGCCGTTTTCGCTCATGCGGTGGGACTTCATCTCAAACTCGGCGAACATGGTCTGGCGGAAGCAGGTGGTGCGGAACATTTCGAGGTATTGGTTCAGGAGGTAGGCGCGCTTCTGTTTATCGGTCTCCTTTTCCAGCAGGTGGCGCATCAAGAGGTTTTCGTTGACCGTGGACGCGACCTCGGCGACCATGATCTCATATTCCGCCGTCTCCTGCGGCTGGGCTTCGTTGCTGTGATAGCTGTGTAGGGCGTGGCCCAACTCGTGCGCCAGCGTGAACGCGGAATCGAGGTTCTCCTGATGGTTCAGCAATACATAGGGATGGGTGCCGTAGCAGCCCCAGGAATAGGCGCCGGAGCGTTTGCCGTCGGTTTCGTAGACGTCGATCCAGCCCTCGGTATAGGAGCGATCCAGCAGGGTCTGATACTTCTCGCCCAGCGGCAATAGCGCTTCCTTCACCAAATCCTGCGCTTCGGCGTAGCTCATCGGGATTTCCAGCTCGGCCAGCATGGGGGTATAGAGATCATAGAAGCGGAGATCATCCAGACCCAATACCTTCTTGCGGAGCTGCAGATATTTTTGCAGGGCGGGCAGTTTTTCGTGCACAGCGGCGATCAGTTGCTCGTAGACCGCGACGGGTACGTCCTTGCCAAAGAGGGCCGCTTCCAATGCGCCTGCGTGGCCGCGCGCGCGGGCGAAGAAGACATCGCTCTTGATGGAGGTGCCATAGAGCGCGGTGATCGTGTTTTTCTGCTTGTGGAAGGCGCCGTAGATGCCCTCATAGGCACTCTTGCGCACCTCACGGTTCGGGTTTTCCAAGAAGAGCCCATAGCTGCCGTGGGTCAGTTTCTTCTCTTCGCCGTTTTCGTCTTTGATCGTGCCGAAGTTGATATCGACATTGTTCAGCATGGAGAAGATGGTGTCGAGGTTGCCGAGGGGCTCGCTCGCCATCGCCATGATCTTTTCCTCGCCCTTGCTCAGACAGTGGGCGCGCTGGCGGTGCAGTTTTTCGAGGTGGAATTTGAAGACGGCGAATTCCGGTTCGTCCTTCCACGCCAGCAGGTCTTCGGCGGGAATCTCCAGAATTTCAGGGTCGACAAAACTCGCCACCGCGGCATATTCCGCCGCCAGCCCGGCTGCGCGGTCGCTCATGCCGACATAGAGATCCTTCGCGCCGTCCTCGTCGCGGCGCATATGCGCGTAGACATAGAGCCGCTCGATAAACTGTACGATCCGCGACAGTTCGCGCAGGGCGGAGAGCAGGAATGCCTTTTCTCCAAGCGTACCCTCGCAGGCACCAAAGGCGGCAATGCCCGCCTTGGCCTCCGAAAATTCGTTTTCCCAGGCCTCGTCGGTCGGGAAGATATCTTCCAATTGCCATTTGAATTCGGCAGCGATTTCGTTGCGTGTGCTCATTTGCATTCCTCCATATTTTGTTGTCTATATCATATCATGTTTGGGGGGTGGGGGCAAGTGGGGACGCGATATTAGTGGCTCCCGCAGGAGACGCTGTGCCCCCGCGAGATTAATTCAAAGACAAAGAACCCGCGTACATGGGGTGAGATGCACGCGGGTTCTTTTCGGTTATATGCAGCGGATGGAGGAACCGCCATTCTATTGCAGGATCATCTTTTCGTTGCGCCGTTTGATATACATGGACAGGCTGCCCATCAGGCAGATGCCCGCTATGCCGATGGCGATAAACAGTCCGCTGCCCGTGCTCCCGGTATCGGGGAGACGGGGGCCGCCGAAGGAGTTCAGGAAGCTCGGCCACAGGGTGAGCGTCTCTTCCTCGTAGAGACGTAGCGTGAACAGCGCAATGCCGTTTGCATCGGCTTCCGAGATATATACCGTCGCTATCAGCTCGTTGCTTTGCGTATCCAACTCCACCACGATCTCGATGCGATAGCACGTGGTATCCATCGCCCAGCCCGCTTCGCTGCCTTCTTCCGACAGATAGTACACATAGGTTCCGGGCGCCGTGAAGGTCAGGGTTCCGAAGTGCACGTGGCTGCTCATTCCGGCATCCTCGTTCTCTGCGGTGCGGATATTCGGCACGCCCCGCAGGATCTCACCGGTCTCATCAATCTCATACAGAGCGAATGTGAACTGTTCCGCTTCCATCGGCTCACCCAGGGTGTTCTTGAGGGCGTTCAGAGTGACGGTGACACTCTTCTCGTCCGTATAGGTATTCGTGACGGTGATCGTGCCATCGGTGATGTGCACGAATTTCCTGCCTGTCAGCGCCGCCGCTTCGGGGCCGGGCAAGGCCTTGAAGGCGAAGAAGGTGACGGGGTCGTCGGCGACATAGTCGGGGGGCGGCGTCAGCTCGACCAGCATGTAGATGGGCGGCGGGTTAGCGTTCGGGTAGAGCCAGCGGTGGAAGACGATCTTGCCGTTGACGGTCACCGCGTCCTGGATATACCAGAAGGTATAGCCACTTCCCGTGTCGAGGATGGATTGCGCAATGCCGCTCGGGGCCGTGATGGGCGGCTGCTTGTCGTTCGGCAGGCGAACGTACAGGGCAAAGTGCGCGCCATCCAGCAGTTCGTTGGTCTCGGAATCCCGCTTAAACAGCGTGACCTCATTGCGGTCAAGCCAGCTCCCACCCGTGTGGTTGTTGATTCGGAACTGATTGAGCTTGCCGCAGTAGCCCTTGCCAAACAGCGTAATCGTGTTCTCAACATTCTCCTCGCCCGTGTTGGACAGGTTAATGACCGTACCCTTATAGCTAATCTTGATCGGCGTCTCATTGGGCAGGTGGAAGCTGATCTCTTGCAGCGATTCTATATAGTAGGTATACAGATCATCCGACAGGGTGAGCGGCGCATCGCTCATGCTGAGCGTGGTCACGCGGGTCCATCTGGTCGGGAAGAGCTCCGCGTTCTCCGGCAATACCCTCCAAATCTCTATCGATTCGGGGTTGAGTTCCAGGTTGGCGCTCATGACATCGTACGCGATGAAGCTGGGCGGTTCAGAACCGGTGGCGCCCAGCAATTCCGCGAGCGGGTTGACGATGATCTCCACTGTGATTGTATTGCCCGCATCTGCCTCCATCGTCTTGATGCCGGGGGCCTGCTTGATGGTCTCGGATCTAGAACTGTAGTAACCGTTCATGCTGGCCGTGTTTTCCACTTCCACTTCCTCCTCGTGGTAGTCCTTGAGTTCCAAAGTGTAGAACACAGTATATTTCTTGTTCGGTTCCAGAACCATGGGTTGGCCGCCCATAGAACCTCCCCAGAATCCAAGCGTATTCCCCCAACTTCCGTTGACCAGATCCTCAAAGTCTACCGTCAGTACATTGCCGGGACAGTTGACCCAATCCACATAATTTCCGTTGATGTCAAAATCACCGTATCCGTAATTCCAGCCGTATGTGGCTCCGTCTGTCACATCGGTAACATGGAACGAGCCGGGCACATACCGAAGTCTTGGGTCGAAGGTATCCGTGAAAACCCAACCGTTTGCAAAAATATCACTGTTTTGGGAGCCATCCAATTGCACTCTGTAAGTGATCCTGTTGGCAGTAGTCATCCCATACCCGTACACGTCCTTGTGTATCGGCCAAGAGAGCATGACTTTGTCTTCTATTTTTCCACTCAACCCGGAATAAATTACGGAAGCGTTGTTTCTTACCCAATACATAAAACCGTTGTTCATAGAGGACAAGATATCGTACAAGGTTTTGTCGTCCTGCACTACCGTATTCAACGGCGTGCTGAATTTTACGGTAATCCATGTGTCCACCTCAAAGGGGGAGATGCTGCCCGGTGTATCGAATACGTATTGCACATAATTGTTGCCGGGGTCGCTGTAGTGGACACGCAGCAAATCTTCCGGGTTCGGTACGCCCGCTTGCATGGGCGGATCGTAGCTGATGGTGTATTGGCTCATATCGGTCGGTGGACTGAGTGTAAAGTATCTGCCGATGGCACCGTAGCCAAACTCGAATTTGTCCTCCATCAAGACCCAGGTCCCCAAATCGTGCAACTCCTTCGGGATGAAGATCTTGAACTCCCACTCGATTGCATCTTTCATAGTGGTTCCGGTAAATTTGCCGGTTTTCTTGATGTCGCCGCGGAAGGCCCCCACACCCGTCTCGTGCTCATAGGTGCCGAGGTCGTCGATCGTGACCCAGTTCTTCGGGTTCCAGTTCCCCGGGTCATTCACCTTCACCCAATATTCGATCCGCACGTAGTATACATCCGGGCCTGCGCTGGGAACCACGACGGTAAAGCTCTTTTGCGTAGGATTGGTGGGCAGGAAATCTGTGATCAAGCCGCCGGTAACCGTGTTCCAGTTGATGCTGCACAATTTATATTGGTTGGGGCGAGCCGGGGCGTATTCGCAGCCGGATTCAATCGTATCCGTGATCGTCATGCCGTTCAGGAGACGGCTGCCGTCGCCGACCTCTATGTAGTAATGGACATACATGACGCCGTTCACCAACTCAAAGCCATCCCGCGAGCCATCGTTGTTCCAGACCGCCTTTTTCACAAGACGGAAGGAAAGAGAAGTATCCGAACCGGCCTTGCCCACTTGTTCGCTGCCGTCAAAGGCTTTGCACTCGTTGCTGAGCACGTCGTTTACGTTGCCCCACATCAAGGGGTTGCTCCCCTTATTGATCAGGGAAGAGCAATCGAAGGTATAGGTGAGAACCAGGCTCTCGCCATCGTTCAACGTGGTGCCGCCGCCTGTGAACGTGACGACCCACTCGTTGGTGTTCGTACCCGCCGCAGTTGTGTATGCCGAGAACGGCGAGCCGCCCTTGGTGATGCTGATGCCGCTGATTTTACCGTATACATCGTTGACGGACGCGTTCTTGAAGGTCAGCGTATCCACCAGATGGGTCAGATGCCACGCGCCATCCTGCGCGGTGAGCGTAATGGTATAGGTCACGCTATCCGTGCTGTTCTTGAAGCCGGTGTTGGTTTTGCTCATGAGCAGCTTCTTTTCGACAATCGGCTCATCGGGATCCGGGGTGATGGTGATGTCGTCGCCGAACTCGAATTTTCCGCCGTTGCCTATTTTCTCAAAGCGCGCCGTGAACGCCACCCAGAAGCCGTAGGGATTGCCGTCGCCGTTGAATTGATCCAACAGATCGCCGTTAAAGCGGATCATCACATAGCTGTGATTGGACGAATCTGTGAAGATGGTGTAGGAACCGCTGATGGTGCCCAGGGGGCCGGACATCGTGGGCTCGCTGATCGTCATACCGTCGGGGAGCGGGAAGACCATGTAGCCATCCAAATCGCCGCCGCCGTCATTGTAGGTGGGAAAGTCGAAGTTGGAATTGGGCGCGGAGAATTCAACGCGGAAATCGTAGTCCTTGCCGTACACAAAACTCTTGCCCGATTGCAGACCGCCGCTTTGATAGTTGTAGATGAGCGCGCCGCCTACCGTCTCCGTTACGATGAAGTTGTCGAGGAAGTCGGTCAGATCCCAGGAGCCGAGCGAAAATAAGCCGAAATCCGCCGCCTCAAAGGGTTCGAAGAGCGGTTCTTCGGGCGCATAGCATTCCTCGTCGTGGGCGTGTTCCATGAGGGGACAGACGAGCTCGTCCGTATAGCAGGCGGAGTCGTGGGTATGCCCTGCTTCTGTCTCCGGCAACTCACAGGTCAATTCCCACTCCTCTGTATAGCAGGTCTCCCCGTGGGTATGCGCGTCCTTTCCCGATCCTTCCGGAAGCACACATACGAACTGCTGCGTATAGCATTCGCCCTTGTGGATATGCTCCGTCATACCGCAGATATGCGCGCTCTCCTGTGTGGCCGCGGACCGCAGTGTCAACAACAGTGCCAGTACCATCACAACTGTGCAAAGCGGCACAGCGATGGCTATCGCCAGTCTTCTGCGCCGTTGGTTCATCTGCAACGCACGTGTGCGTGCATGTGTATTATTTTTCATATTTAATTCTCTCCCTGCTATTGCTATGGACAATATTGCAATTACAAAATAACACAAAAACGGCAATTCGGCTATAGGTTTCCCTCAACTGCTGTTTTTTGTCCCCGAAACGCAGGATGGGGGATAAAAATCCCCCATTCCGCCATTCAACAGATCTTCTATCGCAGTATCATCTTGCGGTTGCGGCTCTTGATATACATGGTCAGGCTGACCATCAAGCAGAGCCCGGCTATGCCGACCGCGATATACAGCCCTGTGCCCGTGCTCCCGGTTTCGGGAAGTCTGGGCATACCGTAGGCGTTTTGGAAGTCCGGCCACAGGGTCGGCAGCTCTACATCATAGGGGCGCAGTTCGCCCAAGGGGGCGCCGTTCTCATCGACTTCCACGAAGCTTACATCCGCGACTAACTCGCCGCTTTGCGTGTCCAACTCCACCTCAATCACGATCAGATAGCGCGTGGGGTCCATCGCCCAACCCGTAACCGCACCCTCTTCCACCAGATAGTACATATAGGTGCCGGGTTCGGTGAAGGTTAGGGGGCCGAAGTGTACGTGGCTGCTCATGCCCGCATCCTCATTCTTTGCGGTCAGGGCAAGCGTCTCCTCGCCGTTCTCACCGATTGCATACAGCGCGAAGTTGAACTGATCTGCTTCCATCTCCCCGCCCAGCACGTTCTTGAGGGCGTTGAGGTAGACCGTGACGCTCTTCTCGTCCGTATAGGTATTCGTGACGGTGATTGTGCCGTCGGTGATGTGCACGAAGCGTCTGCCGCTCAGCGCCGTCGCTTCGGGGCCGGGCAGGGACTTAAAGGCGAAGAAGGTGGTGGGGTCGTCGGCCACATAGTTTGGGGGCGGCGTCAGCTCGACCAGCATGTAAATGGGCGGCGGGCTGGCGTTCGGGTAGAGCCAGCGGTGGAATACGATTTTGCCGTTGACCGTCCATGCGTCCTGGATATACCAGAAGGTATAGCCGCTCTGCGTGTCGGCGATGGATTGCGCAATGCCGCTCGGGGCCGTGATGGGCGGCTGCTTATCATTCGGCAGGCGGACGTACAGGGCAAAGTGCGCGCCATCCAGCAGTTCGTCGGTCTCGGAATCCCGCTTAAACAGCGTGACCTCGTTGCGGTCGATCCAGCTTCCGCCGGTGTGGTCGTTGATTTTGAACTGATCAATCCAATCGCTATAGCCTTTTCCAAACAGCGTGATCGTGTTCTCCACCCTCTCCGTCCCGGTACCGCTTACATCGACAACCGTGGCCCTATATGTGATCAATATCGGCGTTCCATTGGGAAAATGGAACTCTATTTCTTGCAGCGAATTGATATAGTAGGAAAACAGATCGTCCGACAAAGTCAGCGGGGCATCCGACATACCGGGGTTCAACACCTGGGTCCAATGAGTCGGGAAGATATGCCTATGCTCCGGCTTTACGATGGATATCTCCAAGCTGTCGGGAATGATCTCCATGTTGGGGGACATTGTGTCATACGCGATATAGCTCGCGGGTTCTGAACCGGCGGTACCCAGCATGATCCCGCGCGGATTGACGTCAATCACCGCAACGACCGTGTTGCCCTCGTGCCTATACAAACCCTTGATCCCGGGCGCCTGCTTGTAGGTTTGCTTCCAGGAACTGTTGAACCCGCTCATGCTGGCCGTGTTTATCAGATCTTCCTGTGGGTCGTCGTGGTAATCACGGAGCTCCAGCGTGTAGTAGACCTCGTAGGTGCAATTAAGGCTGAAAAGGAGACTGAGAGACTGCGGCCCGCCTTCGTTTATATGGGTAGGGCTCCAGAAGCCCATTGAATTCTCCCAATTCGCGCTGTACAAATCCGCGAAGTCCACCGTCAGCACATTGCCGGGGCAGTTGATCCAGTCCACATAATCGCCGTTGGCATCAAACTCACCATATCCGAAATTCCAGCCATACATGAGTCCCCCCAGGTTATTTACATTGCGGACATGGAAGGAACCGGGCACATACCTGAGTTTCGGGTCGAAGGTATCCGTGAATACCCAGCCGTCTTTGAAGGCGCTGCCGCTGCCGTCAGAATTGATAAGAACGCGATAGGTAACCCTGCGGGTGTTGGTCATCGGCTCAAATACCATTTTCCGTACCGGCCAGCGAAGCGTAACATTATTGCCCATCCAGCCGCTGATTCCGGCGTACAGCCCTTGGAGCCTGTTCTCTATAGAGGGCCATACATCCTTGACATTCTTGGTCAGCTCTTCGTATACGGTTTTGCCGGACGACAATACCATGTTCAGCGGCGTTTCATACTTTATGGAGAGCCATGTATCCACCTGAAAAGGGGAATTGTGGTTTGTCGTATTGAACCTGAACTTCGCTAAGCTATTGTCGCCGCTTTGCTCGTAGATTTCCATTAAATCCGCCGGTATACCCGATTGCGGCTGCGGGCTGTAGGTGATGGTATACTCGCTGATATCGGTTGGAAGAGGAATCGCCAGGATTCCTGCCTCCCCTCCGGTATGCAGCATACACCAGTCCTCCAGCAAAAGAGTTACGCTCGGGTTGTTGTACATCTCTTTCGGAATAAAGACCTTGATCTCCCACTCAATGGAATCGTTTATGGTGCCGCCGGTAAATTGGCCGGTCTTCTTCATCTGGCCGCGGAAAGCGCCCGGTCCCGTCTCATATTCATAGGTTCCGAGATCATCGACCGTAATTGAGTTCTTCGGGTTCCAGTTTGCAGGGTCATTAACCTTTGTCCAGTATTCGAGCTGCAATCTGTATATTGGCGGATCCGTTTCGGGAACCACAATGCTAAAAGTATTTGCCGGGGGAGCGGGCAGGAAATTCTCAATTAACCCGTCTGTAGGCCAACCAGGGCTGCCGTTATAATTCATTCCATAAAGGCTTTCTACTTTACATTTGCTGGGCCGTTCCGGGACATATTCGTTGCCAGGCTCAAGCGTATCCGTGATCGTCATGCCATTCAGTGGTCGGCTGTCGTCGGTGTGGCTGCCGATGACCACTACGTATCGGATATACATGACGCCGTCAACCAGCTCAAAGCCATTCTGCAAGTCCCAAATCTCATGATAGACATTCTTGCTTGCAAAACGGAACCAAAGTGAGGTTTCCAACTCGACTTCGCCCAGCTTTTCGCCGCCGTCAAACGCTTCGCACACGTTTTTAAGCCTGTCCGTCCATTCACCCCACCACAGGGGGTTGCTCCCCTTATTGATCAGGGATGAACAATCGAAAGTATAGTTGATGACAAGGCTCTCGCCGTCATTGAGCGTAACGCCGCCCGTAAAGGTGATTACCCATTCGTTGCCATTTGTCCCCGCAGCTACCGTGAATGCCGAGAAGGGCGCGCCGCCCTTGGTGATGCTGACGCCGCTGATTTTCGCATATGCATTGCTGACAGGGGCGCCATTGAAGGTCAGCGTATCCACCAGATGGGTCAGGTGATACGCGTCATTCTTCACTGTAACCGTGACTGTGTATGCCACCGTATCATTGGCGTTCTTGAACCCGCCGTTGTCGGATTTTGTGAGGATCAGTTTTCCTTCACCATCATCCCCATTCGGATCCAACTCAATGACGATGTCATCCCCGAATTCATATTTTCCGTCGTTGCCGATCTTTTTGAATCTGGCCGTGAACGCCACCCAGAAGCCGTAGGGGTTGCCGTCATTGTTGTATTGATCCAGCAGATCGCCGTCAAAGCGGATCAGCACGTAACTGTGATTGGACGTATCCGTAAAGATGGTATAGGAGCCGCTGATGGTGCCCAAGGGGCCCGACATCGTGGGTTGGCTGATCGTCATACCGTCCGGCAGCGCGAAGACCATATATCCGTCCAAATCGCCGCCGCCATCATTGTAGGTGGGATAGTCGAAGTTAGAATTTGGCGCAGAGAATTCGATGCGGAAATCATAATCCATTCCATAAACAAAGCTTTTGCCGGGTTGCAGACCACCGCTTTGATAGTTGTAGATCAGCGTGCCGCTCTCTGTTACGATGAAATTGTCGAGGTAATCCGATAAATCCCAGGAACCTATGGAAAATAAGCCGAAATCCGCCCCCTCAAAGGGTTCGAACAGCGGCTCTTCGGGCACATAGCATTCCGTTGTGTGAATATGCTCCGTGAAGAGACAAACGAGCTCGGATACATAGCATGCGCCCTCATGGATATGCGCATCCTCCCCCGATTCCTCGGGGATTTCGCACATAAGCTGCTGTGCATAGCAATCACCCGCGTGGATGTGCTCTCCCATGCCGCAGATATACGCGCTCTCCTGTGTGGCCGCCGGGCGCATCGTCAGCAACAGGGCCAATGCCATGGCAACGATGCAAAGCGGGGCTGCCGCAAGAAGCTCCCATTTCCTGCGGCGTCGGTTCATCTGCAACGTACGCGTACGCGCATATGTCTTGTTCTTCATGATAGTTTACCGCCCTCTATATTTATAGTAGCAGGATTTGATATATCCCTGCTATTGACAGATTTGTGACAGTAAAATAACAGAAAGGCGGCATCTTTGCTGCAAGATTCCCCCAAATGACAGTTCCCAGACCCTGAACAGCAGTTTATACGGCAGGCCTTTTTTCGCGGGGCAATCCCTGCATCGATTTGCATGTATGCTTCCCCTGTACGGGGGGTAGACTACCCCCATGTTAGTGATATTTATACGGGCCGTGCTGCTCTATGTTTTCATCCTCTTTATCCTGCGTATGACGGGAAAACGGCAAATTTCCGACCTGGAACCGTTTGATTTGCTCATCACGCTGACCATCGCCGATATCGCCAGCACTGCGATACCCGATGTGGATACGCCGCTGCTCTATAGCGTCATCCCAATCATCGCGCTGTATCTGGTGCAGCAGGTGATTATACGCCTGAGCCTGAAAAGTCGGAAGGCGCGGGCCATACTCTGCGGATCGCCGCTGATTTTGATACGCGACGGCGTGATGCAGGAGAATATGATGCGCCAGTGCGGGTATACGGTCGCGGACCTCTCGGATCATCTGCGCACGCACGATGTGTTTGACGTGACCGAGGTGGCCTATGCGATATTGGAGTCGAACGGGGGGATGACGGTTCTGTTGAAAACCGAAAAGCAGAGCCTGACGCGGGAGGATTTGAATTTGCCGAAAGAGACGGTCGGGCTTTCGCATATGCTGGTGGCCGACGGGAAGCTCTGCGAGCATTCGCTGGTGCTGCTGGGGGTGGACGCGAATTATGTCAAGAACCGCTTGCAGGATATGAAGATCGATTCCGAAAAGGACGTGTTCTTTTTACAGAGGGCGGCGGACGGGACTTTGACGGCGCAGTTGCGGGAGAAATTGGGTTCGGAGTGTATCACCCTGCCCGCGGCGGGAGGTGCGGCATGATATTGTATAAGAAGATACAATTAGGCTTTACGATCTTCTGTCTCTGCCTGCTGACCCTGCTCTTTATCCTGCCCTCCTTTTTTGTTTCCAAGGATGAGATCTATGTGCGCGCAAAGTGCGACGAAGCGATGCGCGCGTTGGATAAGGAGGACTATGTTTCCGCCAAATATCATTGTGATGAGCTGCACGCCCATTTTCATAAACGCGCGGACCGTCTGGGCTTTTTCCTGAACCACTCGTTGGTGGAAGCGGTGGATGCCGCCATTGCGGAGGCCTGTAAACTGGCAGAGATGGAGGATCCGAGCGCCGCAGGCGCGCTGGTGCGCGTGCAGCACGCGATGGAGATGCTGATGAAGACCGAGTGTTTCCGATTGGGAAATATACTTTAGGGATTTGCCATATTTTCAAACCAATAGGTCAATATCCGCTCCACGGCGAGGGCGGAGTCGGAGCCGGAGATGCCGTTGGGGATGAAGACGACGACGCAGATTTGCGGGTTGTCCACGGGCGCGACGGCGGCGAACCAGCTGTTATTTTCGATATCCACGTTCGCGCCGCCCGTGTTGGTTTGGGCGGTGCCGGTCTTGCCCATGATTTGATCTAAATAGCCCTTTTCGCGGAACTCGCGGGAGAAGACGCTGCCTGCCGTGCCGCCGTCCTCCGGCGACACTACGCCCATGAGACCGGTCAGGATGGCGTCCCAATATTCCGGCGGGGCGTCGATCCGGTTTTGCAGCACGGGCTCCCGCAGTTCATAGATCTCCCCCTCCGGCGTGGTGATGGCGGCGATCAGATTGGCCTTGTAAACATGCCCGCGGTTGCTGAGCACGGACACATAGCGCGCGAGGGAGATGGGCGTCAGGAGCGATACGCCCTGGCCTATGCCCGTCTGGATGGTATAGGTGGGCTTCCAGCGCAGCTCCTCAAGCAGTGCGGTAATTTCGAGGATGGCGCTGCCCCGCGAGAGGGTGACGCCAACGGGGATATTCAGTTCACTCTGCAGCAGGGCGCGGATTTGGGGGCCCAACTCGGTGGCGTTGCCTGTCTGTAATTGCAGGATTTTTAGTGCACAACTTTGCACGCGCTCGTTGTCTACTTCGCTGCCGTTTTGGATGAGGATGTTCTGCACTTGCGTGACGATGCGGTTATAGATGAGACGCGGAACCGAGCTGCTCTGCGCGGCGAGGGATTTTGTATAATCATAGCGCGCCGCCTGTCCGCCCACCTGCACGGACAGTTCACCCGGCAGCTGCACGCCCGTTGTGCCGCTGAGCCCCAGTTCGCCCGCCCAATAGACCAAGCGATCTATGCCTACGCGGTCAGCCACGGTGAAGAAAAAGTAGTTGCAGCTGACCGTCAGTGCACGGGAGAGCGTGAGGTTTGCATGGGCGCCGAGGTTGCGCGCCCAGCAGGAGGGCGCGTTCTGTTCGACCTTGGTCGTGGGGTCAGAGACGAAATAATAATAGGGCGATTGGTCGGATATGCGCGAATCCACCGTGATCTTGCCCTCCATCAGCCCGGCAAAGCCTGTCGCCATCTTTAGGCTGGAGCCGGGCGCGTTGCGCGTGCCGATGGCGCGGTTGAGCGTTGCTTGATTGGAGTTTTCTCCGAAGAGGAGTTCGTAATTTTCGCGCGACAGGCCGCCCGTAAACAGGTTGGGGTCATAGTCGGGAAACGAGGCCAGCGCGAGGATATTCCCGCTGTTGACGTCCATCACGACGACCGCGCCGCTCGAAGCCAGTTTGATATCCTCCAGATTCGGGCGCAGGCGCGCATAGCGGTCGCGGTGACGGTTGATGCGCGTCAACTGCTCGGCACGGGTGCTCTCGATATTCTCCAGGAGCGCCCTCTCCGCTACCTGCTGCAAGGCGAAGTCAATGGTCAATTGTACATTCAGCCCATCCCGCGGCGCGACAGTTTCGATGGTATCCACAATGGCCCCTTGGCGGCTGATCTCAAAGCGCGTGCTGCCGCGGCGGCTGCGCAGGTTGGGGGTCAGATAGGCCTCCATACTCTTTTCCACGCCCGCGACGCCGATGTTATCGGACAGGGCGTAGCCGAGGGTGTCGCTTGTCATATCGTTCGTCGCTTCGCCCTGCACAAAGGGTACGAATTCCGCAAAATCATAGCCTATCGTCGTCATATCGTTCGTGACCTGGCGACCCAGATAGCCGACGATATGCGAGGCGATATGGCCCTGCGGATAGACGCGGCGGCTGCTCTTTTCGAGACGTATGCCAAAGAGCTCCTCCTGCCGCATGGAGAGCTCGGACACGACGGCGACGGGTACATCCTCCGCAATGACAACGCCCGCAAAGGCGCGATAGCTGCCCAGAACCGCCTCCTGCCGTATGGACATAAGCTTACGCGCGCCCGCAAAGGACAGTGCATCCGGCACGCGCCAGGAGTCGCGCAGGAACAGATATGCTTCCTCCGCCGTAATTTCCGGATTGGAAAAGCCGCAGGCGGCGAGGAAGTTGCGCTTGCGCGTCGCTTGCACGGTCTCGGAATCCGTGCCGAAATCCCAGGCATAGCTTCCGTCGGGCAGGCGTTCGATATAGAAGCGATCATCCACCGTTCCCCCGCCCCCTTCGATGATGGCGATGGCGGTCAGGAGACTCTCCGTATAGCGCGCGCTGTCCTCCGGCGTCCTGCGCGTCGGGTCGCGATAGAAACTGACATTATAGGTGACTTCATCCGCCGCCAGCACGACGCCGTTGCGGTCGGTGATCACGCCGCGCTTGCCCGCGCTGTATACGGTCTCGGTGCTCGTCTTCTCCACCTGTTCGCGCAGAATCTCCCCGCCCTCGGTGGCCAGCTGCACGCTGCCATAACAGAGCGCCCCGGCCGCGGCAATAAACAGGGTGACAAACAGCCAAAGGCGGTGGAGCTGTTTGCCCGTGCCGCGTTCCTTCTTCATACGCGTCTCCTCTCAAAGAGCAGGCGGTGGAACAGTTTGCAAAAGACCCGGCAGAGCAGGGCGGCGAGGAGGGATATGGGCACGCATTGCAGGAGCAACATGCGCAGATAAGGCTGGGTGCGTCCGAGCAGCGAAGCGGCGGCGGCATAGAGGAACTGTATCGCAAAGAAGAGACCGGCGGCTGTCGGGACATAGGCGCGCGCCCGTTGGTTGCTCTTTTTATAAACGGCGGCGAAGGCCAGCGCGGCAAGGATATAGAGCGCAGGCGTGAGACCAAGCGCCGTATTGCGCAATAAATCCAAGATCAGCCCACCTGTTGCGGCGAGACTCAGGCTTTGCCACAGGGGCTGCATGGCCGCCAGCGCCAGACAGGCGGCAAAGACCGCGATGGGGATAGAGGGCAGGGGCGCGGGCAGCGCCACCAGATCGAGCAGGATGCAGAGTATGCAGATGCCGATAACGAAAAAGCGCTTCATGGCAGTGTCACCACGATGAGGACAACTTCCAAACGGGCGAAGTCCACGGCGGACACAGCGCAGGCGTCATAGGCCTTGGCCTGGCCCTGCGGCGAAAGCAGGATGATCTCCCCCGCGGGCAGACCCCTGGGAAACGCGCCGTCTTCGCCCGAGGTGATCAACAGATCACCGACCCGTAGCGGGGAGAATTCGCCGCTCTCCGATTCGATGCGCACAAATCCGGTGCCGATGCGTATGCCGTTCTGCAATATCTCGCCGCCCAGCATGCCGCTGTCCCGCGTGCGTGCGACCAATACGGGTACGACGAGGTTCTCACTGCGCACGGTGCGTATCTTGCAATAGTCCAGCCCGACTTCGTATACGCGCCCGACGATGCCATCCGGGCAGATAACCGCCGCATCCTTGACGACCCCCTGCCGCGCTCCGGCGGAGACCGTGAGTGTATCGAAAAACAAATCCGTCCCGCGCGAGGTGACTGCCGCCGCGATAAATTGGGTCTCTGCGATGCCGCCGGCATAATCCAAGAGCTCAGTCAGGCGGGCGTTTTCCCGCGCGAGTTCGTCATATAAAAAGGTTTTGCGCTCCAACAGCGCCAACTGCGCGCGCAGTTCCGCATTCTCCTGCTGAATTTCATTCGGCAAAAACACGCGCTCAAACCAATCCGTGACGGAATCGGTCAAGCGGGCAACAAAGCCCTGCACAGGAGTCAGCGCATTGTAAAACAAATCCTCCGCCATACTGGTACGACGCGCGCCCGCCGTCAATCCCACCAGCATCAAAAGCAATGCGGCGGCGATCAGGGCTACGGGTATGGCTTTGTTCTTTCTTCTGTCTCGCATGATAGGTCAGTATAGCATAAAGCATTCGGCGGGGCAATCCAGAACCCAGGTCTTTATACCTTTAACAGTACGCATCCGTGGAATATGCAGGGATACTTGGATTGAACGTGAATTCTGCCCGCAGGGTCAGGTACAGGTTTTGCGGCTGCACCTGCTCAGGGGCCATGCCGGGCATATCCGGCGGGAGCGATGCGTGGATGGGTTTGTTGTGCTTGCTGTATAAATATTCTAATATTGAATATATATACTCCTTGGGCGCGGCGAGTTCATCGATATCGATGTGGTTTTCGCGGATATGATAGAGGACGTACGCGCCCTGCGTTTCGCTCAATCGGAGGAATTCCGCGTGGCCGCCGTCCGCTTCCACTTCCGCGATGTGCAGGCGCATGGACATCTCCCTGCGCGGGGCGGCGAAGTTATAGGGGAGCAGGCAGAGCCTGTGGGCGCGAAGGTAGGCGTTGATGCCCGCGTTGATCGGGCGCGGGAGTTCTCCCCCGCCCTCCCGCGGTGACGGGCAACCGCGAAACTCCGCCGCGCTTGTCGCCGGACGAAAGCCGAGACTCTCATAATAGCGGATTTGCGCGGGCCGCAGAAGGGCAAAGCGCGCCTTTGTGGCAATGCTTGCATGCAGCAACAGGGCAAGCACGGTCTTGCGCATCAGACCCTGCCGCGCGTTCGCTTCCGCCGTCGCCACGCTGAAGATAAAGACGGCGGGCGTCTCCCTGCCATCTATCATATACGCGGTCGGGCGGGCAAAGGCCATCGAGAGCAACGCGCCGCCATCCGAGAATGTGCCGTAGCCGAAAGTCCCTGTTTCGGGAATATAACGGCTGAACATGAAGTCGAGATACACGGGCGCGTCCCCGAAGCGCGCCTGCCAGAGAGCGCGGGCTGTGGGGTAATCTTCGGGTTGCAAGAGTCTTGTTTGCATAATTATGCACCTCCGGGTAATCTTTGCGGCGTCTTCCGTATGCTGTGGATCTGCACACTCAGCACGATGGCCGCCGCGAGTAGAGACGCCAGCATATTGCTGCCGCCATAGCTGATAAAGGGCAGGGGTATGCCTGTGACGGGCATTAGGCCGAGGTTCATGCCGATATTCTCGAACACGTGCACCGCGATCATCGCAGTGCAGCCAACGACGAGACAGCGGCCAAAGCGATCCTGCGCACGGGCGGCGATATAGAGCCAGCGGAAGAGCAGGATGAAGAACGCGAGGATGAGGAGTATGCTGCCCAGCATGCCTGTCGCTTCCCCGATGCCCGAGAAGATGAAGTCCGTATGGCGCTCGGGTACATAGCCCGTTTGCGCCACGGTGCCGGGCGCGAAAAAACCCTTGCCGAGAAAACCGCCGGAGCTGATGAGCTCCTTTGCGCGGGCGACGTTATAGCCCGCACCGCTCGGGTCGCGCGTGGGGTCGAGGAAGACCAATATGCGCTCCTTTTGTGTGTTGTCCAACAGGAACAGATATACGAGCGGCGCGATGACGAGCGCTGCCGCCGCGCCTATGGCGATATAACGCCAGGAGATGCCCGCGGACAGCGTGACGGACAGGAAGATCACGAGGAGCACCATGGCGGTTCCGAAATCCGGCTGGGCGAGCACCAGCGCGAACGGGATGGCGAAATAGGCAAGGGCGATCAGTACATCCCAGAAGCGGCGCAGACCGCCCGTCTTATCCGCCGCTTCGGAACAGAATTTGGACAGCACGCAGACCAGCGCGACCTTGGCGATCTCCGAGGGCTGGAAGGCGCGGGAACCGACTTGGAACCAGCCCAATATACCGCGCGTGTATTCGCCTACGATCAGTAGGATGCCGAGCACAATGCAGAGACCGAAGAATACGCTCTTGACGAAGGGCTTGTAGGCGCGATAATCGATGAGGATGAGCGGGATGGCGATCAGGAGCGAGATCAGGACATTGCCGAGTTGCAGGCTGAAATAGGTAAAATCCATGCGCTCCCAAAAGCGGGCCAGCTCCACCTCCGTGCCGTCGAACTTCGAGGCGAAGACGCTCAGCAGGCACACGAGCCCAAACAAAATCAAGACTGCCACGATAAATATCGTGAGGAAGTCCGGTTTCTGCCTGTATTTCCTTGTGCCGCTGCTTCCCATTTAGATGATATACGCCGGATTGGGCGCGGGTGCGGCGGCCAGCTCCGCGCGCATGGCGTCATAGCCCGGCTTGCCGAGCAACGCATAGGTGGCGTTCTTGCCCTCCTCCACACCGGGCTGGTCGAAAGCGTTCAGTTGCAACAGTTCGCCCGCGAAGGCGGTCATCACCTCGAACATATAGAGCAGCTGCCCCAGGGTATGCGCGCTCAGTACCGGGAGGGTGATAACGGAATACATATGCCCGCTCTTGCCGACGGCATATTGGGTCGCCGCCTGCTCCGCGGCGATCAGCTCATTCTGCGTATGCCCGCAGAGGAAGGAGACGTCGGGGATATCCAGATAACCCGCCGGAATAGGGGTGGTTGTGCGGTACTCGTCCACGCCGAGGAAGGTAATCACCTTGTCGAAGGGGCCTTCCGTATAGAGCTGCACCTGCGAATGCTGGTCGGTGACGCCGAGGGCCTTGACCGGGGTCTGGCCCGCGTAGATCTCGCTGCCGTCGTTGCCGTAACGCTTACCGAGCGACTCCGCCCAGAGTTGGGCATACCAATCGGAGACGTATTTCAGGCCATCGGCATAGGGCATGAGCACGTGGATGTTGCAGCCCTTGCGCATACTCGCCACCTGCGCCGCCGCCAGCAGGCAGGCGGGGTTTTGGAAGAGGTTTTCGCTTTGACTGCGGGCGTCCATAGCCGCCGCGCCCACGAGCAGGGCGCGGATATCGACGCCGCAGACCGCCGCCGCCAATAACCCGACGGGGCAGAGTTCGGAGAAGCGACCGCCCACGCCGTCGGGGACATAGAAGGTCTTCCAACCCTCGCGGCCCGCGATTTTGATCAGATTCCCCTTCTCCGCGTCCGTGGTCGCGATGATATGGGTGGAGATATCCTCACCCAACTTTTTGCGGAGCAAGTCTGTGATAATCAGGAGCTGGGACATTGTTTCCGAAGTGCTGCCGGACTTGGTGATCACGTTGAACATGGTCTTTTCGATGTCGATGACATCTAAGAGCGCCGCCATACGCTCGGGGTCCACGTTGTCCTCCACATAGAGACGGGGACCGCCGCGTTTCGCCGCGGGCAGTTCATTATAGCGCAGGTGGCAGAGGGCCTGGTGTACGGCGATGGGGCCGAGGGCGGAACCGCCTATGCCGAGGACGACGAAGTTCTCGAATTTGGCGCGGATATCCGCCGCCGTCGCTTCCAGATCGGCGACGATCTCGGTTTGGTTGTGCGGCAATTCCCGCCAGCGCATTTGGCCGCGCTTGGCCTTCAGCCCCTCGAAGGCCGCCGCGATGGGGAGTGTCGTCAGGTCTTCACGGGTGAGCCCGCGAGGGCCGACAGTTTCTTGCATTATGCCATTGATATCGATGCGGATGGGTTGGGTGGTTTGCATGGTTCTCTCCTTTGTTAAGGTTAATCCCGTAGGGGCGCGATATGGCTCGTTGCTATTTAGGAAGTATTGGGGTAGGGGCCCCAATACTTCGGTGGTTCGCGCAACTGTCCCCGATTACTTCGTTAAATGGGGCGAACCATATCGCGCCCTCAACAGGTTTTATATGCTCCGGGAGGGCAGCCGCGAGGACTGCCCCTACGGTAATATATTTCGCAAGTAGTCATAACTGGCCGCTAATTCGTCCAAGTCGCTATACATATCGCTGTACACTTCCAGCATAGCCGCGCCGCGATAGCCTTTGGCGCGCAGGGCGCGCGCCAAGGCGGCGAAATCGCAGACACCCTGTCCGGGCATGCGCCATTGGTGGCCGCCCGCGGGGTTCGGCGCATAGTCGCAGAGATGCCAGTGAACGATTTGGTCGCCCCAGGCTTCGATAAAGGCCATGGGTTCCTGCCCCGCGCGCCGTGCCTGCTTGCAGTCCAACGTGAATTTCAGGTCGCGGTTGCCCATCTGTTCCTGCAGGCGCAACCCGAAATCGGGCGTTTGGGAGTTGCACCAGCTGACATTCTCCTGCGTAAGTGTGAGACCGTATTCCCCGGCCGTGTCGCAGAGGAGTTGATAGTGTTTGGCCAGGCGCTCCACCTGAATATTTTTGGCCGCGCCGCCCAGCGTGGCCGAACCGTGCAGGACATAGTATTTTGCGCCGAGCTTTTGCCCGGCATGCAGGATTTTGCGATAGAACATGAGCGCGTCCTCGCGCTGCCTGTCATAGATCGAGAAGAGCTGCGGCTCAAATTGCAGGCTTTGGGGATGCACGGCGAGCACACGCAGATTCTGCGCCGCAACGCGCTCGCACAGCAGGTCGATATAGCCCGGCTCATATTCGGAGAAAGTGTTCAGGAAAATTTCGCAGAACGCCGTCCCCGCGCCGCGCAACAAAGCGGGCGCGTCCTCCGTATATGCGCGCCGGAACAAACTGGCCGTGGAGATGCCTACTTCCATGGATGGTATTTTAACATAGCTGTGGGGTTTCGTCTATCGGGGAATTAAGATTCGCATTTTTTGTGACGCGAGAAAAATACCCCCGCGGGGCTGCGGGGGTTGCTTTTGCTCTATGATGGCAGCGCTTATGGCGCCATATACGCGCCGCCTATGGATACGTTCACGGTGCTCCCGCCCACGGGCGTGAAGGGATAGGGCGGCTGCCCTGTCGGCAAGGGCTGGCCCACCTTGTGCACAAAATAAGTTCCCGTTGTGACGAACTTGAACGGCGTGGAAAATGCTATGCCGCTGCTGTTGGTAGACGGCAGCGTCTGCACCAGCGTGTTGGTTACCAACAATCCTTTGCTTGTCTGCAGATAGATCGCATAGCTTGCGCCGGAGACCGGTTGCCCCAAGTTGTTATACACCGTCAGTTTCACCACGGTTTGGTTGGACGGGATTGGCGTGGGGGTTGGCATCGGCGTGGGAGTCGGCGTGGGGGTTGGGGTCGGTGTCGGTGTGGGAGTCGGTGTGGGAACTATGTAATAGAAATCGGTATCCTCCACTGTGAAATTATAGTATTCCGAATCCACGATCGCGAAGGGATTGTTTTCAACGATTTGCAGGCTGGCGCTGCCGAACGTAATTTCCAAGCATTCGTTCGGCGTGACCGTTGTATCCGCATCGAATATGAGCGTCGCGATCTTTGTGCTTGCGGACGCCAGATTGGCACCCTTCAAAGAGCATCCGGCATGCTTGAACCAATCCGCCGTATTATTGGCAATTTCCGTCCCCAGCACGCCCTCCGTGTCGTAAGCAATCAATTCCAGCTTTTGCGCATCCCAACTCAGCTCGAAATCCAGCGCGCCGAGCAGGGTATCCGTCTCGCCATCCAGATATATATCATAATAGATATGCCCGTTTGCCTGTACGGTCGGCATGCCGTAGAGCGTATATTCCGGCAGATTCGACCTTGGCGGATTGTTTGCCCCTCTCCCGCCGGGCGGCAAACTGCCGATACCGGCCAAATAGCGCAGTATCGCCGCCGCATCCGCCGCATTTATGCCGTTAAGGGTATCCGCATTCGCGTTGATTAACAAGATGGGATGCGTAATATTGGATAACCCCACAAGGTGACGCAAGACCAGCGCGGCATCTCCCGCATTCACAACACCGCTGCTATCGGCGTCGCCGAGCAGTATTCGCATATGCGGCCCGGTGAGGGCTTTGTATGCGTTCAGTCTGCCGCTCGTGGCGACATATCCTATCAAATCCGGGAGAACATCCACATTGTCCAGTATTGCGGCTTTCAGTTCGGCGGTGGTGTAGTCGGGATGCTCGGATAGTATCAGAGCTGCTACGCCGCAAACCAAGGGTGCGGCCATGGAAGTGCCTCGGTCAAAGCCAACTCCGTCAAAAGCCCACGTGGGAACCGTGCTCAGGAGTCCTTCCATAATAACTGTTTCGCCGTTCTCGTCATCTTCGCCATACAAGCTCCCGCCGGGTGCAGCCAAGTCAACCGATACCGCGCCATAATTGGAAAAGCCTGAAAGGCGTTCGTCAAAGCTCGCCGGGCCGTAATCTGTCGCGGCAACGGCAATGATATTGGGCAAGTCAAAGGATGCCGGATACACAGGGTACCTATCGTTATCGCCGCTGTTATTCCCCGCCGCGGCGACGAATAAGCCGTCGTAGGAAGCGATTGCCGCACGCAGGTATTGATCAGCAGCTTGAGGGAGATACGTGGACGGGGGGCTTCTCCAACTGGCGTTGAGAATTGGGATACCCATATTTTTTGCGTAGTTATACCCATCTCAAATAAAACAATTGATGTAGTGAAGAAATTATGATATAATGAGACATGGGAAAGAAGGCAAAAAAGTATAAGATAAGCGACGCGGATTATGCGACGGTGCAGGAGTTTGCGA
>WREI01000016.1 GCA_009779405.1 Clostridiales bacterium
AACAATGGCGGCAGCTTCTTCATCCACGACCAGGCGGCGGCAGTCGTTCGGGTG
This sequence comes from Clostridiales bacterium, assembly GCA_009779405.1. Taxonomy (GTDB): domain Bacteria; phylum Bacillota; class Clostridia; order Christensenellales; family CAG-138; genus WRCT01. The sequence goes on from WREI01000016.1 coordinate 55, forward strand.
CTTGGAATACCCGTATGGTGCCATTCTACCCACAAAGCGCCCATCCGCAATATTCTGACGCTGTACCGAGCGGCATTTGCGGGATATATCCCGCGCATACGTTTCCGCAATCATATTCTTCAGCGGCAACTGGCTATTACCGTCATCCTTAATCGAATCATAGGAATCGGTTATCGCAATAAACCGAACGCGCATTGCGGGCAGGAGCTGTTCAATGTAGTAACCCGCGTCAATCGCGTTTCTGCCAAAGCGCGTTAGGTCTTTTGTAATAATTAAAGTGATTTTGCCCTCATTACAGTCTTTTATCATAGAATTGAAGCCTGCGCGGTGTTTGATGCTCGTTCCGGTTTTACCCTCATCTGCGTATATCTTTATAAGTCGCCAGTTTGGGTGACGAGCCACCAGTTCTGTATAATACTTTTGCTGCATTTCGTATGATAAAGTCTGCTGGGAACTGTCGGTGGAAACACGGGCGTATATTCCTACACACTGTATGTTTGTGTCCTCGAAAAAATTAGGCGTTGATTTTTCCTCAGTAACCTCAATGCCTTCCATTGTCGCGCCTATTACTCTGCCGCGCTTTTTCAGTTTATCCTTTTCGTTTGTTCCTGCCCCTGACATCCGTCAGCCTCCCATACTCGAATTTCCCACAAGCAACGTCTATTTTAGTATGGCAGCAGGAGGTGTGCTACCCACTGTTAGTAGGAGCAGTAAAGTAGGAGAATCGGCATGAACGCGAATCATAATTCGGAATTCAGTGTAGGCGAGAAAATAAAAGCAATACGCCTATCGCGAAATCTCACCCAGGAGAGTCTCTCCCATAAGGCCGGCATAACAACAAAATATCTGAGCCTGCTTGAAACCGATCAGCGCGAGGCCAGTATTCATGTCTACAGATGTATCGCGGCAGCCCTGCATATTCCTATGTGGTGGCTATTTTGCGATTTATCAGAAGAAATATTTCTTGTTTTGACTGACTTTGATGATTGCTCGGAAATGGAGATTCGCGCACTGCGGCGCTTTATCACGAGAAACAAACATGCGTTGCGACAACATCATAATCTGGATTATTAATCCGCGAACCACAAAGACTCCTACGGTCAGTAGGAGTTCGATTTTCGAGCAAGCAAGAAAAGGGCATCCCCCTCGCTGAAAAGCTGATGACAAAGCTGCCCTCAATGTGCTATAAGGAAAAAAAGGCGGCTCCGCCACCTGAAAATATGGTGACAGAACCGCGTCGGTATAGTATACTGTTTTTGTTGACACAAGCCGCTGCTCACCATTTGGCAATGGCTACCGCGATAGCTTGCAGGGTGAAAACGGACAATAACAGGCGCTTTTCATCGTGAATGCACCGTTAATTCCGGCCATAATTCTTTTTTGTCGTGAGTTTAACACCTCCCATTCGGCACTTTGGATTTTGGGGTTGTTTTCGTCGGGAAAAGAGCGAAAATCAGACCGATAAATCCTCAAAAACCCTGATTCCATGCGGCTTCCCGCTTTTGTCGTTATTATACCGTATGGGCAACCGACCCAAAGACGAACACCTATTATTTCTGCGGCGGCTTCGCCGTAATGGTGTGGTTTTGAGGGGAAATTGAAGAAGGGCAGTCTGGTTCATACCCAACTGTCCTTTTTTGTTCGAAATATAAGGAATTTCAACTTCCGCGTTAATCCAGCGTTCCAATTTGTTGTATATCTATCGTAATGCGCTTTGTTTTTAATGGTAATGATAGAAACAAGGGTTGCCCCAAACGATGTCAAAGGTTGTTCCTGATGTTGTTGTGGTAGTGATTTTGAGTGTCAGTGTTCTCGCGTTTTCTGGAATGCTAATAACGATTTCCTCTGCCTCCTTCACTTTCGATTGCGATATTTCCCTTTTCAACTCGCCATCCACAAGTATCTGATATGTGACTGTGCCATAGGATTTATTTTTATGGTATGCGTCAATAAAGATAAAAGTAGAAAAGCGCGTAGCACCCCGCGGAATATTGTATTTGATCCAATAGGAATCGCCGCTGAACGGACCCGCCATGCCAATCCCGTAATAGGGTTTTCCTTTAAGTTCGCTGAAGGGTCCTTTCGTAATAAACCTGCCCGGCCATTCATCAAAATAAGGCTGTGACAAGTCAAAATAACAATCCGCATATCGTTTATAATCAAATTCTAATCTGCCCTCCGTAATATCGCAGACACTGTCTGCGCTTATAATGGGAGGAGAAAAGTGGTCATCGGGGGTGTTTACTGAAGACTCTGGCGCAACGACCAATATAAATAGAAATCCTAAAATACAACAGGTCAAAAACGAACAGAAAGCAGCGAGCAGCCTTGCCCTTTTTACAGCAACCGCAGCGCCACCTGCAATGATCATAGAAACAACGAAGATGATAATCATTATAGGAACATAAAAATTTCGCCCCATTATTTCGATGTAGTTCATGATGCCCCCCATTGCTACTCGTGTAGTATACTAATTATTTCTGTTATTTTAGAAAGAACTCGTTTACACTATAGCATATCCAGCCTGCATTTTCAAGGATAAGACAGTGGATTGAGGACATTTTTCAAACAAATAGAGGGCTCAATTACAACCGACAACCCCTCTTCATATGCAAATATATTATTCAGCCAAACGAAGTCAAATATTACAGAACCCTGCAACGCGCTCAAGATTGACGAAATTGTGAAAAATCTCTTGCTAAAATAGGGGGGCTCGTGTTAGAATGATATAAATTTTATATATACTGCATGTAAAGAGCGGTTGCAAGCGCGTTTGCGCAGGATATAGCAACAAATTATGGTAGGAGGAAAACCCAATGAAAAAAATTCTCGCAATTGTCCTGGTTCTCTGTCTGGCGTTCGTCTGTGCAGCCTGCAACACGGGTGCGCCGAACGATGACCCGAAAGTCGACGACCCAAAGATCGATGGGCCGGGGACCGAAGCGCCGTTCAAAGTCGGCGTCATCCTGGTGCATGATGAGAACTCCGGCTATGACCTTGCCCACATCGAGGGCGTCAAGGCCGCCGCCGCAGAGCTGGGCCTGGCGGAAAGCCAACTCATCTTCAAGTACAACATCCCCGAAGACGAGACCTGTTATGACACCGCGATCGACCTCGCGGAGCAGGGTTGCAACATCATCTTCTCGGACAGCTACGGCCACCAGTCCTTTATGATGCAGGCCGCGCCGGAGTATCCCGACATCATGTTCGTCGCCTGCACGGGTGACACGGCCATGTTCCAGCCTGTGGACAACGTCGCCAACGTCTTCCCCTATACCTTCGAGAGCCGCTATGTCTCGGGCGTGGTTGCGGGGATGAAGCTGAAAGAGCTGATGGACGAAGGCTTAGTCACCGAGCCCCATATCGGCTATGTCGGCGCCTATCCCTATGCCGAAGTGGTTTCGGGCTATACCGCCTTCTTCCTCGGCATCCGTTCCATCGTACCCGAGGCGTACATGGATGTGCAGTTCACCAACTCCTGGTATGACCCGATTGCCGAGGCCGAGGCCGCCAATGCGCTGATCGCGCGCGGCGCCGTCATCATCGGCCAGCATGCGGACAGCACGGGCGCGCCGGGCGCGGTGGAAAAGCAGCGCGAAGCGGGCAAGGAAGTGTACAGCGTGGGCTATAACGTCTCCATGCTGGCCGCCGCGCCGACCGCCGCGCTGACCAGCGCGCAGAACAACTGGGTCGTGCTCTATAAGGCCACCTTGGAAAAAGCGTTGAAGGGCGAGCCCATCCCCACGGACTATGCCGCCGGCTATGAGTTGGATGCGGTTATGATCTCGGAACTCGGGCCGAGCTGCGCGGCCGGCACCGCCGAGAAAGTGGCGGAAGTCATCGCAGCCATCAAGGCGGGCATCCTGCATGTGTTCGACACCGCCACCTTCACCGTGAACGGCGAGACCGTGGCCAGCTTCCTGGCCATCGACACCGACGGCGACTGGGTGGGCGACACGGGTGAAGCCATCGAGAACGGCATCTTCATCGAATCCGTTCTGCGTTCCGCGCCCTATTTCTCCCTCGATATAGACGGAATCACAAAGTTGAACTAAGCACTGAAAACAAGCGGAGAAGCAGGGGTTTCCCCCCTGCTTCTCTGGTAATGAGAGACGTGTGAAGCGTAGGGGCGGATATCATCCGCCCGCGAAGTGCAGTATCGCTTGCGATTCCTGTCCCCCATTCCGACTTTGCCTTTCTCATGGAACGGGAGACAATAACAAGTCCGATGAAGGCAAATAATCAGAAAGGAACCCAACCATTTGGAAGCTTTGGAATTACACGCGGAGCGGGAACACCCGCCCGCCGTATTTATGCATGGGATCACCAAACGTTTCGGATCTCTGGTCGCCAATGACGCCATAGACCTGACCATCGAGCGGGGTGAAATCCTCTCGCTGTTGGGAGAAAACGGCAGCGGCAAGACCACCCTGATGAACATGCTGTCCGGCATTTACGCGCAGGACGGCGGAGAAATCTATATCCATGGCAAGAAGGCGCGCATACGCTCGCCCAAGGATGCGTTCACCTACGGGATCGGCATGATACACCAGCACTTCAAGCTGGTACCCGTGCTTTCCGCCGCCGAGAACATCGTTCTGGGCCTGCGGGAAGGCGGCCTGCTGAATCTGAAGACCGTGCGCGCCAGGGTGCGGGAAATCTGCGACCGTTACGGCTTTGTTGTAGAGCCGGATAAAAAGGTATACGATATGTCCGTGTCCGAAAAGCAGACTTTAGAGATCGTCAAAGTCCTGTATCGCGGCGCGGATATTTTGATATTGGACGAGCCGACCGCCGTACTGACCCCGCAGGAGACGGACAAGCTCTTCGAGGTTATGCGCAATCTGAAAGCCGACGGCAAGAGCGTCGTCATCATCACGCACAAGCTGCACGAGGTGCTGGCAATCTCGGATCGCGTCGTCGTATTGCGCCGCGGGCTGTTCGTAGGCGAAGTTCCTACGGGCGAGACAACGGCGCAGGCCCTCACCGATATGATGGTGGGGCAGGCGGTCTCCCTGCAAATCGCGCGCACCGAACCGGAAAATATGACGGAGCGCCTGGCCGTGTCAAATCTCTCCGTGCGCGACAGCGACGGTGTGCTCCGTCTCGACGACGTGAGCTTCACGGCCTACGGCGGGGAGATATTGGGCATCGCGGGCATTTCGGGCAGCGGGCAGAAAGAGTTGCTGGAAGCCGTGGCGGGCCTGCAACGGGCCCTGCCCGGGGGCAGCATCATCTATACCGCGCCCGGCAAGGAGCCGACGGAGTTGGTGGGCCTGTCCCCCCGCGATATCCGAAAGCTGGGCGTTGCGCTCGCCTTCGTGCCGGAGGATCGCTTGGGCATGGGGCTGGTGGCCAGCATGGATCTGCCGGACAATATGATGCTGAAAAGCTATAACAACGGCTTTATCTTCACCCTGCGCAAGCCGCCGCGCCATCTGGCGGCCCGGGTTGTGCAGGAGTTTCAGGTGAAGACGCCGAGCCTGAAAACGCCCATACGCCGTCTTTCGGGCGGAAATATCCAGAAGGTGCTGGTCGGGCGCGAGATCGCGGGCGAACCCGCCCTGCTGATGACCGCCTATGCCGTGCGCGGATTAGATATTCATACGTCCTATGCGATCTATAACATACTGAGCGAACAGAAGCAGAAGGGCGCGGCTGTCATCTATGTCGGAGAGGACCTCGACGTGCTGCTGGAACTCTGCGACCGCATTTTGGTGCTTTGCGCGGGTAAGGTCAGCGGCATACGCGACGCGCGCAACATCAAGAAGGAAGAGGTCGGCCTGCTGATGACGCATCTGGGGGAGGAGAAGACAGATGAAGCATAGAGAATCCGAACACGCCGCCGGGCCGGTTTTACGTATAGAAAAGCGCACGCAGGAGATGCGCGGCTATATGAGCTGGGGCATACGCGCCGGGGCGCTCATCGCCGCGCTGCTGGTCTGTGCGGTTATCATCTGGGCCATCGTGCGCATCAACCCCCTGCGCGTCTATGCCGCCATGTTCCAGGGCAGCTTTGGCACGAAGAACAAGATGTGGGTCAGCATACGCGATATCTGCATGCTGGTCTGCATCGGCGTGGGGCTGGCACCCGCCTTCAAAATGCGCTTTTGGAACATCGGCGCGGAAGGGCAGATCCTCGTGGGCGGCCTGGCCGCCGCGGCCTGCATGATCTATTTCAAAAACCTGCCCACGGGCGTTTTATTGCTCATGATGTTGCCGCTCTCCGCCATCGCGGGAGGCGTCTGGGGCTTTGTGCCGGGCGTCTTCAAGGCCAAATGGAACACGAACGAAACGCTCTTCACGCTGATGATGAACTATATCGCCATCCAGCTGACCGCGTATTTCGTCGCTCTCTGGGAGAACCCGTTTGGCAGCAATACGGTCGGCGTCATCAACGGCATCACGCGCGCGGGCTGGTTCCCGGAGATATTGGGGCAGAAATATCTGCTGAATGTCATCATCGTGGCCGTGCTGGTCGTGGGCATGTATTTCTATCTGCGCAACAGCAAACAGGGCTATGAAATCGCCGTCGTGGGCGAGAGCGAGAATACCGCGCGCTACGCGGGCATACGCGTGCCGCATGTCGTCACACGCACGGTTACGATCTCGGGCGCGATCTGCGGCATCGCGGGCTTCTTGGCGGTGGCGGGCGCCAGCCATACCATCAGCACGAGCACGGCGGGCGGCAAGGGCTTCACCGCGATCATCGTCGCGTGGATGGCGAAGTTCAACACCTTTGTAATGGTGCTCATAGGCGCGCTGCTGGTCTTCTTGGACAAGGGCAGCATCGAGATCGCCACGCAGTTCGGGCTCTCCGACCACGTATCCAAAATGTTGACCGGCATCATCCTCTTCTTCGTGCTGGGCAGCGAGTTCTTCATCGAATACAAACTCCATTTCCGCGCCGCGAACAAGGAGGTAGCCAAATGAGACAGTTGATATCTTTATGGCAGGCGGGCATCGTGTTCGGCACCGTCATACTCTTCGGCAGCACGGGGGAGATACTCTCCGAAAAGGGCGGCAACCTCAACCTCGGCGTGCCGGGCATCATGTACCTCGGCGGCATCATGGGACTGGTGGGCTCGTTCTATTATGAACGCGCCTGCGCGGCGGCGGGCATCGCACCCATCGCGATCGTCTGCGTGCTGATCACGCTCGTTTGCGGGTTCGCGGCGGGCATATTGGGCGGCTTGCTGTTCAGTTTCCTGACCACGACCCTGCGCGCCAACCAAAACGTCACGGGCCTGACGCTCACCATTTTCGCGGGCGGCTTCGCCAATTTCTTCGGCGGTTCGCTGATGAAGCTGGCGGGCGGCGTGGGGCAGATCTCCGTCGCGGCCACGAGCGCGGCCTTCCGAACACGCCTGCCCTGGCTCAGTTCCGAGCTGGGCGTCTTCAGCGAAACCATCTTCCACTATGGTTTCATGGTCTATCTGGCCGTCGCGCTGGCCATATTCCTCGGCTGGTACATCCAAAAAACACCCATAGGCCTGAACCTGCGCGCGGTGGGGGAGAGCCCCGCCACGGCGGACGCGGCGGGCATCCCCGTCACGAAATACAAATACCTCGCCACGGCGATAGGCGGCGGCATCTCCGCGCTGGGCGGCGTGTATTACGTGATGGACTATATGAAGGGAACCTGGGACGCGGACGGCGGCATCGAGAGACTCGGCTGGCTAGCCGTCGCACTGGTCATCTTCGCCGGATGGAAGCCCAAGCACGGCATCTGGGGCGCCTACCTGTTCGGGCTCCTCTCCTGGCTCTTCTTCTATATCGCGGGTCTCTCACGCCGAAGCTCGGAGCTCTTCAAAATGCTGCCCTATGCGGTCACGGTCGTGGTGCTGATCATCGCTTCCCTGCGCCGCCGCCGCGACAACCAACCCCCTGCGGCCCTGGGCCTGCCGTATTTCCGAGAGGAGCGGTAGTTGCAATAACGCCCTGCAACAAATCCCCACATCCATATGGATGGGGGATTCTTTGTTTACTCAATAATAATCTTGTCAACACTGTTCTCAAAAATCATATTGATCAATTCATTGCGCGAACGTTCCGCTTCGCAGGCGATGGCGTCGATCTTCTCCAGCAGTTCCACCCGTATGCGGATGGAAATCACCCGCGTGCCGTCGTCGCCTTTCAGTTTTGACTTCTTTGGAATTCGCATCGTATTGTTGTCCATAAATACACCTCCGCTTTGGAAATAGTATCTTGACAATGGATTGTATTATATCCTACAATAATGTATCTTATAAATGTATTCTACGAATAGAATACAAATAACAAACGAAAGCAGAGTGGAGAAGGAAATGCAAGGAAAGCCATCGCAGGAAAAACTGTATTTGAAGTACTATCCGAAGGAAGCGTTAAACGCAGTTCTGCCTAAAACCAAGATCGATGGATATTTCGAGGAAGTGAACGGCGAATACCCCGAAAGCACAGGATTGATTTTCGCTGTTACGGGACAGAAAATCTCTATACGTCAAATACAGGAAGCATATCACGCGACCGCGAAAGCCTTGACGGGCATGGGTCTGCAACGGGGGGACAATGTTGCTGTAAGCCTGTTTAACGTGCCTGAAATCGTCTACATTGTTTTGGCTTGCAGCAAGCTTGGTTTGTCGATCAATATGATCAATCCATTAGAAAAGCCGAAGGAGATTATAGAGCGAATCCATTCGACGAGCGCAAAACTGCTGTTCGTGCAAGATAAGATAGCGCCGTTATTCCGAAAAATATATAAGCATGCAGGCGTAAAACGCATGATCGTCGTGCCGATAACAGCAAGGTCTAAGTGTGTCGGCAACAGTACGGCATATCGAGCCGTAATCTCATGGAATGCCTTCATTGAAAAGGGGCGCACTGCGCCAACGGTACCCGATGCGCCCTACGATGAAAAAGCAGCTCTGATTTATACGCACTCAAGCGGCAGCACGGGACCCGGCAAACCGATTGTATTGGGACACGATACCTTCGTGCAATTTGCGCATATGCACAATGGGGTAGGCTTTGAGATATCGCGAAGCGACAAGTGGCTGGCGGCTTTCCCGGCATTATTCGCAACCGGAGCAAGTTCATCTGTATTCACCCCGCTCTTGCTCGGTTTTCAAACCATTCTGGAACCAAGGTATGACTGCAAGGCCTTTTCGAGAAATTTAATCCGATACAGACCTAAGGTAGCGATTGCAACGAAACACTTTTGGAAATACATCCTGGATGATCCGCGCTTGGACGGCATGAATATGTCATTTCTCAGGTACGCCGTATGCGGCGGCGAAAAGGTAAGAAGACACGAGATAAGACGCTTCGACAGGTTTTTGGTAGCGCATAACAATCGATTCGGCATGGGCAACGGATATGGCCAAAGCGAATTGGGCGGCAGTATATGCTGTTCCTGGTCTGTCAATGCACAGAATGGCGGAAACAATACCATAGGGATTCCCTATACACACAATGAAATCATAATCAGGGATCTATCGACCGGAGAAGAAGCGGATTACAATCAGGTGGGTGCGGTCACCGCAAAAGCGGCAACGGAAATGATAGGGTATCACAATATGCCGACGGAAACAGCAGATTATTTTAGGAACGGCGTCGCGAATCTCGGCGACCTGGGGCATGTGAACGAAAGGGGAGAGTATTTTATTGACGGGAGAATTTCAGATTTCATACAAATTGCAGACAATATAAAGCTCAGACCATACGAAATGGAAGATGCAATAGAAGAAGCCATAGAGTGCGATCCCATTCTGGACGATGCAATCAAAGATTACTGCGTCTACGGCATTCCAAAGGGAGTTTATGCGCTTCCCGTTATTCAAATATGTATATCGAAAAAGTACAGGAAGCAGGCAAGGGCCATCATCGAAAAAATAAGCGGCGCATTGGCCAACAGGATGCCACCTGAGAAGCAAGCGCTTGCGTACAAAATCAGAACGAAAGGCTTTCCGTCTACCTTCGCAGGCAAAATAGATATCGCGGCGCTCAAACGCGAAACGAAGGGGTTTGTAAAATTCGCTGTCGATAGCAGCATGGATGGCCGTTAGTTTTTCAAACACCCAAGCGGCACGACCCAAACGCCGTTTTTCATTTTGAATGCGTATTCGGTACCCGTAAGAACCATCAAAAAGGACGGCTCATTCATTTTTTCCGTGTCTACGATCCGACGGAACTTGAGAAGATTCTCGGCGGCATCCTCAATTTCTCCCGCCCCCATTTTTACCTCGGCTGCACCCCAGCGGCCATCGGCAAGCTGAATAATGGCATCGATCTCCAAGCCGCTTTTATCACGGTAATGATAAACGCTTCCGTCTATACTCTCCGCATAAATTCTCAAATCCCTGATGCAGAGGGATTCGAAAAGGATTCCGAAGGTGTTGAAATCCGCAAGCAGACGTTTGGGTGTTGCTCTAAGTGAAGCGGTCGCGATGGACGGATCCGAAAAATGCCGTTTTGCTGTCGTCCTTATCGCGGTTTTGGAACGGAGTTTTGCGCTCCACGCCGGCAAATCCTCAATCACAAATATCTTTTTCAGCGCAGCGATATATTGGTCAACCGTAGCCTGTGATAACGCTTCGTCATTGGCGGTAAGGTCGTTCAGAATGGTGGAGATTCTCGCTTCGTTTGATATATTGCGGGATATAGAGCGCAGAAGCGCTTTGACCCTATCGGGATTCTTTTCAACGTTATCCGCTTTGGAAATGTCCTCGTTAGCTACGGCTTCTACATAGTCGGCGGCAACAGTCAATGCAATTTTTTCATCCGTTTCCCTGGCTACGATCGGCCAGCCACCGCGGTTTATGACAAATGCCAACTTTTCAATGCTTAGATTTGACTTGCCCTCCATATCGTCGTTCCCGTCAAACAAAGTCTCTAAGGAAATCTCCCCGGTTGAATCTCCGGTTTCATACAAAGACATTGTACGCATCCTCATGCGGGCAATGCGGCCCGTCCCCGTGTGCATATCATTTGTTCGTGTGGGAATGACCGAGCCGGTCAAAATAAACTGCCCCTTTTCGCGGCGCTTATCAACGGCGAACCTGACCGCATTCCAAAGCTCGGGAGCAACTTGCCATTCATCCAAAAGTCGCGGCGTCGCACCCTCGAGTAACAGGGAAGGCTTGGTTTGCGCTGTAAGCTTATTCGCCTTTGCACTGTCGGGATCCTGCATATACAAAACACTGCCCGCTATTTCTTCGGCGGAACTCGTTTTTCCGCACCATTTGGGACCTTCTATTAAGACGGCACCCATCGCGCGCAGCAGAAGCTCTAATTTCGCATCCGAGATACGTTTCAAATAGTTTACGTTCATTTTCACCACCCTACTTTAGTATGCTTAAAACTATGAACTTTGTCAAGAGTTTACTATGAACTTTGGCGTCTGTTCACTATGAACTTTGGCGCCCATTTGCTATGAACTTTGGCTACAATAAAAACAACGCCCGCTTCCGTCTGTCCAGCTCCGCCAACTTCCCGCAATACGTCCCCACATCCTTGGGATTGGGTATCCTCTCCACCCGTACATCGCGCCCCGGAAACACGCGTTTACTCATCGCGCCCGCGCCGTGGGCCAGCACCGAGGAGGTCTCCTCCATCATATCCGCGTTATACAGGCAGGCGTGGCCGGGGAGGGCATAGCCCACGTTTTCTAACGAGCCGCGCATATATTTCTGGCGGTACATATAGTAGGGGAGAAGGCCGAGCCCGCGCGCGGCGGCGTCCGCCGCCTGCAGCATTTGCGTTGCCGTGTTTGCGTCGGGCAGGGGCGTAATTTCTAGTTGCTCTTTGAGACGGCTGCTGCGCTTAACGGCCAGCGTATGCACGGTCAGGCTCTCGGGATGCAAGGCGCGGATGGCGGCGAGGGTATATTCCATATCGGCAATCGTCTCCCCCGGCAGGCCCGCGATAATGTCCATATTGATATGCGTGAAGCCCGCGGCGCGCGCGTCGGACATCGCGCGGCGCGTATCCTCGGCGCTATGCGCGCGGCCTATACGGCGCAGGGTCGCGTCCACCATGGTCTGCGGGTTGACCGAGATGCGCGTAACGCCCGTATCGCACAAGACGCGCAGTTTCTCGGGCGTGATCGTATCCGGCCTGCCCGCTTCAACGGTGAATTCTCTTCCCCCTATATCATAGGCCTCGCGGACAGCCGAAAGCAAAACCCGCAACTGTTCCGCCGTAAACACGGTGGGCGTGCCGCCGCCGATATAGAGTGCCCGCAGAATATAGCCGCCCTCCTTTACGATGGCCGCGCCCGCCGCAATATCCTGCAAAAGAAAGCGCAGATATGCGTTCAATTCCCCCGCCCGACGGCTCACCTCCGCGCCAAAACTGCAATATAGACAGCGCGAACGGCAATACGGTATACCGATATAAACATCCAAACTGTTCGGTGCCAGGCTATTCCAAAGCGGCCCCTGCACCGCGCAAATCTCCCGCGCCAGCGCTGTTTTCGCCGCCGACACATCAAAATCCTCCCGAAACATGCGCAAGGCTTCGGCCTCCCCATAATGCTCCCCCAACTGCCGCAACAAGGCCGTAGGCCGTATCCCCGTCAAACTCCCCCAGGGCAATTCAGTGGGGCATACAGCTTGCAGTGCCGCATACAGGCAGCGCTTCAAAGCCCGCTTCTCCTGCCGCTTTTGTTCCCATGGATCATTTTCAATTTTCGGTATGGGTAAGGTAACAGAGGGATAACCATCAATCCACGCAACGGCAACATTCTCCGAAAGAACACATTGCGCGTTGCGCGTTGCACATTGAACATTGTCAAAAAGCCGCGCCACTTCCGCCAAATCATTGGTATACCGCGGCGCATTGGTTTCTATTTGAATCATAAATAAGGATTACAAGCCAACTCATGCCCCACGCTCGTCTCCGGCCCGTGTCCGGGATAGAGCCGCGTCTGCGGGGGCAGGGCCAGCACTTTTTGCAGGGAAGCCAGCAGCGTGGGTCCGTGGCCGCCGGGGAAGTGGGTCGCGCCGATATCCTCCAAAAACACGGTGTCGCCCGTGATGCAGATGGGGGCATAGGACGCGAGGAAGCAGACGCTGCCGGACGTATGTCCGGGCGTATGCAGGACGCGCAAAGTCACCTCGCCGTTGCTGATAAGCATGCCGTCCGTCAGCAATATATCCGGCACCAGGGGCTTGATACTGCGCATCTGCATATAGGCCAGCGAGAGCCGATTGCTCTGCAAGGCCTTGGCCTCGCTCTCGTGGATAGCAACCTTGGCGCCCGTCTCCGCCGCCAAGTCGTGCACGCCCAGCACATGGTCAAAATGCCCGTGCGTGCAGAGTATATGCGAAACTTTCAGTTTCCGCTCGCTCAAAACGCGCAAAATCCCCTCCACCTCCCGCTCGCTTCCGGGATCCACAACAAAACAGGCATGCGCGCCTTCATCGGCATACACGATATAGGTATTGGAACAAAACGCGAATCCGTCGCGGCCGGGGATTGTTAGGATTTGCATGATTGGCCTTTCATTCAATCGTAGGAGCGCGATATATCGCGCTCCTACATTCTTGAAACCTCCACCACAATCTTCAACTTCCGCATATTCGTCATCAGCAGCTGGAGCTGTTCCGCGCCGGAGACGATAAAGCGCACCTTGCACTCGGCGTAGCCGTGAGGCGTGGCCTTGCAGCTGATATCCGCGAGGTTGATGTTCTGGCTGACGAAAAACTTGCTCAGCTCGAGGAGCGCACCCTGCTTGTCCGTCACGCGCACCAGCAGGCCCGCGGCAAAGGAGGCGCGGCTCTTTTGCTCCCACTCCACCTCGATAAAGCGGGCGGGCTCGGTCAGTTGCAGCGCCTTGACGTTCTTGCAGTCCGCGCGGTGCACGGATAGCCCGCGCCCGCGGGAGATATAGCCGACGATCACGTCGCCGCGCATGGGGCTGCAACAAGCCGCAAAGCGCGTCGCCATGCCGGGGTCGCCGTGCACGATGATGCCCTGCGGGTTGGCCTTCGGGCCGTCCGCGTCCGTACCCTGCCCCAAGGCCATCTCCTCAATGGCCCGCAGGCGGCGATCTTTGCGATCCATATCGATGAGCTTATGCACAATCTGCCCGGCGGTGATCCCGCCATAGCCGATCGCCGCGTACATATCCGCCGCGGAGCCGAAATTGTGCCGCTTGAAGATCTCTTCCTCATATTCCGAGGTCAGGAGCGTCGCGAGGTTCTGGCCCAAGTGCTTTGCGGTCTCGGCCAGTATCGCACGGCCCCGCTCCTCGTTCTCCTCGCGATTGGCGCGCTTGAACCACTGGCGTATCTTGTTCTGTGCGCCCTTGGTCTTGACGATGTTGAGCCAGTCGCGGTTCGGCCCGACCTGCGCATTGTTCGTGATGATCTCCACCACATCGTTGGTCTGCAGCACATAGGTCAGTTTGACGAGGTGTCCGTTCACCCGCGCCTGGTGGCAGTGGTGGCCGACATTCGTATGCACGCGGTAGGCAAAATCCAAGGGTGTGCTGCCAACGGGCAGGTCAAAGATCTCGCCGCGGGGGGAGAGGACAAATACATATTCGCCCAAAAAGTCCTGGATGATATTGTCCACGAGCTCGGCGCTGTCCTCATCCTGCGCGTTCTCCTCCATCACTTGACGCAGCCAGCCCGTCTTCTCGTCGAGCAGGTTCATCTTGACGCGGCCCTCTTTATACATCCAGTGCGCCGCCACGCCGAACTCCGCCACGCGGTGCATATCCCGTGTCCGAATCTGCACCTCAAAGGGCGTGCCGCCCTCGTTGAGCATCGTGTTGTGCAGGGACTGATAGCCGTTGGGCTTGGGCATGGCGATATAATCTTTGAAACGCCCCGGCATCGGCTTCCAGATGCCGTGGATCTGCCCCAGTGCGGCATAGCAGTCGCCTACGCCCTCGACGACGATCCGCACGGCGATCAGATCGTAAATATCGGAGATATCGCAGTTCAGGCGGTGCATCTTGCGATAGACGGAGAACAGGTGCTTGGGCCGCCCGGCCACATCGCAACTAACGCCGTTTTCGGACAGATTTTTGCGTATGGCCTCCATCGCGCTCTGCAAAAACGTCTCCCGCTCCCGCTGGTGCGTCTCCACGAGCGCGCGTATGCGTTCATATTCCTCGGGATAGGCATGCGAAAAGGCCAGGTCTTCCAGCTCGCTCTTGATGTTCCCCATGCCGAAGCGGTGCGCCAGCGGGGCATATACGTCGAGGGTTTCCCTGGCCTTACGGACGCGCTTTTCGGAGCTGCAATAGACGAGCGTGCGCATATTGTGCAGGCGGTCCGCCATCTTGATGATGACGACGCGCGCATCGGCGGCGATGCTGAGGAAGAGTTTGCGCAGATTCTCGCTCTGCGCCTGCTGCTTGGTGAAATAGGTCTGCTTCCCGCTCTTGGTCAGTTTGGTTACGCCGTCGACGAGGTGGGCGATGTCCTTGCCGAACTTCTGCGCGACCTGCTCAATCGTGATATCCTCCCCGTCCTCCACGGTATCGTGCAGCAGCCCCGCGATAACGGTCGTCTCATCCGCGCCCATTTCGAGCAGATAGCCCGCCACGGAGATGGGGTGGTATACAAAGGGCGTGCCGTCGTCCCGCTTCTGCCGCGCGTGCACATTCTCGCAAAAATCCAGCGCCGCGCGAAACAGTGCGAGGTCGTCCTCCCGCCCCACATGAAAATGTTCCCTGCATTGTTCCAGCAGTTCCCGCTGGGTCCAGTTGGTTTTATTCATGCCCCGTCCTGCCTAACAGGCCGTCCCGTTTTCGTATAATTCATTATACGACAAGTCCAACTCATCGCTCCACACCACGGCATAGCCGCCCACATCCACCTGCACGGATTGAAAAAATGCTTCCGCATTTTGAAACGCGCGGAACGCAGGGTAAGCCGCAAACAATACAGAGACATCATAGCGCTTTGCTTCTCCGTTACAAAACCGCACATCCAAACGATAATTCGGCAAGGCCTGTGCTTCCGCTATTTTGTTGAACATTTGTGCATCCTCCTTTACTCCAAGGGTGGAATGGGCGCGAACTCCTGTGTATTCTAATTTACGATCAGTCCGTAAAAGCGAGAAATCACCGGCATAAAGGAAAGCTCCTCTCAGATTTTGTATAAACCCAAAAGGACACGAGACCGTGTCCGATTTTGAATATCCTGTACGGGCAAATAGAAATTTGCCCCAATCAATACTGTATCACCGACTCCGCATCATAATCCTTCAACAGCTCGCGCCCATTCAAATCGGTCAGCTCAATGGCAAAGCGCGCGCCGACGATCTCGCCGCCCATCTCTTCGCAGAGCTTGATCACGGCCATGGCGGTGCCGCCCGTGGCCAACAGGTCGTCGACCAGCGCGATACGCTGTCCGGGCTTGATCGCGTCCTCGTGCATCTCCATCACGTCCGCGCCGTATTCCAGCCCGTATTCGATGCGCCGCGTCGCCGCGGGCAGCTTGCCCGGCTTGCGCGCCATCACAAAGCCCGCGCCCAGCGCGTAGGCGACCGCGGAGCCCATCACAAAGCCGCGCGCCTCGGGTCCCACAACCAGATCCACCTGCTTGTCGCGCAGTGACGCGGCCACCGCGTCAATCAAGGCGGGAAACGCCTTCGTATCCTTAATCAGCGTCGTGATATCCCGAAACAGGATCCCCTTCTTTGGGAAATCGGGAATGTCCCGCACCAGTGCCGCAAAATCCATAGTTTGTCCTCCTGCTGCTGCGCCTGCTGTGGGCGCGCACAATTTTCCATATTTATATTATAGCGGTTTTTTGATTAAATTGCACCTACTATTTTTGTATAATTTTTAACGAAAAGCCGGGCAAAGGTGCACGCAATGCGCTTCGCAGGAGACGCGGCCGTTATATTCGTTGCGTTTAATGCGCAAAAGCGCGTTTACGCGGTCATAGCTCTGCCATTCCGCCAGCGCATCCCCCCAATTGAACGCGGCCATGCGCAGGGAGCGGGTGCCGTCGCAGAGATAGGCCGAGAGGTGTTTGCCGCCGCCCATTGCGCGCGGATATTGCAAACTGTGGTCTTCCAACAGGAAGCAGGGCTCCTCATTGCCCGCCCCGAACGGCGCAAGCGTGTCCAATTCGTCGCAAAGCTGCACCGTACATTCGGCGGCGCGCAGGCTTACGTCATAATATATGCAGGGCGCGGGCAAGCCCTCCGGGAATTGCGCCGCGATATAGGCTTGCGCCGCCGCGCAGAACGCGTCCAGATTTCCGGGCGCCAAGGTCAGGCCCCCCGCCGCCGCATGCCCGCCAAAACGGGTCAAATGCGCCCCGCAGGCGCAGAGCAGTTCAAAAATATGAACCTCCGGCGTGCTCCGCGCGGAGCCGGACAGGAGATGATCCCCGCTCTCCGTCAGCAAGATACAGGGCCGCGCATAGGCCTGGCAGACTCGCGCCGCCGCAATGCCCAGCACGCCCTGCTCCCAGTCGGGGTCCGAAAAGATCAGAATATTGCGCGCCTGCAGTTCCTCCTCCGTATACCGCGCGCGGATATCCGTCAAAATATGGTCTTCCAAGGCCCGACGCCGCAGGTTCTCCGCGTCCAGATCCGCCGCTATCACCGCCGCCTCGGCCTCATCCTCGCAGAGCAGCAGGCGCAGGGCGCGGTTCGCATCGCCCAAACGTCCGGCGGCGTTGATGCGCGGCCCGAGTACAAAGCCCGCGGCAAAGGCGTCAAAAACCTTCGCGCCCGCCACGCGGAGCAGCGCGCGCAGCCCCAAATTTTCGCCCATGCGGGGCAGGGCCGTCCCGGCGATGCGGCGGTTGGCGCGGGTCAGTTGCACCACGTCCGCCACGGTCGCCAGCGCGGCCAGCGGCAGCGCAAAATTCTCTTCCGCTGCCGAAATATCCAGCGCGCGCACCAGCTGATATGCGACGCCCGCCCCGCAAAAATCATTGACGCGTTCGGCATACCCGTCCCTGTCGGCGCAGACCACGGCATCCGCCGCGGGCAGCTCGCCCTTGATATGGTGGTGGTCGGTGACGATCACGCGCAGGCCCAGCTCTTTGGCCAGCGCAATCTCGGCATTGGCCGAAATGCCGTTGTCCACGGTCACAAGGCATTGCACACCCTCCGCGTGCAATGCCCGCACGCGCCCGGCGTTCAGCCCGTAGCCCTCGCTGTGGCGCAGGGGCAGATAGGTCCGCACATCCGCGCCGAGAGTTTTCAGCGCGTGATATAGAATTGCCGTCGCGCAAATGCCGTCGCAGTCATAGTCCCCGTAAATACAAATCTTCTCGCCTGCTATTATCGCCGCGCGCAACTCCCGCACGGTCTTGTCCATATCCGCCATCGAAAACGGATCGGGCAAAGGCACATGCTCGGGATGCAAAAACGCGTCGATCTCAGCGTCGTCCGCATAGCCTCGCGCCAAAATCAGCCGCGCAACGGCGTCGGAAAGCCCAAACTGCTCCCGCACATATGCCAAAGCTTCCTCCGTATAGGGACTCTGCGCCTTTTGTCGAATCACAGCCTGCACGCTCATTTATGATAGGTTTCCCCCCGTAGAATCTTGTACCCGCGATAAATCTGCTCCAGCAGAACCAGCCGCGCAATGCGGTGCGGGAAGGTCATCTCGGAGAGCTGCAAGCGCTCGTTCGCCCGCGCAAGAACAGTGGGGGACAGGCCCAAACTGCCGCCTATCGCAAAGGCAATCTGCGCCCGGCCATTATCCTCCAAACCCTGCAACTTCGCCGCAAACGCTTCGGAACTGCACTGCTTCCCGCCCAAATCCAAAGCAATCAAATACTCCTTATCGGAAATCTGCGCCAAGAGCCGCTCACCCTCTCTTTGCTTAACCAGCATTTCTTCGGCGGGCGACAAGCTCACAGGCGCCTTCTCATCCGCCACCTCACAAACGCGCATGGTGCAAAAACGGGACAACCTCTTGATAAGCTCCTCGCAGGCGTCCGTATAATACTTTTCTTTCAGTTTTCCGACGCAACAAAGCTTAATGATCATAGTTCTCACGCAATCTCAAACACCCCGGTCGGCTCGTCCCGCTCTGCCAGCGCGAGCTGCATCTCGTGGTCTATGCCCGCGGCGGCCAGTATCTCGCGCACGGTCGCCATCGCGAGGGGGGGGTAGTTGTTCTCTTGGCTGAGATGGCCCAGAATCGCACCGCGCACACCGCTTCCATAGAGCCGGACGAGCGCGCGCCCGCAGTCCTCGTTGCAGAGATGCCCGTGACCGCCCAGCACGCGCCGCTTCAGATCCCGCGAATAGCTACCGCTCATCAGGAGATCGACGTCGTGGTTGCTCTCGAGCAACACCAAGCGGCAGCCGGAGAGCGCGGCCAGTATACGCTCGTCGATATGTCCGATATCCGTGCAGACGGCACACTTGCTGCCCGCGTGCGAAAACGTGAAGCCCACGGGATGCGCGGCGTCGTGATAGGTGGAGAAGGGGAAGATGCGCAGCGCACCGATATAAAAATCCTCGTCCGACACAAAGACGCGCCGATTCTTGGGCGCGACGCCGGACAATTTCTCGCGCATGGCGAACCAGCACTTTTCGTTGGCATAGACGGGCAGGTCGAACTTGCGCGAAAGCACATCGACGCCGCTGATATGGTCGCCGTGCTCATGTGTGATCAAAATGCCCGATAGGGTCTTCGGGTCGACATCAATCTGCTCCAGCAGCGCGCAGACGAGCTTACAGCTCTTCCCGGCGTCGACCAAGAGGCGGGTCTCGCCCGCCTCCAAAAACGTAACATTGCCACCTGAGCCGCTGGCCAGCGGCGCGAAACGGAACATAGTTTTTCCTTACGAGTTAATAGTTAAGAGTGAATAGTGAATAGTTATGGTAGATCCGCAACTCTTAACTATTCACTCTTAACTCAATTATACCATACTCACTACCCAAAATCCAACCCCTCCGGGTCCTCCTCGACGGGCGGCAGATCCTGCTCCTCGAAGGGAATGTCCTGTTGCGCGTAAACGAAATCGCTGAACTTTTCGCCTATGCGGCGCGGATAGCGGAAGAAGAGCAGGGCGCAGAATTCGATGGTGCAGCCGGTCAAAAAGCCCCAGAAAGCGTCGGGCGTGGCGAGACAAATCACAGCCACCCACAGGCTGATGAACAGAAAGACGGATAGCGCGAACAGTAAGCGCTGGCGGCGCGCGGTTGCCCGCTCCAAATCCGGCGGCAACAGGTCGCGCAGGCGCGGGAAGAAATGAAAGACCAGCACGGTATATTGAATCAGCAACAGCAAAGCCCCCGCCGAGAGGGCGAGGAGGATGGGGATTTCGATCAGAGTTAGGAGAGACATAGCCCTATTTTACTCTCCTCCCGCATATCTTGCAACACATGCGCGCACTTTTTATGTTGATTGCATCGGTTTGGCTCAGTTTCCGCCTGCGTTTTGTGCAGATGCGGCGCTTTGGCGCGTCGTTTTCCTCACTGTTTGGCAAGAGGGGCGACAAAACACCGGGCCGCGTCACGCCCTTTCAGGCGGTCTGTACGGCCTTGGGAGGCACCGCCGGTACGGGCAATATCGCGGGCGTGGCGGGCGCGATCTCTCTGGGCGGGCCGGGCGCGGTGCTCTGGATGCTGCTGGCCGCCTTCTTCGGGATGGCGGTAAAGTATGGCGAGATATTTTACTCCGTTAAGTTTCGGGAGAAGGATGCCACGGGCGGCTGGCGCGGCGGGCCGATGATCGCGATCCAAAACGGGCTGCCGCGCCGCTGGCACTGGCTGGCCTGGGTCTTCGCCGTCTGCGGCATGGTCGCGGCCTTCGGGGTTGGCAATCTGGCACAGGTACACACGATGACCGAGAGCGTCTCCCTCGCGGCGGCGAGTTTCGGTGTCGGTGACGCGCTGCGCCGCTGGCTGCCGCTCGGGCTCGGGCTCCTGCTCGCCCTGCTCTCCGCGCGGGTGCTGTTGGGCGGCGCGGGCAGATTGGGCCGCGCCATGGAAAAGCTTGTGCCGGTGATGAGCCTGCTCTATGTCGTCCTCTGCCTGATCTGTCTCGTGATGCGGCGTGCATACATATGGCCCGCGCTTGCAGGCATCGCCAAAAGCGCGGTTACGCCCCGGGCCGCGCTCGGCGGCGCGGCGGGTCTCGGCATTGCGGCGGCCTTTCGCAAGGGCGTGGAGCGCGGCGTGTTCACGCATGAGGCGGGCATGGGCAGCTCGGCAATCGCGCACGCGGCGGCGGATAACAGCGCGGCGCGGCAGGCTCTGCTCGGCATCTTCGAGGTCTTCGCCGACACCTTCGTCATGTGTACCCTGACCGCGCTGGTCGTTCTGACCGCGCCCGTCGCCATCCCCTACGGGCAGGATGCGGGTATGACGCTCTCCGCGGCCGCCTTCTCCGCAAACTTGGGCGAGGGCTTCAGCAGGGCCGCGCTCGCGCTCTGCGTCATTTTGTTCGCCGCCGCCAGCATCTGGGCCTGGGGCTTCTATGGCAGCCGTTGCGCCGCCTTCCTCTTCGGCGAACGCGCGACAGCCCCCTATCTCCTCATTTTCTGCGCCGCCATGCTGCTCGGCGCCCACATGCAGCTCGCCCTCGTCTGGAAAATTTCAGAATGGAGCAACGCCGCAATGGCCGCGCCAAACCTCCTCTCCCTATTCTTTTTTACAAAAAAACCGCGCGGATGTTGCGAGACGGCGCAAGGGGGCGGGTGACAAATTGGAGGAAATGTTGTATACTTGGCGGCGTAACGCGCCGCTTGAGTGTGAAGTGTGGGGTGTGAAGTGTGGAGTTGCGGTGAAAATACCTGCGGCATTTTTAATTAAATTGAAATTTCGCAGGAATTTCTACCATAACTCCACACTTCACACTCCACACCCCACACTTGCGAAACGCAGAGAGGAGGGATCATCCCACATGGAACCGAACACAAGCTTCCACCACACCCCCGTCCTCCTCTCCGAAGTAATTTCTCTCATGGAGCCACAACGCGGGGGGATATTCGTGGACGGAACTCTCGGCGGCGGCGGGCATGCGGAAGCGCTGCTTGCGCGTATGCCACAGGACAGCCGCCTGATCGGCATCGACCGCGACCCTGCCGCGCTGGCGGCGGCGCGCGCGCGGCTGGCGCCCTTTGGCGAACGCTTCACAGCCATCCGCGGCAACTTTTTTGATATGCGCCGCCTGTTGGCGCAGCAGGGCGTTTCGGGTGTGGACGGCATACTCCTCGACCTCGGCGTCTCCTCCCCCCAGATAGACGAAGCCGAACGCGGCTTTTCCTATCACGCGGACGCCCCCCTGGATATGCGCATGGATACGGACGCGCCGCTGACGGCGGCTATCGCGGTGAACACCCTGCCCGAAGCGGAGCTGGCGCGCATCTTCTTCGCCTATGGCGAGGAGCGCTATGCGCGGCGCATCGCGAAGCGCATCTGCGAACGGCGAACCCAAACGCCCTTCGCCCGCACAACGGAGCTGGCGCAGTATATCGCGGCCTGCATCCCGTACAAATTGCAGGAGAAGGGCCAGCACCCGGCGCGCCGCTGCTTCCAGGCCCTGCGCGTCTATGTCAACGGGGAATTGGACGGCCTGCCAAGCGCGCTGGACGATGCCTGCGCTCTCCTGCGTCCGGGCGGACGTCTCGCGGTTATCAGCTTTCACTCATTGGAAGACCGCATCGCAAAACTGCGCTTCCGCAACTGGGAAAACCCCTGCGACTGCGACCCCCGCGCGCCGATGTGCACCTGCGGAAAAACCCCGCAAGGCCGCATTTTGACCAAAAAACCGATTACGGCAGGCGGGGAGGAGCTCGCGGCGAATTCGAGGGCAAGTTGCGCGAAGCTGAGAGCGTTTGCGCGTAAGTGTGAAGTGTGAAGTGTGGAGTTGCGGAATGAAGCTTAGGGAAAGATGAAACCATTCATACCTTAACTCCACACTCCACCCCCCACACTCATAAACCCACCCCCACCCAAGTAAACTGAGGAAAGGATCCCATGAGCAGCAATACCAAAACGCGCATGTTCGCACCCCGCGGGCAGCAGAGTGAAATGATCAACCCCGTCGGCGAAGAGGAGATACTGCCCGCGCCCGTCAAGAAGCGCACCGAGCGCGGATTCAGCACCCAGTCGAAAGTGTTGCTCATACTCGCCATCTTCTTCACGGCGGCCGCGGCCATCTTCGGCCTGCGCGGCAACGCGGAGATCGCAAAGCTTTATATTGAGATCGGCAATTTGGAGTCACAGATCGCGGACGTCGCGCAAAAGCTGTCCAATGTTATCAAGGATCAGGGCCAGCTGCACGGCTACAATTCGATCTACAACGCAAACGAAGCGGCGGGACGGGTTTTGTTTTGGGACGATTAGTGATATAAAGGAGCACCCTTGGCCAAAAACAAGAAAAAACCGAATAAGAACAAAATCAAAGTTCCCCCCAGCAAGCGCAATCTGCTGTGGGTAATCGGCATATTCGCCGTGCTCCTCGGCATGATCGTGGTGCAGTTGGTACTCCGCGTGATCGTGCAGGGTCCCGAAAATGCCAAGAAGGCCGCGCGACAATGGGGTATGACCACCGGCATACGCGCCCAGCGCGGCGAGATTCAGGATCGCAACGGTACGGTGCTGGCCAGTTCCTATACGACCTATCAGGTCTGCGCCAACCCCCGTGCCATCAGCGAGGATGACCGCGAGCGCGTCGCCTACTATCTCGCCACCCTGCTTGACGAGGATCCCGCGAAGATACTCATAAAAATCAGCAATACGGACAAACAGCAGGTCAGAATCAAGAGCCAGGTGGAGCGGAGCATCATCAACCAGCTTTCGGGCCTGCAAATGGGGCGCAGCATCAGCTTCTATGCCGACGTCAAGCGCAGTTATCCCGAGGGCAACCATTTTTCGCAGATATTGGGCTTTACCAATGTGGACGGCGAGGGGCAATCGGGCGTGGAGCTCGATTTCAACTCCTATCTCTCGGGCATCAACGGGTATGTGCAGACCCAGACCGACCGCGACAACAAGCCCATCCCCAACGCGCGGGAGGAATATGTGGACGCGGTGCCGGGCGCGAACGTCATCCTGACTGCCGATACGGGCCTGCAAAACATCGCGGAGGCCATCGCGGAGGAATGCCACACGGTGAACAAGGCCAAGACCGTGCAGGTATATCTGTGGAATGTACAGAGCGGCGAGACCTATGCCATGACCAGCTATCCGAGCTATGATCCCAACGACCCGCCCCGTGAAGAAGCGAAGACCCTGCTCGAAATGGCGCGCAACCGCATCGTGGCGGACACCTATGAGCCCGGCTCCACCTTCAAAATCATCACCCTGGCCGCGGCCCTCGATTCGGGCGCGATCACCATGAACACCCGCTTCAACTGTACGGGCAGTCTCAGCATCAAGGGCCAGCGCATCAAGTGCTGGAAACCGGGCGGGCATGGCAGCCAGAGCCTGGCCGAAGCCGTGCAGAATTCCTGCAACTGCGCGTTTATGGCGATGGCCCTCAAGATGGGCAAGGACACCTTCTATGAATATATCTACGCTTTCGGCATGGGAACCAAGACCGAGCTGGGCCTGTCGGGTGAAACCAGCGGCAGCGTCACGCACAAGAAATATATACGCGACAGTGACCTCGCGCGCATAGGCTTCGGCCAGAGCATCAGTATGACGGGCATGCAGCTGGCGATGGCGGCCAGCGCGGCGGTGAACGGCGGGGAGTTATTAAAGCCTTGGATTGTCGCCGAGATCGTCAGCCAGTCGGGCGAGGTGATGCTGCAAAATTACAGGACGCCCATACGCCGCGTCATCACCCCGCAGACCTCCAAGCTCGTGCGCGAGCTGCTGCAAGGGGTGGTGGAGCACGGTTCCGGCCGAAACGCCGCCGTGCCAGGCTATACGGTCAGCGGCAAGACGGGTACCGCGCAGAAATATGAGGATGACGGCTCCGTCTCGAGCACGCGCCTGATCGCGTCCTTTATCGGCTTTGCCCCCGCGACCGACCCGTTCCTGGGCTGCCTGATCATCGTCGATGAGCCGCAGATCCCCGTTGTGTTCGGCAGCACGGTCGCCGCGCCCTATGTGCAGATGGTGCTGGCGCGCGCGCTGGCCTATATGGGCATACAGCCGGACAATGAGACAAAGCGGGTTCTCGTCCCGAATCTGTATGGTTTGACCATCTCCGAGGCGAGGAGAGAGCTGAACCGCTACGGACTGCGCAGCGTGTATTTGGAATCGGAGTCGGACGCAGGCGCGACCGTGCACAAGCAGATTCCCGCGGCGGGCAACTATGTCGTCGCGGATTCGCCCGTCATTCTGTTCTCGGCCTGGACTTCCTTCCTCGCGGAAGAGGAGGAGATCCAATATACGACCATGCCCAACCTCATCAACGACTCGCGCCTGAACGCGCTGGATAAGATGAAGGCCGCCGGGCTCATCATGGATTACGACCCCAACAACTGCGCGGGCAAGATCACCACAACGCAGTACCCCACAGGCACGCGACTGCCCGTAGGAACGGTGGTGAGCGTGGTGTTTAGTGGGGTACCGTTGAATTAGGGGCGAGGCATGTCTCGCCCGTGCGAGTTAAGAGTTAAGAGTGAAGAGTTAAGAGTTGTGGGAGGAATCGAAAGCGATTCCAGAATTAAATTTGGAAATTCCGCAGGAATTTCTACCGCAACTCTTCACTCTTCACTCTTAACTCAAACCCCATAAAGGAGCACCCATGCACCTGACCCAACTCACAACCGAGCTCCAAGCTCCCCTCCACGGCTCTGACGGGGAAATCACGGGCATCAGCTATGACTCCCGCCGCGTCAAGCCGGGGGATTTGTTTTGCTGTAATACGGGCGCCAGCTTTGACGGGCATAATTTTGCGGGGACCGCCTTGCAAAAGGGCGCGGCCGCGCTGCTCTGCGAGCGGTTGCTGCCCTTGGATATGCCGCAGATCGTGGTGCCGAATGCGCGGCTGGCGATGGCGCATGCGGCGGCGGCTTTCTATGGACATCCCGAGCGGGAATTGCGCCTGCTCGGCGTCACGGGTACGAACGGCAAGACCAGCACGACCTATATGGTCAAGGCCATCGCAGAAGCGGCGGGCGTCAAGGCCGCGCTGATGGGGACGATACAGAACCTGATCGGCGATGAAGTGATCCCCACTGTGCATACGACCCCCGAATCGGCGGATACCTTCGCCCTGTTGCGCCGTATGGCGGACGCGGGCTGCCGATTTTGCGTGATGGAGGTCTCCTCCCACGCGCTCGAGCAGGGCCGCGTGCACGCGCTGCCCTTTGCGGCGGGCCTGTTCACGAATCTCACGCAGGATCATCTGGACTATCACGGGAACTTCGAGGCCTATTATCAGGCCAAGCGCAAACTGTTCGATCAGTGCGAGATGGCCATTATCAATATCGACGACCCCTACGGCCTGCGCATGGCGCGGGGCCTGCCCTGCCCGACCCTGCACCTCGGCATACGCGAAAAGGATACGGATATCTACGCCAGCAATATCGAGATCACGAACGCGGGCTCCGCCTTCCATTTACAGCTGCCCGGCGTGGGCGCGCATATCAACCTGCGCATCTCCGGTCTCTTCTCCGTATACAATGCCCTTGGCGCGGCGGCGCTGGCACAATTGGCGGGCATCCCCTTCCCGGCCATTGTGCGCGGGTTGGAGAGTCTCACGGTCGTTCCGGGCCGCTTGGAAGCGGTGGACGAGGGCCAGCCCTTTTCCGTCTATGTCGACTACGCGCATACCCCTGACGCGCTGATCAACGTGCTGAACACCTGCCGCGGCTTCGCGAAAAAACGCGTCTTCTCCCTGTTCGGCTGCGGCGGCGACCGCGACCCCAAGAAACGGCCCTTGATGGGCGAAGCGGCGGGGCGGCTCAGCGATTATGTGGTGATCACATCCGACAATCCCCGCAGTGAAGACCCGGACAGCATCATCCGCGAAGCGGAAATCGGCGTAAAAAAGACCGGCACCCCCTATCTTGTGCGCGAAAATCGTCGCGAAGCCATACATTTGGCATTGTCTATGTTGGAAAAAGACGATATACTTGTCATTGCGGGCAAGGGCCACGAGGACTACCAGGAGATTCGGGGGGTGAAGTATCACTTCGATGACAGAGAGGTTGTCCGGGAGTGGCTGCGCGCGAACTGAAAGAACCGAGACTGAATTATGCTAACCCTACAAAAGACCCTCATCTCCCTCCTCACCGCCCTCAGCATCGCGCTGCTGCTGGGGCCGCTGCTGCTGCCCTTGCTTCGCAAGCTGAAGTTCGGGCAGGAGGTGCGCGACGATGGGCCGCAGAGCCACCTCGCCAAGCAGGGTACGCCCACGATGGGCGGCATCCTCTTTTTGGTCGCCGCGCTGGCCGCCACATTGATCTTCGACCCGAGCGGTCTGGCGCTCACCCTGCCCGCCATCATAGTTACTTTTGCGTTTGCCTTTATCGGCTTTCTGGATGACTATATCAAAGTGAGAAAGCACCGCTCACTGGGCCTGCGCGCCTGGCAGAAGATCGTCTGTCAGTTCGGCTTTGCGTTGGGGGCGGCCATATGGCTCTATCAAAGCCCGCTGGTCGGCAGCCAGCTCATCCTGCCCGGCGGCGGCGCCTGGGATTTGGGTATATTCTATATCCCCTTCGCGATGTTCGTCATCATCGCCGAGGTCAACGCCGTCAACCTGACGGACGGCTTGGACGGGCTGGCGGCGGGCGTCTCCTCGGTGTTTATGGGAACCTACGCCCTCCTGTTCCTGCTGTTGGTCTCCGCTCCTTGCGGGATGCACCTGTATGAAGAAGCCTATGCGGGCATGGCCATCTTCTCGGCGGCCCTCTGCGGCGCCCTGCTGGGATACCTGGCCTATAACAGCTATCCCGCCAAGGTCTTTATGGGCGACACGGGCGCGCTGGGCTTGGGCGGCGCGGTCGCCATGGTCGGCCTGTTGTCCCGCTCCGCGATACTGCTGCCGCTGTCGGGCGTCTGCTTCCTCGCATCCGCCGTCTCGGTTATCCTGCAAGTGGGCAGCTACAAACTGCGCAACAAAAAGCGCATCTTCCGCATGGCCCCCCTGCACCACCACTTCGAGCAGGGCGGCGCCCACGAAGCCAAGATCGTCACGGCGTATACGATTGTGACGGTGATAGGCTGTGCGCTGTGTCTGTTGCTTTATACATTGTGAGAGAAGTAATAAGTAATAATGCAGAATGCAGAGAGGTTCTTGCGATGTAAATTGAGCTAAACATGGCATATGCAAGCCAACCATCCCTGCCCACAGTTTCTCTGCATTCTGCATTATTACCTATTACCTAACTGAACCGGAGGTTCCCATGCAAAAACGCGCCCTCATCGTCGGCATGGCCAAGAGCGGCATCGCCGCCGCCAAACTCCTGCATGCCGCGGGCTATGCCGTCACCATCAACGACATCAAGCCGGAGATACCCGGTCTCTTCGACGCGCTGGCGGGCGTGCCTTGCAGCGTGCGCTTGGGCTTTGACCCGATGGAGCTGCTGGCGGGGACGGATTTGCTCGTCCCCAGCCCCGTGATCCCGATGACCCGCCCCTTTATCGTCGAGGCGAGACGGCGGGGGATCGAGGTGATCTCCGAGATCGAGCTGGGCTATCGCTACAGCAAGGCCGATTTCGTCTGCGTGACGGGTACCAACGGCAAGACGACCTGCACCGCACTGACGGGCGAGCTGTTCAAGGCGAGCGGGCGCAAGACCTATGTGCTCGGCAATATCGGCGTCGCGATCTCCGAATATGCACTCGACACCAAGCCGGGCGAGGTCGTCGTCGCGGAGACCGCAGCATTGCAGCTCTGCGGCAATATACATTTCCGCGCGAAAGCCGCGGGCATCTGCAATATCACGCCCGACCACTTGGATCACTTCGGCAATATGGAGAGTTATATCGCCGCCAAGGCCAAGATATTGGAGAACCAGAATTGGGACGACGTGGCGGTGCTGAATTATGACGACCCTATAGTCCGAGGTCTCGCGGGCAACACCCCCGCAAGAATTCTATGGTTCTCGCGCAAAGAGGAACCAAAAAACGGTATGTTCCTGCGTGGTGAAGATGTCATATTCCGCCTGCACAGCAGGGAACTCGTCCTGATGCCCGCCAAAGAGATACGCATCCCCGGCGGCCACAACCTCGAAAACGCCATGCTCTGCGCGCTGCTGGCGCTCTCGCAGGGCATAGACCCCGCCATGATACGCCGCGTCCTGCAAACTTTTCCGGGCGTTGAGCATCGGATCGAGTATGTTCGCGCAGTGGGCGGCGTAGATTTTATCAACGACAGCAAGGGTACGAATCCCGCCAGCACCCTGCGCGCCATGGAGGCGATCAATAAACCCCTCGTCATGATCTTGGGCGGCTACGACAAGCACGCGGACTTTTCCGAGCTCTTCACCCTCTTCCCCGGCAAAGTCAAGGCCTGCGTGCTCCTCGGCCAAACGGCGGGAAAAATCGAATCAGCGGCCAACGCCGCCGGATTCGGCGACATATGTCACCGAACTTATGGCTTCGAAGAAGCCATAAGCAGGGCCAAAGCCCTCGCGCGTCCCGGCGACTGCGTACTCCTCTCCCCGGCCTGCGCCAGTTGGGGCATGTTCGCGAATTATGAGGAGAGAGGGAAGTTGTTTAAGGAAATTGTGGGGGGAATGAAGGAGAAGTAATAAGTAATAATGCAGAATGCAGAGAGGGCCTTTGCGATGCAAGTTGGAGTATATATTGCGTATGCAAACAAACCATCCCTGCCCATAGTCTCTCTGCATTCTGCATTATTACCTATTACTTAGAAGACGGAGCGCCATGAAAAAACCACGCAAAACGAAAACCCAAACCCCCACCATCAAGCTCCACCAGGGCAGGATCGATTTTTCCATCCTGCTGGCGGTGACCTTGCTTTGCGCGTTCGGGCTTGTCATGGTCTTCTCCGCCAGCTATTACTATGCCCAGCGCACCCGCACCACGAATTATGACCCCTATTTTTTCCTAAGCAAGCAGGTTGTCTTCCTGATCATCGGCTATTTCGTCATGCTCGTGCTCTCGCGCATGGATTATAAGATCATCCAGCGCGTGCACTGGCCCATCTATCTCGTCTCCGTGCTTTTATTGATTCTGGTGCTCTTTATCGGCGTTGAGCTGAACGGCGGGCGTCGCTGGATTCTGATCGCGGGCGTGCAGATCCAGCCCTCGGAAATCGCCAAATTCGGCATGATGATCTTTATGTGCGCCTTTATGTCAAAAAACCGGGGCAAAATGCACGAGTTCCGCGGCGGCATGCTGCCCATGCTCTTCGTTATCGGTGCGGTGGCCGGATTGGTCATCCTGCAACCCAATATGTCCATGGCCGTTATCATCGCGATGATCGGCGTCATCCTGCTCTTTTTGGGCGGCGCGGACTTCAAACAACTGGTGATTTTGGGCATCGTGGGCTTGGGCTTGGTGCTGATACTGGCGTTTTCGGAGGGCTATCGCGCGGAGCGCATGGGCAACTTCATGGACCCTTTTGAGGATCCGCAGGGCAGTGGCTATCAGCTGATACAGTCCTTCTATGCGCTCGGCAGCGGCGGCTGGTTCGGCAAGGGTCTGAACAACAGCTTCCAGAAGCTGCTCTATATGACCTATGGCGAATCGGATTTTATCTTCCCCATCCTGGTCGAAGAATTCGGGCTGATGGGCGGGCTGACCGTCATCTTCGGCTATACCTGGATCTTCGCGCGGGGCATGCGCGCCGCCCTGCGCGTGCGGGACCGCTTCGGATCCCTGCTGGCCGCGGGCATCTCCATCGTTCTCGGTGTACAGGTGTTTATCAATATCGCCGTTATCACGGGTCTCATGCCAACGACAGGTCAGGCCCTGCCCTTCATCTCTGCCGGCGGCACCTCCATGCTCGTCTTTATGGCGTCGATGGGTGTGCTGTTGAATATTACAAGGGACGCGGAAGCGTATGGGTAGGCATTAAATTGTAGGGGCGCAATATATTGCGCCCTGCTGGAGTACATGAAGCCCGGTGGAGGGCGCAATATATTGCGCCCCTACAATAATTGAAACCTCCCGCACGAAATAGAGTTCCCCCGCATACGATACCCTATCGTAAAGCGGGGAGTGCGGATATGGCGGAGTTGACGGTGACGGGCGGCAAGCGCCTGCGCGGAGAGATTGCGGTGCAGGGGGCGAAGAACGCCGCGCTGCCCATATTGGCGGCGACCGTGCTGGTACCCCATCCCGTCCGCCTGCACGGTTGTCCGCGCCTGTTGGACGTGGAGAATATGATCGATATCCTGCGCGCGCTCGGGGCAGTGGCGCAGTGGCAGGGGGATGCGCTGCTGGTGGATACGGGCGCCGCGGCGGGCTCCGCGCTGCCCGAGGATTTGGGGCGGCGCCTGCGCTCCTCGTTCTTTTTGCTCGGCCCCCTGCTGGCCCGCTTTGGCGAGGCCTCGGTCAGCCAGCCGGGGGGCTGCGATATAGGCAGCCGCCCCATAGACCTGCATCTGGCGGGCCTGAAGCGCCTGGGCGCGGAAATTTCGGAGGACGGCGGGCATATACGCTGCCGCGGCAAGCTCCGGGGTACCATCGTGCACATGGACTATCCCAGCGTGGGCGCAACGGAGAATATTATGATGGCCGCCTGTGCGGCGAACGGCGTCACCGTTATCGAGGGCGCGGCGCGGGAACCGGAGATAGAGGATTTACAGAACTTCCTGAACGCCGCGGGATACTCTGTCTCGGGCGCGGGTCTCTCCTCCATCGTCGTGCGCGGCGGTTCTGCGGTGCAGGCCTGCGAATACACGGTGATGGCCGACCGCATCGCGGCGGGGACCTATCTCGCCGCCGCCGCCGCCACGGGCGGGGATATCGTCTGCCGCAACGCGCCGCCGCGCCACCTGGGCGTGGTGTTGGAAAAACTGCGTGAAGCGGGTTGTGAGGTGCGGGAGGAGACGGGCCTGATCGCGCTGACCGCCCCCGCGCGTCTGCGCCAGATTGCGCGCATAGACACCCTGCCCCACCCGGGCTTTCCGACGGATATGCAGTCGCAGTTTCTGGCCCTCTGCGCGACCGCGCGGGGCGTCAGCCTGATTGCCGAGAACGTGTTCGAGAACCGTCTGCGGACGGCAGCCGAGCTGAACAGCATGGGCGCGGATATCACGGTGCGGGGCAATATCGCCGTCGTGCGCGGCGTTCCGCGCCTGCGCGGCAATGTCGTCACCGCCCACGACCTGCGCGGCGGCGCGGCCCTCATCATCGCCGCCCTCGCCGCAGAAGGAAGCACCACCCTGCGCCACGCCGAGCGCATAGACAGAGGGTATGCGGATATGGAGGGCGTGCTAAATGGATTGGGCGCGGAGATTACACGAAATGACAGTTAAGAGTGAAGAGTGAAGAGTTGTGGTAAAAACGCTCCGCGTTTTAGTTAAATAAAGCAATGCCGAAGGCATTGCAACCATAACTATTCGCTCTTCACTATTCACTCAGAAAAGAGGTTGCCATGAAAAAACCAAAGAACCCGAAAACCCCGAAAACCAAAAAGCCCCTCGATCCCGATATCATAGATATCTTCGCCGAAGACCGGGATGATTTCGCGCCGCCGCCCAAGCCCGCGCGCAGTTTTGTCTGGGATACGGAGAACCCGCTGGCGGAGAACGAGGACGATTTCGCCCCGCCCGCCAAAGCGGACAAGCCGGAGGAAGCGGAACCGTCGGGCAAAAAGGGCAAATCGGATTTCGCGGACGAGGGAACCCCGCCCCTGTCCGATTATAAGGATGTGCCGGCGCTTCTCGACAAAGAGGAGGAGGACGAGCCCGAGGAGGAGCCCTTCACCTTCGACGAGCAGGGCAGGCGCGTACCCTTGTCCACCCTGCGCCCGCGCGAACGCAAGCGCGAACAGCGCTACGGGCGCCGCGCCAACGCCCCTGTCGCAGGCACCAAGCTCTGGGCGCGCGAGACCGAGGAGGCTCGCCTGCGCCGCGAAGCGGCCGAGCGCGCCAAGGCGCGGGCCGCGGGGCGCGAACGGGAATACGAGGCGGAACTGCGCCGCGAGAAGGCCCTGCGCCGCGTGGACGCCCGCCGCCGCCGCAGTGCCATCCTGCTCTTCATATTGGGGCTGGGTCTCTTGGCCGCCGTGTTCTGGTTTGCCTTTCAGGTGCGCAGCATCGACGTCATCGGCGACTCCGCCCGCTATACGGCGGCGGAAATCATCGAAAAGAGCGGTCTCGAGACGGGAACCCATATATTGATGGTGGACCTGGGCGAAGCGAAAAAGAAGTTGGAAGAGGATCCCTATCTGATCCCGGAGCTGGAATACATCTTCCCCGCGCGCATCCAGATCACGGTGCGTGAGCGCGTGCCTGTGGCGGCCGTCGTCTGGGGCCAGCAGAGCGAATTTATCGCGATCATAGACAGCAGCGGCATTGTATTGGAGCCGGAGGAGCAATCCAACCTCGGTTTGTTGGAGGTGCTCGGCATCACGGTGACGGGCGCCGAATTGGGCAAATCCATCGGCGACGCCATCGACGAACAGGTCTTCGCGCTCGTCGCCGTGATCCAAAAGCTGCACGAGTACGATCTCTTCGTCTATTTCAAATCTTTGGACGTGAGCGAGCCCATGCATATGCGCCTAATGACGCCGCAGGGCTATTTTGTCGAACTGGGCGATATGCGCGACCTCGACCTGAAATTCTCGCGCATGCGCAAGCACGCGGCGGGCATCATGCAGCAGGCGGCGCTCTATAAATCCGAGGGGAAGACCGTCACCATCTATCTGTACAGCAAGAACGGGGTCGTGGTCTCTCCCTATCCGCCGGATCACAGCATCCCGCAGGAGACCCTGCCGCCCGATGGCACGGTCCCCGACAGCCCCGCGCCCGGCACCACCCCCGCGACAGGCGAACCCCCCGGGCCGCAGACAACCCCCGGTATAGGCGGCGGAGACGATCCGTTTACGGGGTAGGAACACAATGCACAATGTCAACGCACAACGCGCAATGAATGGCTTCCATATCAATCAAAAAACGCCCGCAAGGGCGTTTTTTCCAACATTGCGCATTGAATATTGAACATCGCGCATTCCCTACCGCAACGCCTCCACCATATTCTCCCCCTTCAGTCTCCGCACAGAATACAGCATCGTGACAAATACGACCGCGAACACTGCGCATACGGCGATAATCAGCGCCGTCCACGGCAGGCGGAAGACCATATCCACGCCCTTTGCCGTGCCTTGCCATATGAGCCAGGTGATGCCGAGGGAGACGGGCAGCCCGTATAAGAGGGCCTTGAATCCGTAGAACAGGCATTCGAAGACCATCATTTTGCGGAAAGAGCGCTCGCCGAGGCCCACCGAGCGCAGCATCGCAAACTCGCGGCGGCGCAGGCTGATGTTCGTGGAGATCGTGTTGAACACGTTCGCGATTGTAATCAGCGACATCAGGACGATAAACCCATAGGCGAACACGCTGATCACCAACAGTATATTGCGGGTCTCCTGCTGCATCTGCGCCGTGTTGAACAGCTGATAGCGATCGCTAAGCCCCGCGTCTTGCAGGAAGCGATCCATCTCCGCCGCCGTCGTAGCGGGGTCGTCGGAGCGGAAGCAGAGGTTGAGCGTTCCGTTCCCCTGCGGGATTGTGGGCATCGACGCGCGCAGGGAATAGGGCGCGAACACGGTAAGGCCGCCGTACTGTCGCGTGGAAAAGTCCTCGGGCAGACGGTCGACGAGCGTAACCTCGAGCGTCAGCTGTTCCTCCGTCACGTGCTCGCCCGCATAGGCGGGATAGTCCAGTGTCGCGTGCAGGGTCATATCCCCCGCCTGCCGGAACATGGAGAATGAAACCACACGCTCACCGTCATAGCCCTGCACGAGCCCCACGGCGGGGAACGGGGCGTGCGAGGCGGGCAGCCCGAGTGCGCGCAGATACGCCGCATAGGTGGCGTCGTCTATAAAACTCAGGTGCAGGCCCCAGTCCAGCGTGTCGTATTCGTTCGGCACCATCATATACTTCAAAAACCGTTCGCTGTACGCGGCGCGGGGCAGCTCGATGCGGTACAGAAAGCCGTCCGTCCTGTATCCGCTCTCCGTCACGCCCGCGACGCTTTGCAGGCCCCCGTAGAGGGCCAACAGCTCGTCGTCCGTCATAAAGTGGGAGCATATTTCGATATCATAAGCGGATACATCGAAGGTCTTCTCCGTAC
Organism: Clostridiales bacterium; assembly: GCA_009779405.1. GTDB lineage: Bacteria > Bacillota > Clostridia > Christensenellales > CAG-138 > WRCT01. The sequence continues at coordinate 35,152 of WREI01000016.1, forward strand.
TCTCCGTCAGATACATGCCAAAGCTGCTCGCCGAAACAAAGAGCACGATGCTGACAAAGAGCGAGATGACGGTGGAGCGGTATTGCTTTTTATTGCGCTTGAAATTCTTGCGCGCCAACATGCCGGGCAGGCCCCAAAGGCGCAGGGTCAGCTTCGAGGTGCGCAGTGCGCGGCCCTTGATTTGAATATCGTGGGTCTGGCGTATGCTCTCAATGGCAGGGCGCCGCGCCGCCCGCCGCGCGGGGATATAGGCGGAGATCAGAATGACGGCAATCCCCATCACAATGGCCACAATGAGGGCGGCGGGGGAGACGACGAGGGTCAGAGGCGCGCCGGTGCTCGACATGCGCGCAAAGACGCTGCCCACAAAGCGCAGGGTGACGGCAATGCCCCCGATGCCCGCGCCTATGCCGAGCGGGATGCCGATCAGCCCTATGCACGCGCCCTCAAAGAGCACGGAGCGGCGCAGTTGCCGCTTTGTCGCGCCCACCGAGGAGAGTATGCCGAACTGGCGCGTGCGCTCCGCGACCGAAATCGAAAAGGAATTGTATATCAGCAGCACGGAGCCGATGACGATCAGTCCGATGAGTATGCCGCCCAGGGTATAGAGCACTGCGTTGAAGCTGTCGATATTGGACACGCCCGAAAAGCGCAGATATTCGCTGTTGTAGCTGTAGCCATGGCTGTCCGCCAAGTCCGGCACCGTTTCATAAATGCCCCGGCTCAGGTGTTTCATCCTGATATACGCGTCAAAGCTGTTGCCCGCGCCTGCGTCCGCCGCCGTAATGGCCGTATAGCCCGGCGCGGAATAGGATTCAAAGCCGGGCCGTTCGCAGATGCCTACGACGGTGAAGGCCGCGTCCGCCCCCGGCGCAAAGTTCTCGTCCTCGCCCATATAGGGGCTGTTTTGATACAGGGTCTGCCCCTCCATACTGCGAACGCCCAAGCCCAAAGTGATAAGGTCGCCGATTGCGCAATCCATACCGGTCGCCGCCAAATGCGCGGGCAGTACGATCTCCGCGCCATTCAACGGAAGCCGCCCCTCGATCAATCGGACGGGGAGCATCTCATAGGCGGCATCGCTAAAGCCGAGCACAAAGATATAGGGCTTGTTCGTGTTTTGCATATCCCCTTGCGGTTGGGCGTAACCGAGATTCTGCACGGCAGCCGTCCGCTCCACCTTGGGGTTGTCGGATACTTCCTGCACAAACGCCGCGTCCACATCTGCAAACTTCGCGTGCCAGTCGCCGTCTTGCGCGGCTGTGAGACGCAGCAGATAGCTCTGAAACGAGGATATAAAACTGGTCACCGCCATCAGCATGGCCGCCGAGAGTATGACCCCGATGACGGTGACGATTGTGCGCGTGCGGTTCTTTTTCAAGCCCGCCAGTGTGACTTTTGAGAATACATTCATTACCGTATCCTCTCGTCTCTGACAATCTTCCCGTCCTCAATGCCGATAATACGTCCCGCCTGCAAGGCGATATTCTCGTCATGCGTGATGACAATCAGGGTCTGCCCGTATTTCTCGTTGCTCAGCTTCAGCAGTTCGATAATCTGCTGCCCGTTCTTGCTGTCGAGGTTGCCCGTCGGCTCATCGGCCAGCACAATGGCGGGCGCGTTGATCAGCGCGCGGCCTATCGACACGCGCTGCTGCTGCCCGCCCGAAAGCTGGTTCGGCAAATGCCCCGCGCGGTCGGTCAGCTTCAGCGTCTCCATCAGCTCCTGCAAACGCTCGCGGTTCACCCTGCGCCCGTCCATCAAGAGGGGCAGCGTATTATTCTCCTCCACGTTCAGCACGGGGATCAGGTTATAGAACTGATAAATCAGCCCCACCTGCCGCCTGCGGAAGATGGCCAGCTGCTCGCCGTCCTGCGCGTACACGTCCGTGCCGTCCACAAACACCTTGCCGCAAGTCGGCGTATCGACCCCACCCAGTATATGCAACAAGGTCGACTTCCCCGACCCGCTCGGCCCCATAATGGCGACAAACTCGCCCTTCTCCACGCCAAAGCTGACATCATCCAAAGCCCTGACCAAACTCTCATTCTTCCCATAGGTCTTGCAAAGGTTTTCCACCCGCAGTATTTCCATAAAGACATCCTCCTCAGGTATTTTACCACCATAGTATAAGCCGCCAAGATGACAGCCCGGTGACGGGGAAATGACAGTTTCGTCACTTTGGGTATATATAGTCAACCAAGTTGACAATGGATGAAGAATGGTATAGAAAAGCGTTATGGGATACAGTGAAGATTTGAGGAAACGTGTTGTCGAATATTTGGGGGAAGGGCATACGTTAGAGAACAC